>CAYYDD010000030.1:0-18135 GCA_964470515.1 uncultured Eubacteriales bacterium | reverse complement strand
TTGAATTCTGCGCTATAAGTTTTGTTTTTTCTTCCTGTTTTACCCATAAAAATATACACCTCCAAAAGTGTCTAACTTTTGGGGTGCATATCAGCGTGTCGGCGCGTTCTTTTGTGCGTTGATTGAAGTTTGTGCGGGCGATGGCGGGCCGATGTAGGCATCGGCACCCTACGGTGCCGGTTTGGGATGCGCAGGTGTCGTTCGCCCGTTTTATAGGAAAGAAACCGTCAGATCGCTTCGCCGAGGTGAGCCTCGACAAAGTCGATGATGGGCTGGGGATCGTTGAGACCGTGGGGGCGGCGCCCCACCATAGATTTGCGGATGACCTTGATGGCGCCGCCGTTTTCACGGTAGAAGTTCTCCGGCACGTTGCCGTTTGACCACCTTATCCATATTGCCGTACAGCATAATAACGGGGATCTTGCGGTCGATGAGCGGTCGCATATTGTCGATGGGGCTGCCGCGGAAGGAGACCGGCGAGCTGGGGGAGAGGTTGTAGGTATCGAAGATCTCACGGCGGAACGAGTCCGGCGAGTTCTCTTTTATTTCGCCGAAACCCGCCAGACTGAGGACGTTTATCACGGGTGCGTGGAGGTGCGGAACGTCAATAAGCTCGGGGCGCTTCTCGGCCGGTGTGGTCGAGATCAGACCGCCGCAGCTCATACCGACGGCGATGCCGCGCTGCTTTACATTGTACTTTTCGGCAACGAATTTCAGAAAACGTGCCGACTGCTCGATGGAGTCGGGCGAGGCCCGGCGGTTGTCGTGGTCGATAAAGCAGATGTGATAGCCGCGCTGTACCGTTGCTTCCTCAAAGTTCGGGAACGCATCGAAATATTCCGCTTTCCAGACCCAGTAGCCGTTGGACGGCACGGTGGGATGCACCACGATGGCCTCGCGCTCCTCAAACGAAAATTTATCAATGACGCAATTATCAAACGTAATGAAGGCTCCTGTGCATAGTTGCCTATTTCATTATACGACGGCGGTGGGATTGTCAAGGGAAATTCCCACGCGGATTTAGACACGTTGCGGTCAGTTCAACAGATGGGCGAGGATGGCATTGGAGACGAGGAAGCCATCGCGGGTGAGGCGGAGACCGTCCTCGTCGCACGTGATGAGCGTGGGAGGCAGATGTGCCGCGCGTTGCCGCCACACGGCGGGGATGGGCGCACCGTAACGGGCTTGATAGCCGTCCTCGCGCAGACCTGCGACAAGGCGCAGGCGCAGCATAGCGTACTCTTCGGGCGAGTTTTCGGGAATACCGTCTTGCTCGGGATTTTCCGCCGACGGCTCGCACCCGTCGATAAACGCGGCGAGATCGCGCGGGTAGGCGAAGCGGCGACCCTCCCAAAAGGAGTGAGCCGACGGGCCGAGACCGAGGTACGGGTCTAAGCGCCAGTATTTCATATTGTGACGGCTTTCACAACCGGGACGGGCGAAGTTGGAGATCTCATACTGCCGGTAGCCGTGCGTCTCCAGTGCCTCCGCAGCCGTGTGGTACAGCGCCACGGTGGACTCCTCATCGGGGACGGCGGGCGGTGCGGCGGCAAACGGGGTGCCGGGCTCGATTTTCAGCAGATAGGCCGACACGTGCGACGCGCCCCACTGTGCACAGCGTTCAGCCGCCGCGCGTACGTCGGCGGCGGTCTGATTGGGGGTGCCGAGCATCATATCCAGCGAAACGTTGTGAATACCGGCAGCCTGTGCCGTGCGCACCGCCGCTTCGGTGTCGTGCACGGTGTGACGGCGACCGAGGGTATGCAGGTGTGCGTCATTCACGGCCTGCATACCGAGTGACAGACGGTTGCCGCCCGCCGCCGCAAACGCGGCGAAAATATCGCGGAGATCGTGGCCGGGGTTGGCCTCCAGCGTGATCTCGGCGGTGTCGGGAATACGAAACGCCCGACGGGCGGTGGTGATGAGCTGCGTGAGGCGGTCGGGGCCGAGCAGGCTCGGCGTGCCGCCGCCGAGGTACAGCGTATCGGCGGTTTCGTCGGTGAGAACCGCCCAGTGTTCGACGGCGGCGCACAGCGCGGCGGTGTAGGCATCCCACTGAGCTTCGGTGGATACGACGGAATAAAAGTCGCAGTACGGGCATTTAGATGCGCAAAACGGGACGTGCAGGTAGATGCCGAGCGGCATAGGGGAGCCTCCTTTCTCACAGATGGCAGGCGGCGGGCGCTTGCCACCGCCCCGCGGTGTTGGTTTGGGACGTGCGAACGGCGGAGAGGGAAAAGAAAAAGCCGCGGGAGCGCGGCTTTTTGCAGATCGCTGGGGATTTAATCCTCGTTGTCGAAGAATTTGTCGTGCACGGCGAGAACGGCGCGGTCGGCATCCTTACGGTCGATCAGCACCGAGATCTTGATCTCGCTGGTGGAGATGGTCTGGATATTGATGTTGGCGTCGGCCAGTGCCTCGAACATCTTGGCGGCCACACCCTCGTGCGTTTCCATGCCCGCGCCCACGACCGAGATCTTCGCAAGGTCGGTATCGCAGTTGATGCGCTTGACACCCTTGCGCTCGCAATACTCGCGCAGTGCCGCGACGGTCTTTTCGCCGTCCTGCTCCGGGACGGTGAACGAGATATCCTTGGTGCCGTCACGACCGACGGATTGCAGGATGATATCCACGTTCACGTGAGCCTGAGCAACCATCGAGAACAGCTTAAAGGCGATGCCGGGCGAGTCGGGCAGACCCACGATCTCGATACGCGCGATGCTGGTATCCTTTGCTACGCCTGTGATCAACATTTTTTCCACGTTGGTGACCTCCTTAACTTTGGTGCCGGGTGCTTTGACCATACTGGAGAGAACCTCCAGCTCAATACCGTATTTCTTTGCCATTTCCACGGAGCGGTTGTTGAGAACCTGGGCGCCCAGCGTCGCCAGCTCCAGCATTTCGTCGTGGGTGATCTCATCGAGCTTGCGCGCACCGGGAACCTTGCGCGGGTCGGCGGTGTACACGCCCTCCACGTCGGTGTAGATCTGGCACAGATCGGCGTGCATCGACGCTGCGATAGCGACCGCACTGGTATCCGAGCCGCCGCGGCCGAGAGTGGTGACGTCGTCGTATTTGTTGAGGCCCTGGAAGCCCGCGACGATGACGATCTTTTTCTTATCCAGCTCGGCGCGGATGCGCTCGCTCTTGACCTTCTTGATGCGGGCGACGGAATACTTGGAATCCGTGCGGAAGCCCGCCTGCCAGCCGAGCAGCGAAATGGCCGGGCAACCCAGCTTTTCGCACGCCATTGCCAGCAGCGAGATCGAGATCTGTTCGCCGGATGCGAGAAGCATATCCATCTCGCGCTTGTTGGCGTTGGGGTCGATCTCGCGGGCCTTTTCGATGAGATCATCGGTGGTGTCGCCCTGCGCGGAGACGACCACCACGACCTCGTGACCCTCACGGTACGTGTCGGTCACGATGCGGGCGACGTTCATCACGCGCTCGGCGTTGGCGACCGAGCTGCCGCCGAATTTCTTTACGATCAACATAGATTATTCCTCCTTGGAACGAATTACAGTTCTGCGACGCGCAGGCGGCTGACGAGCGTAATATCGGTCAGTGCGGTGAGCTTATCGGTCAGCACCGCCTCGGATACGGCGGGTGTGCGCACGGCGACCTCGTCCCCGGGTGCGCCGGCGTAGGCTACCGGGGCGACCTCGCCGAGCGCTTCGTGCAGGCGGTTGAGCAGTGCCTGTGCGTCGGAGGTCTTAAAGCGGAGAAGCCACGTATAGCTGTCGGTCTTGGCATCCAGCACGTACTCGGGATCGCCCGCGCCCCAGAACAGAGGCTTGCGGGTCTCCAGGTGGCGGGCTTCGTCAATGACGTCGGCCACCACGGCGGAGGCGGTGGGCAGCTTGCCCGCACCGCGACCGTAGAACACCACGTCACCGATGGCGTTGCCGCGCACCATAATGCCGTTGAACACGTCATTGACGTCGGCGAGCAGGCTGGACTTCGGAATGAGCATCGGCGCGACCAGACAATGCAGCCGATCGCCCTGCTGACGGACACGACCGATCAGCTTGATGACGCAGTTCATCGCTTCGGCGTATTTGACATCTGCGGGGGTGAGCTTGGTGATACCCTCGGTGTACACCTGATCGGGGAACACGTGCTTGCCGAACGCGAGCGAGGCGAGAATACAGATCTTGCGGCAGGCATCGTGCCCCTCCACGTCGGCGGCGGGGTTGCGCTCCGCGTAGCCGAGCTCCTGTGCCTCCTTCAGTGCAGTATCGAAATCCATACCGTCCTGCACCATACGGGTGAGCATAAAGTTGGTGGTGCCGTTGAGGATACCGGCGATCTCGCCGACCTCGTTGGCGGCGAGACACTGATCCAGCGGACGCAGGATCGGGATACCGCCTCCGACGCTGGCCTCGAACATAAAGTTTAAGCCGTTATCACGCGCGGTGGCGAGCAGCTCGTCACCGTAGGCGGCGACCAGCTCTTTGTTGGAGGTCACCACGCTTTTGCCCGCGAGCAGACACGCCTTGACGAACTCGTACGCGGGATGCAGACCGCCCATCGTTTCCACGACGATGCGGATCTCCTCATCGTTCAGAATATCGTCAAACGACGTGGTGAACAGCTCGGCGTACGGCAGCTCGGGGAAGCTGCGCAGATCCAGAATACGCTTGATCGCGATCTCGTCACCGGCCTTGTGGGTGATGGTATCCTTGTTTTGGCGCAGCACCTCGGCTACGCCGGAGCCGACCACGCCGTGCCCCAAAATTGCTATCCTTATCATATAAACTGCCTCCTTGCTATGAACGCGTCAGCCGTATATGGCGAACGCCCGGGATGCGACCCAACTGCTCAACGAACAGGTCGATGGGGGTGGACATCGCATCCGTGCGCGCACAGACGGTCGCCCGTGCCGCGCCGCTTTCGGGGGAATCCTGGTTGACGGTCAGTATGTTCGCACCCGCCTTGGCAAACGCGGACAGCACGCACGAGAGAACACCGGGACAGTCCTGCAACAGCAGCTCCACCGTCATCGTGGCGGGAGTGGCGCGACCGACGTAGGGAGCCACGGCGCCCCTATACTTATAATACGCGCTGCGCGAGATACCGTGCAGGCGAACCGCCTTGCTGACCGAGGTCACGCGACCTGAGGACAGATCGGCCTCGACGGCGAGTACACGGCGGTATACGTCCGGCAAAACGTCGGCGCGTACCAGTACCCATTCGTCGGGTGGGGTTGTCATAGTGTCCACCTCCTGCGTACAGTTGTGCAAACGATGAAAACACTATAGCACAGATAAGTGGAAAAATCAAGAGAAATTTTGGGATTTAGGGGAAGATTTTAGAGGTTAGACGTTGACGGGGTTGGCGTTGGGTTGTGCGGGCGAGGGCGAGCCGTCGTCTGTAAAAGAGCACGCCCGTCCGTGAGGGACGGGCGTGGGTGTATGCGTTGAAGTTACGCGGCGGGGGAGGTGGTCGTCGTTGTGGTTGCGGTGGTGCTCTCCGTGGTGGGGAGCTGCGTGCCGCCGTGGGTGGTGCACGGCTCGGGCAGTTGATCCGGCTTATACACACCGATGCCGGTGGTCTTGCACTTGTCGGTCGCAAGCAGGCCGCTGTCGTAACAGAAGGACGCTTCCACGGTGGTGCCGGCGTAGGAGTCGAAGGTCTTGACGGCGTTGTTGTCACGCAGGGCGAGCATCACCTTGTTCCACAGATTGCGGGCGGCGGAGGTCTGCTTGCCGGTCAGCGCCTGATTCTGGTCGTAGCCGAACCACGAGGCGGCCACGTACTGCGTAGTGCCGCCGACCAGCCACACGTCGTTGTTTTCCTGCGTGGTACCGGTCTTGGCGAAGATCTCCCAATCCTTCCACGAGGATTTGAGCGAGCTCGCGGTTGCACCGTAGCTGCCCTGCACGACGTTTTGCAGCAGGCGGTTCATAACGTAGGCGGAATCGGTATCCAGCACCTGCACGTTGGTGGGACCCTTGGTGAGGATGACCTCGCCGTTCTGCTCCACGCGGGTGTAGGAGTACGGCTCGTTATAGATACCGCCGTTGCCGAAGATCTGGTAGGCGGCGGCGATCTCCTGCGGGTACACGCCGTTGGTCATACCGCCGAGTGCCATCGGCGCGTAGTCGATATCCGTGTGCCCCTTGCCGTCCGAGGTTACCAGTGAGGACATTTTCAGCGAGCCGGTGAGGAAATCGAACGAGCGTTGCGGGGTCATAATCTGCAAAAGCTGAGCGGGGACGGTGTTCATCGACGACTGGATTGCCTTGTCGACGATGGTCATACCGCTGTCGGTCGGACGGCTCTGGTTGTAGTTCTTCGGCCACTTGGTGCCGTCGGACAGCGTGATGGGCGCGTTTCTGACGGGGGACGAGAAATGGATAAGCCCCAGCTGCACCGCCGGTGCGTACACCGCAATGGGCTTCATCGCCGAGCCGGGCTGGCGCATCGACGAGGTGGCGCGGTTTAGCACGCGGTTCGCCGTCTTTTCGCCGCGACCGCCGACCACGGCGACCGTTTTGCCGGTGTAATCCATCACGTAAATAGCGGCCTGCGGATCCTCCTCGTCCTCGGCGATCTTGTCGGGGAAGTTCGCGTCGTCCGCGTAGATGGCCTCGGCCTTGGCTTGCAGGGTGGGATCCTCGCAGGAATAGATGGTAAGTCCCCCGTAGAACACCATATTTTTGGCCTGCGACTCGGTGTAGCCGTAGGTCTCCATCAGATCCTCGGCGACTTCGTCGATCAGCATATCGGTATAATAGTCGTAAATCTGGGAGGAATTGACGCTGCTGACGAAGTGCAGCTCCTCGCCGAGAGCCTGATAGTATTCGTCGGTGGTGATGAAGCCCAGCTCGTGCATCTTATACAGCACGGTCTGCTGGCGGCTGATGAGTGCCTTGGGATGCGTATAGGGATTGTAGCGGCTGGGGTTGTTGGTGATGCTGGCGAGTATCGCACATTCCGCCAGCGTCAGCTCGGTCACGTCCTTGCCGAAGTAGTACCGCGCACCCGCGCCGACACCCTCAATGGTGCCGGTGAGCGGGATGATGTTCAGGTACGCTTGCAAAATTTCGTCCTTGGTATAGTACTCCTCCATCTCGATGGCGGTGAAGATCTCGGTGACCTTACGCTGGATGGTATGATCGTCGTTGTCTGTGAGGTTTTTGACGAGCTGCTGGGTCAGCGTGGAGCCGCCGTACTCGGTGTCGTTGAAATGCAGGATGAGGTTGGCAACGGCCGAGATGGTACGCTTCCAGTCCACGCCGTAGTGCTCGTTGAAGCGTTCGTCCTCGATGGCGACGACGGCGTTTTGCAGGTTGACGGGGATTTCGCTCAGGCTTGCCCATTCGCGCTGAACGCCGGCGATGCGCTGGTATTCTACGTACTGGCCGCTGTCGTTCTGCACCATCACGATGGAGGTCTGATTCTGGTTGATGAGATCGACGTCCGGCAGCGAGCCCTCGCCCTCAAAGGACGTGGCGAGATACACCGTCAACACGCAAGCGACGATGCAGCCGGTGATCACCAGAATGAGGCCGATGGTCAGCAGGGTCTTACCGATGCCGGACAGCACACGGCGCAGACGCGAATCGGCGAAATTGTCGAGGAAGGCGGGTTTTCGGAAAGTCATCGTTCGGAGTCCTCCTTTGGGGCGTTGGTGTTTGCATAATGCTTGACTCCCCTCCGGCACGCCTGCAGCGTGTACCTACCCTGACAAGGGGAGGTGAGAGGATAGGCGCATACATAATTTTACAAGTATATATTATAGCAGAAACACGGAAATGTCAAATGACAAATTTGTAAAGAATAATCGCCTGTCGGCAGACAACACTAGTGAATATGAACGGAAAGGAGTGGTTTTATGCCGGAAACCGCACGGGAACGCAATAAACGGTGGTTTCCCGTCATCATTGCGTGCGTGTTGCTCATTGGCGCGGCGACGTGGGCGAGCGTGCTGATCCCGCAGGGCAGTGAGCGGACGGTCGTGCCCGAGATGACCGACGGTGACACGGCGTTTCCGCAGGTGCTCAGTGTACGGGACGGACGGCTGGTGCGGCTCACCGCCGACGGGGTGACCGTGCTGGAGGAATACGAGGTGGACGTGCTGACGCTGCCGACGGAGGAGCAGGAACGGTTGGCAGACGGGGTGCGTGTGGCGAGTGAGGAGGAGCTGGCGGGGTTGATTGACAATTATACGAGTTAGACGGGGTTGGTTTGGGGTCGTGCGGCGAAATACCGATAATAATATGTGTTTTTTCTCTTGCTCATTGGCGAAATTTGTGCTATACTAGACCAAATATAGAGTTATTCCCTTGGAGGTTACGGTAGAGCATGGCACAGGTAACGAACGGATTTGAAGCATTGGAGTTGCGCCCCGAATTGATGCGGGCGCTGTCCGCGATGGGCTTTTCGCAGGCAACACCCATTCAGGAACGCGCTATCCCGCCGTTGCTGGAGGGGCGCGACGTTATCGCGAAGGCACCCACCGGTACCGGTAAGACCTGCTCGTTCGGTATCCCGCTGTTGGAGTGCTTCCGTCCGGATTGCCACGATATTCAGGGCGTCGTTATCTGTCCGACGCGCGAGCTGTGCATCCAGATCGCCGAGGACTTAAAGTTGCTGGCCGCATATACACCCGAAATTCACGTCGTCGCGCTGTACGGCGGGCAGTCCATCCAACGCCAGATCACCGCACTGAAAAAGGAGCCGCACATCGTGGTGGCGACCCCCGGCCGCTTATTAGACCATATGAACCGCGGCACGGTATGGCTGGGCAACGTGTACACGGTGGTGCTGGATGAGGCGGATGAAATGCTGAAGATGGGCTTTATCCGTGACGTGCGGAAAATTCTGAACGCGACCCCGAGCGACACGCAGGTGGCGCTGTTCAGCGCCACCATCTCCCGCGAGGTGATGGACGTGGCGTGGGAGTACCAGCACGACGCGGTGGAGATCACCGTGGAGGCCAAGGGCGAGGATCGTCCGCACATCGTGCAGTATTCGCTGGAGGCGGCGGTGGGCGACCGTGTGGATCGCATCTGCTCACTGCTGACGGCGTTGGAGCTGAAACGCTCGATGATCTTCTGCAACCGTAAGAGTACCGTCGCGTGGCTGGCGAAGCAGCTCGCCAAACGCGGTTGCTCGGTGGATTGCCTGCACGGCGATATCCCGCAGGGGCAACGCAACCGCGTGATGGAGGGCTTTCGCAAGGGTAAATTTGAAATTCTCGTAGCCACCGACGTGGCGGCGCGCGGCATCGACGTGGACGACGTGGAGGCCGTGTTCAATTACGATATTCCCGAGGAAAACGAATATTATCTGCACCGCATCGGGCGTACCGGCCGTGCCAAGCGGCACGGTATGGCCATCACCTTTGTGACGGATATGGATCAGTTCCGTATGCGGGATATCCGCAAGTATACCCGCTCGGACGTCGTGGCCATCACGCTGGACGAGCAGGGGCAGCCGGTACGCACCGACGGTCAGCCGTTTACCGGCTCGGCACAGCGGAAGGAGGGCGAGTATGGGACGTGAGCATACCCGCAATTTCTGCATCATCGCCCACATCGACCACGGCAAGTCCACGCTGGCTGACCGTATTTTAGAGCATACCCGCGCCGTGGCACTGCGGGATATGGAGGATCAGCTGTTAGACAGTATGGACCTCGAACGCGAGCGCGGTATCACCATCAAGGCGCACGCGGTTACGGTGTCGTACGACGCGGCCGACGGTGAAACGTACATTTTTAATCTCATCGACACGCCGGGTCACGTGGACTTCAACTACGAGGTGTCCCGCTCGCTGGCGGCGTGTGAGGGCGCGATCCTCATTGTGGACGCGTCGCAGGGTATTGAGGCGCAGACGCTGGCGAACACCTATCTCGCGGTGGAGCACGGGCTGGAGATCGTGCCGGTCATCAACAAGATCGATCTGCCGAGCGCACGACCCGAGGAGGCGCGGGCCGAAATCGAGGATATTATCGGCATCGACGCGTCAATGGCTCCGCTGGTATCCGCCAAGCTCGGTACCAACGTCGAGCAGGTGCTGGAGGCGGTGGTCAGCCTCATCCCGCCCCCCGAGGGGGACGAAAACGCGCCGTTACAGGCACTGATCTTTGACAGCTATTACGACAGCTACCGCGGCGTCATCGTGTACATCCGCGTGAAGGAAGGCCGCGTGCGGATGGGGGATACCATCCGTATGATGGCGACGGGCGCCGAGTTCGACGTGGTGGAGGTCGGTATTCTCCGTCCGGGAGCGCCGGAGCCGTGCACCGAGCTGTGTGCGGGGCAGGTCGGGTATATCGCGGCCTCCATCAAGACGGTGGGGGATGCCCGCGTGGGCGACACCGTCACGCTGGCGGCGCGTCCCGCGCCCGAGCCGCTGCCCGGCTATCGCCGGGTCAACCCGATGGTGTTCTGCGGCGTGTTCCCGGCAGACGGCGCACATTATCAGGATTTGCGCGAGGCACTGGAACGCTTGCAACTCAACGACGCGTCGCTCACCTTCGAGCCGGAAACGTCGGTGGCGCTGGGCTTCGGCTTCCGCTGCGGCTTCCTGGGACTGCTTCATATGGAGATCATTCAGGAGCGGCTGGAGCGCGAATACGACCTAGACCTTATCACCACCGCACCGAGCGTTATTTACCGCATCACGATGGCGGACGGCTCGGTGCAGTACATTGACAATCCCACCAATTACCCCGATCCGGGCAGCATTGCGATAGCCGAGGAGCCGATCGCGGAGGCGCACATCTTCACGCCGAAGGAGTACGTCGGCAACGTTATGGAGCTGTGCCAGCAGCGGCGCGGTGTGTTCCACGATATGAAGTATCTGGACGAAAACCGTGTGGATCTGCTGTACGATCTGCCGCTGAACGAGATCGTGTACGATTTCTTTGACGCACTCAAATCCCGCACACGCGGGTATGCGAGCTTTGACTACGAGCTGAAGGGCTACCGGAAGTCGGAGCTTGTCAAGCTGGATATCCTGCTTAACGGCGAGATCGTGGACGCGCTGTCGTTCATTGTGTTTGCGGGAAGCGCGTATTCCCGCGGGAGACGGTTGTGCGAAAAGCTGCGGGAGAATATCCCGCGCCAGCTGTTTGAGGTGCCGATCCAAGCGGCTATCGGCGGGAAGATCATCGCCCGCGAGACGGTACGCGCGATGCGCAAGGACGTGCTCGCGAAGTGCTACGGCGGCGATATTACCCGTAAGAAAAAGCTGCTGGAGAAGCAGAAAGAGGGTAAAAAACGTATGCGTCAGCTCGGCAGCGTCGAGGTGCCGCAGGAAGCGTTTATGGCAGTTCTTAAATTGGGTGACGAAGAATAACGAGGAGGTTAACAAGATGGTCAACACAAACGCAGGAGAAAAGTTCGTAAAAGAGGGTCTGACGTTCGATGACGTGCTGCTCATCCCGGCGGAGTCGGATGTGCTGCCCGCCGATATTGATCTGCATACTAAGCTCACCAAAACCATTACGCTGAACACCCCGGTGATGACGGCCGCAATGGATACCGTGACCGAGGCGCGGATGGCGATCGCCATTGCGCGTGAGGGCGGTATCGGTGTGATTCATAAGAATATGTCCATCGAGGCGCAGGCCGATCAGGTGGACCGTGTCAAGCGTTCTGAGAACGGCGTCATCGTCAACCCGTTTTTCCTCTCGCCTGATCATCTGGTGGCGGATGCCAACGAGCTGATGGGTAAGTACCGCATTTCCGGTGTGCCGATCTGCCGTGACGGCAAGCTGGTGGGCATCCTTACCAACCGCGATATGCGCTTCCTCACCGATTTCTCGCAGCCCATCGGCGAGGTGATGACCAAGGATAACCTCGTCACAGCTCCCGTCGGTACCACGCTGGAGCAGGCGCAGGAGATCCTGCGGCAGCACCGCATCGAGAAGCTGCCCATCGTGGACGAGCAGGGCTATCTGAAGGGTCTCGTGACCATTAAGGATATTGAAAAAGCCGTGAAGTACCCCAACTCCGCGCGTGACGCGGGCGGTCGTCTGCTGTGTGCGGCGGCTATCGGTACGACGGCGGACGTGCTGGAGCGTGCGGAGGAGCTTATCAAGGCGCAGGCCGACGTGCTGGTGCTGGATTCCGCGCACGGTCACAGCCACAACATTCTCAACTGTCTGCGCAAGGTGAAGGCCGCGTATCCGACGATGCCGGTCATCGCGGGCAACGTCGCCACCGCGGCGGCCGCCGAGGCGCTCATCGACGCGGGTGCGGATGCGGTGAAGGTGGGTATCGGCCCCGGCTCCATCTGCACCACGCGTATCGTTGCGGGTATCGGTGTGCCGCAGGTTACCGCCATCTATGACGCGGCGTGCGCTGCGGCGAAGTACGGTATTCCCGTTATCGCCGACGGCGGTCTGAAATATTCGGGTGATCTCGTCAAGGCACTGGCCGCCGGTGCGAGCACCGTGATGGTCGGCTCGCTGGTCGCGGGCTGTGAGGAGTCGCCCGGTGAGACCGAGCTGTATCAAGGTCGTCAGTTCAAGGTGTACCGTGGTATGGGCTCGCTCGGCGCGATGGCGAAGGGCTCCAGCGACCGGTATTTCCAGCAGGGCAACAAAAAGCTCGTGCCGGAGGGCGTCGAGGGCCGTGTGCCGTACAAGGGACCGTTGTCCGACACCGTGTTTCAGCTGATGGGCGGTCTGCGCGCCGGTATGGGCTACTGCGGCTGCCACAACGTCGAGGAGTTGCAGGCGCGCGGCCAGTTTATCCGTATTACGGGTGCGGGACTGCGTGAGAGCCATCCGCACGATATCGCGATCACGAAGGAAGCGCCGAACTATTCGACCAACGGATAACGGACGGCAGATATCAGACGACAGACGGTGTTGGTTTGGGTTTATGTGAATGATGGCGAGCCGATGCCCGCATCGGCTCCTACAAGGATGTGTTGAGATGGAACAGTTGAAATTCGTTCCCGTGCTGCTGGGCAGCGACATCAACGTATACGGTATGGCGCGGTCGTTCCACGAGGCGTACGGCTTACGTTCCGTCGCCATCGGCAAGGGTCGGCTGGGCGCTACCTCCAACAGCCGCATCGTGACGGTGGAGGTGGTGGAGCCGCGCATCGAGGAGGATGAGGTGTTCTGCCGGACGCTCATCGAGTTCGCGGGGCACTACGCCGAGGATACGTCGCTGTTGCTCGTGCCCTGCGGCGATAACTATACGAAGCTGCTTGCCCGCAATCAGGAGGCACTGCGGCCGTACTACCGCTTTGCCGTGATCGGGGAAGAGCTGCTGACGCGGCTGAGTATGAAGGAGTCCTTCTACGCGCTGTGCGATCAGTACGGCTTTGCGTATCCCAAGACCACCACGGTGACGGTGAACAACTACGAGGGCTTCGAGGCGCCGTTCCCGTTCCCGGTGGTCATCAAGCCGTCCAACAGCGTGGCGTACTGGAACTGCCACTTCCCGCACAAGAAAAAGGTGTTCGTGGCGGAGACCAAAGAGGAATTTGACGCCATCGTCGCCGCCATCTACGGCTCGTCGTATCAGGATCATCTCATCATTCAGGAGTACGTTCCGGGGGATGACAGCCATATGCGCGTGATGAACTGCTACTGCGGTCAAGACGGTAAGGTGCGGCTGATCGCGCTGGGGCAGGCGCTCTTGGAGGAGCATTCGCCGGAGGGCATCGGCAGCTACGCCGCCATTGTCCCGACGGAGGATCGCCAGCTCGCCCGCCAGATGAAGAGCTTTTTGGAGGATATCGGCTACGTCGGCTTTGCGAACTTCGATTTTAAGCTGGACAGCCGCGACGGCCAGTACAAGCTGTTTGAAATGAATCCGAGGCAGGGGCGCAGCAGCTTCTTCGTGACGGCGGAGGGGCACAATTTAGCCCGGTATCTGGTGGAGGACGTGCTGCTTAACCGACCGCAGGAGTGCGTGATCGCGAACGGCGAAACGCTGTGGACGCTGATCCCGACGCACATCATCTTTGAATACGTGAAGGATCCGGAGTTGCGCGAAAAAGCGAGGAATCTGATCCGCCGGCGGAAGCTGTGCAAGTCGCTGTTCTACACGAAGGATTGGAGCTTTAAGCGGTGGATCTATTTCCACAAAAACCAGGCAAGCTATTTTAAAAAGTACGCCCGTTATTTCGGGAATAAGAGTTTGAGGGATTAACTATGTGCGGCTTTGCCGGTTATTTTATCAACGGCTACGGCGGCGACCGCGAGGCGGTCATCCGTGCGATGGCCGACCGTATTGTCCACCGTGGCCCCGATCAGGCCGATTATTACGTGGACGACGATATCGCGCTGGGCTTTCGGAGGCTGTCCATCATAGATCTGGAGGGTGGCCGTCAGCCCATCCAAAACGAGGACGGCACTCGGGTGCTGACCTTTAACGGCGAGATCTACAACTACCGCGAGCTGCGCGAGGAGCTGCTCGCGGCGGGACATACGTTCCGTACCAAGACGGATTCCGAGGTGCTGCTGCACGGCTACGAGGAGTGGGGCGCCGCCCTGCTCGACCGTCTGCGCGGGATGTACGCGTTCGTCATCTGGGATAAGGTGACGAAAAAGCTGTTCGGCGCACGGGATATTTTCGGCATTAAGCCGTTTTATTACTACAAAAACGGCGGAGATTTCTTCTTCGGGTCGGAGATCAAGTCGTTTCTTTCGCATCCGTCGTTCGTTAAGGAGCTGGACGAGTCCCGCCTGCCGGACTGGCTGTGCTACGAGTATCTGCCGATGCGCGAGACGTTCTTTAAGAACGTGTTTAAGCTGCTCAACGGCGAATATTTTGAGTATCAGAACGGCGAGCTGTCCATTCACAAGTATTACGACGTGGCCGACCGCTTCAAGGCGGATGACAGCCTCACCGCCGAGGAATGGGAGCGTCGTATCACCGAAGAATTTGAAGAATCGGTGAGGGTGCACCAGATCAGCGACGTGGAGGTCGGGTGCTTTTTGTCGGGCGGCGTGGATTCGAGCTACGTCGTCAACGAGGTGATGAAGGGCAACGACCGCGTGCGCACCTTCTCGGTGGGCTACGCCGAGGAGAAGTACAGCGAGCTGGGGCACGCGCAGGAGTTTTCGCGCGTCATCGGCGTGGAGAATATCGCGAACAAGGTGTCGGCGGCGGAGTATTTTGATTGGGCGGGCAAAATTCAGTATTATATGGACGAGCCGCTCCCCAATCCGTCCGAGGTGCCGCTGTTCTTCTTAGCGCAGAACGCCGCGAGGTACGTCAAGGTCGTGTTGTCGGGTGAGGGTGCCGACGAGCTGTTCGGCGGCTACCCGATGTATCTGGAGGGCGGGCATTTTGCCAAGTACGGCCGTCTCCCGCGCCTTTTGCGCAAAGCGGTGGCGGCGGTGGCGAAGCGGTTGCCCGACAAGGTCAAGGGCAAGCGGTTTGCCATTCGCGGCGCGATGCGGCCGTACGAGCGGTTTATGCGCGCGAATTACGTGTTCACCCGCGACGAGCGGATGAAGTATCTCAAAAACCCGGGTACGCCGTGCGATCCGGTGGAACTGTCCCGCCCGCATTTTGAGAAGGTGGCGACGCTGGATGAGCCGACACAGCTACAGTACGTGGATATGCAGACGTGGATGCTGTACGATATTCTGCAAAAGGCCGACCGTATGAGTATGGCCAATTCACTGGAGCTGCGCGTGCCGTTCCTCGACCGCAGGATGCTGGAGCTGGCGGTGACGTTGCCGACGCAGCACCGTATCCGCGGGAACGCGACGAAGGTCGCGTTGCGCACCGCCGCGCTCAAGCAACTGCCCGAGTGCACCGCCAACCGCCCGAAGTGCGGTTTCCCGGTGCCGCTGAACGATTGGCTGCGGCAGGACGAGTATTATCAGCGCGTGCGTGACGCATTTGAGAGCGATATCGCGGCGAAGTTCTTTCATCAGGATGCGATTTTATCGTTGCTGGAAGAGCACAAGCAGGGACGCGCCCTCAATATGAAAAAGATCTGGACGATCTATACCTTTATTCTTTGGTATGAGCAGTTCTTTATTTTGAACTGAGCATATATTTTTCACACAGAGTAGACTGACGAGCGTTGCCGCGGGTGATCGCGGCGCAGTGCCGAACGGACGGGGAGTTGCCGGTCGGACGAAAAGACAAGGTCTTGCGGTTCGCCGGTCGCATCCCGCTGTTGAAGTCAAGAAGTGAAAGCTGCCTTCTTATTCAACAACAGGAGAGTAAGGAGGTAGTTTTTATGTCAAAGAACAATTCCCAACGTCTGCTTCGTCTGGTGGTCTGCGGTATGCTGATCGCGCTGGACGTGGTGCTCACCCGCTTCGGTTCCGTGAATTTGTGGGATCGTCGCATCGGCTTCTCGTTCGTGGCGGTGGCCGCAGCGGCCTTTTTGTACGGCCCGCTCGCGGGTGCGCTGGTGCACGGGCTGAGTGACTTTATCGGGGCGATCCTGTTCCCGACGGGGGCGTATTTCCCCGGCTACACGCTGACGGCGGCGCTCATCGGCCTGCTTTACGGGCTGTGCTTTTACCGCTCGACCAAGTGGTGGCGTATCGGGCTGGGCGTCATTGGGGCGCAGGTCGCGTGCAGTATTTTGCTGAACACGCTGTGGATCTCGGTGACCAATCACACGCCGTATATCGCGCTGCTGCCCGGGCGACTGTTGCAGGCGGGCATTATGACCCCGGTGCAGCTCGTGGCATTGCCGCTGGTGCTGGTGGCGCTGGATCGCGGGGTCGTGAGGCCGCTGTCGGGGAAGAGGTCGTAGGACCATCCCCCGCCGCCTTGCGGGAGGAGCCGCTTTACACAAGGGGTCTTGTAAAGCCGGTGCGGATTTTAAAATTGCTGAAAATGGGAGAAAAACGGTGAAAATCGGTGATTTAACGAGATGATTCACCTCGGAAAACGCGGGGAAATCCTGCGAACTTCAATTTCGACCCAAACCGAATTTGCAGAATTTCCCCCGATATGGTACAGTATAATCACCGCGGGAAGTAGAACGTTCATATTACATAAGGAGGAACCGTTATGTTTAAGAAAAAGGGCAACGTCGTCGAGCTGGACGCGCAGAAGGCGGGGCGTATCAAGAAGATCCTGCTGTGGGCGGTTATCGCGATTGTGGCGCTGATCGTGGTGGGCTCGGCGTTCGTCGTGGTTCCCGCCGGCTCAAGCGGTGTGGTGGTCACACTGGGTAAGGTATCGGATCAGCCGTTGCAGGAGGGCTTGCATCTCAAGATCCCGATGATACAGACGGTGGAAATTATGTCCAACAAGATCCAGAAGATCGAGGTAGACGCGCCCGCTGTGTCGGAGGACTTGCAGTCCATCAGCAGCAGTATCGCCGTCAACTTCCGTATCGGCACCCAGTCGGCATCGTACATCTACCAGAACATCGGTCAGGATTACCAGAGCATTATGCTGTTGCCCGCCGTGCAGGAGAGTATGAAGTCGGTCACCGCCAAGTACACGGCGGAGGAGCTTATCACCGAGCGTGCGCAGGTCAGCCAGGAGGTGCAGGCCACGCTGGAGGATAAGGTCAAGAGCTACGGTATCGTGATCGAGAAGTTCAACATCGTCAACTTTGAGTTCTCGGCAGAGTTCGACGCCGCTATCGAGGCCAAGCAGGTGGCGGAGCAGAACCTTATCAAGACCAAGACCGAGCAGGAGCAGGCGTTGGTGATCGCGGAGGCCGAGGCGAAGAAGAAGGTCATTGAGGCCGAAGCGGAGGCGGAGGCCATCCTGAAGAAGGCGGAGGCGCAGGCCGAGGCTAACCGCAAGGTGTCCGCGTCGCTGAGCGAGGAGCTCATCGAATATTCCAAGGTGGAGAAGTGGAACGGCGAGCTGCCGGTAGCCACGGGCGGCAATACCTTTATGGATATCTCCGGCGCGACGGAATAAGAGCAATAAGAAACAGCAGGTGCGTGGCACCTGCTGTTTTTCTTGTAAACGAAAACCACGGGATAGTCGCGTGGTTGAAAAGAGCTTCAGCGATGAAAAGACGTCCGATTGTGTTAAGATAAAAGCGACCTGCCGGTCACGAAATCGAAAACACAATCGGAGAAAAAGTCAATGAAAAAAGAAAGCATAGACACGAGTAATTTAGCACGTACAAAATGGAATTGCAAGTATCACATAGTGCTTGCCCCCAAGTACGGACGGAAAGTGTTTTTGGAAGAAAAACGCTTGGAAATACGAGAG
>CAYYDD010000029.1:0-18864 GCA_964470515.1 uncultured Eubacteriales bacterium | reverse complement strand
TACCAAAGCCCCTGTTTTCGCCTAACGAAAACAGGGCTTCTTTGACAGACTGAAAAATAGAACCGTCGTCTCTGACGGTTCTATTTTAATTCGTTTTTCGCTTCTTTAGAGTGTATTTTAAGAACAAATCGGCGTAGGGGGCAATCGGGGGACGGTTAGCGTGAAAACCGTCCCTTTGTGTTCAGAAAAACAGCGAGTCGGCTACTGCCTGCTCGCTGTTCTCAAAACCGCAAATTCGCCCATTGCTTAGGTCTGAAGCCGACGTTCTCCGCCGCGCTCTTCCATTCCTCAAACCCCTCCCGCAACGTATCGGTGCAGTGGCTATCACTCGACAGCACCACCCGCGCCCCGCACTCCGCCAGATATCGCTGGATGGCCAGTGTCGGATACGGCTCGTGCCGCCCCGCGCGCATCATGCCGCCCAGATTGATCTCAAACGGGATACCGTAGGTCAGTAGCCGTTCGGCCGCCGCATGCCATGCCGCCACGTAGCGCGGGTGACTTTCATCAAACAAATCACCCTCGCCGTTGAACTTCGCGACGAGATCAAAATGCCCGATGATATCCGGCTTTGTCTTCTCCGCCACGTCGGCCACCGTGCGGAAATACGCCTCCGCGTAGGCGTACCAATCACCACCGAAGTAGGTATTGACATTCTCTATCGCCCGCTCGCGATTATCGTCAATAGGCGGATAGTCATCCCCGATGTGCAGGTAATGCACCGAGCCGATAACGTAATCAAATCCCTCGGTAGACTCCTCGGAATAGTAGTCCTGCTCCACGCCGCAATACAGCTCGAGCTGCCCGCAGTATCTCTCCTTCAGCTCCGCCATCGCCCGCTGAAACCGTCCCGGCGCATCCTTTGACGCGCAGTAGCTTTCATCAAAAAACGTGTACGAGTGAAGGAGCAGACCAAGTCGGGTGATACCCCGCTCAATAGCGACCTTTATCATTGCTTCCGGGTCGGCGTGACCGTCACAAAAGGTGGTGTGATTGTGAAGATCCTGCGCGGTCATTTCGTCATCTTCTCCTGCTTGATTTTATGATCAATGACGTGACGCGACGCCAGCTCGCGGTGGATATCCTCCAGCGAGATGCCCATCTGAATCATCAGTACCAGTAGGTGATACGTCAGGTCGGCGATCTCATAGATCGTCTCCGCCTTGTCCTCCGCCTTGCCCGCGATGATGACCTCGGTGCTCTCCTCGCCCACCTTTTTCAGAATTTTATCCAAGCCCTTTTCAAACAGATAGGTGGTGTAGGAGCCTTCCTTTTTCTCGGTCTTGCGGCTCTCGATAAGTGCCATCAGTGCCTGCAAGGAAAACTCGGAGCGCTCCTTGCTCTCCCACACCGACTGCTCAAAGCAGGACGTCGTACCCTTGTGGCAAGCGGGACCGTCCGGCTCCACCACGACCACCAGCGCATCCTTATCGCAGTCTGCGGTGATGGACACGATGTGCTGATAGTTGCCGCTGGTCTCGCCCTTGAGCCACAGCTCCTGCCGCGAACGGCTCCAGAAGCAGGTCAGCCCCTTCTCCATAGAAATCGTCAGGCTTTCGCGGTTCATATACGCGAGCGTCAGTACCCGCTTGGTGACCGAATCCACCACGATAGCGGGGATCAGCCCCTGGTCGTCAAATTTTAAGCTCTCGATATCAAACATTACAAACACACTCCTATCTTTCCAAACGCACCGAGATACCGGTCTCCGCCAGCAAGGCCTTCAGATCCCGGATGCGCACCTCGCCGAAATGGAAGATCGATGCCGCCAAACCGGCATCCACCCGCGGCAGCTCGCGGAACAGCGTCACAAAATCCTCTGCACATCCCGCGCCGCCCGAGGCAATGACCGGCACGGATACCGCGTCGCACACCGCCGCCAGCATCTCGCGGTCAAAGCCGCCGCGCACACCGTCGGTGTCAATAGAATTGACCACGATCTCACCGGCACCGTCGGCCACACAGCGCTTAATCCAGTCGATTGCCTCCATCCCGGTATCGTCGCGGCCGCCCCGCGCGAACACGCGGAACGCGCCGTCCACCCGCTTAACGTCCACCGACAGCACCACGCACTGATCGCCGTACCGTTTCGCGGCCTCGCGCACCAGCGACGGATCGCGGATAGCACCGGAATTGACACTCACCTTATCCGCGCCGCACTTCAGCACGCGATCAAAATCGTCCACCGTATTGATACCGCCTCCCACTGTCAGCGGAATGAACACCGTGCGCGCCGTTTCGCATAAAATATCGGTAAACAGCCGTCGCCCCTCGGCGGAGGCTGTAATATCGTAAAATACCAGCTCATCCGCGCCGTTTTCGCTATAATATTTTGCCAGCTCCACCGGCGACGACACGTCGCTGAGCCCCTGAAACTGTACGCCCTTGACCACTCGCCCTTCCTTCACGTCCAGACAAGGGATGATACGCTTGGTTATCATTGTGCCACCTCGATCGCTTCGCGCAGGGATATCGCGCCGGTATAGTATGCCTTACCGACGATGGCACCGTACAGCTCCATCGCCGCTAAGCGCTTCACGTCCTCAATGGAGGACACGCCGCCCGAGGCGACGATATCCAGTGAAAACCGCCGGGACAGCTCGCGGTACAGCTCCAGATTGGTACCCTGCATCGCGCCGTCGCGCGAAATATCGGTGCAGATCAGCGTTTTTACGCCGATTTTTTGCATTTTTTCGCAAAAATCAAACGCTTTCAGCGCGGAGCTTTCGGTCCAGCCCTTCACCGCAACCATCCCGTCGCGCATATCTACACCCACGGCGATCTTCTCACCGTGCTCGGCCACCGCCGTCTCCACGAAGCCCGGCTCGGTCACCGCCGCCGTGCCCAGAATGACACGGTCGATGTCGGCCTCCAGATACCGACGGATGACCTCGTGGTTGCGCACACCGCCGCCGATCTCGCAGAACAGGCCGCTCTCCGCCTTGAGCTTGCACACCGTTTCAAAATTGGGGGTTCCGCCCGTGCGGGCCCCCTCCAAGTCCACCAAATGCACGTGCGTGGCACCGGCCGCAGCGAAATCCCGTGCCACGGCGACCGGGTCGTCGTGATACACCGTCATCTGCGCATAGTCGCCCTTGAACAGACGCACGGCCTTGCCCTCGTACAGATCAATTGCCGGAAAAATGCGCATACCGTCACCCCACCTCACAAAATGCTTTCAGAATATTCAGCCCCACCGCACCGCTCTTTTCGGGATGGAACTGGCAGCCGAACACGTTATCCCGCGCGACCGCCGCCGTGAGCGGCGCGCCGTACTCCGCCGTAGCGATGACGTGCTCGTCGCACCTCGCCGCGTGGAAGGAGTGCACGAAGTACACAAAATCCCCGTCGTGCAGGTACTTGAGAAGCGGACTTTTTTGCGCACCGAAGCAGAGCGCATTCCAGCCGATATGCGGAATCTTATAGCCGGCGGGGATAACCTCCGCAATGGGACGGATCTCCCCGGGAATCAGGCCCAGCCCTGCGTGCTCGCCGTATTCCAGACTGCGGTCAAACAGTAGCTGCATACCGAGGCAAATACCCAGCAGCGGCTTGCCGCGCCGCGCTTCCTCTGCTACCACGGCATCCAGCCCGGTGGCACGCAGCTTATCCGCCGCGTCACCGAACGCACCGACACCCGGCAATAATATGCGCTCGCTCGCTCGCAGCACCTGCGGATCGGCAGTGACGGTCGCCTCGGCACCGATGGCGGCAAAGGAGCTTTTCAGCGAGAACAGATTGCCCACGCCGTAATCCACAAGGGCGATCATTAAAGAACCCCTTTCGTGGACGGGATCTCTCCGCCGAGCGACGGGTCGATGCTGACAGCCTGCCGCAGACTGCGGGCGATCGATTTGAACGCGCCCTCCAAAATGTGATGCGAATTGCTGCCCGCTAATTGCTTGACGTGCAGCGTGCACGCCGCGTTGCGCACGAACGCCAGCCAAAATTCCTCGCCCAGCTCGGTATCAAACGTGCCGACCTTCTGCGCGGGGATGGCCATATCGTACACCAGACAGCCGCGACCGGACAGATCGACGGCGGACAGAACGAGTGCCTCGTCCATCGGCAACAGCATATCGCCGTAACGGACGATACCCGCCTTGCTACCGAGTGCCTCGGCAAACGCCTGCCCCAGACAAATGCCAACATCCTCCACGGTGTGATGATCGTCCACCTGCGTGTCGCCCTTGCAGGTCAGCACCAGGTCAAAGCGGCCGTGCTTGGCAAACAAGGTGATCATATGATCCAGAAATCCGCAGCCGGTATCAACGGCCGAACGGCCGGTGCCATCCAGCGTTAGCTTCAGGGAGATATCCGTCTCCGCAGTCTTACGGTTGATCTGTGCTGTACGCATATCAACATTCCTCCAATATCGTTTGCACGGTCTCGGCAAACGTCTGCATTTCGGCATCACTTCCGATAGTGATACGAACATAATCGTTAATGCGCGGCTGGGCAAAATGCCGCACCAAGATCCCGCGCACCTTCAGTGCCGCATACAAGTCAGCGCCACCGAGCTTCGGATGCCGCGCGAACAGAAAATTCGTGCGGGACACCGTGACCTCAAAGCCCATTTCCAGCAAGGCCGCCCGCGTGATCTCCCGTGTAGCTATCACTGTCGAGCAATTTGCCCGTGTGTACGCCTCATCCGCCAAGGTTCCCAAACCCGCCGCCATCGTCAGGCGGTTGATATTATAGGGATTGGTGGAATACTTCACGGTATTGAGATCCTGAATAAGTGCCGCACAACCGACGCCGAAGCCCAGCCGTGCGCCTGCCATCGAACGGGATTTGGAAAACGTTTGGGTGACGAGCAGGTTGTCGTACTTGCGGATCAGCGGGATACAGCTTTCCGCTCCGAAATCCACGTACGCCTCGTCGATGACCACCACGTTATCGGGATTCGTCCGAAGGATACCCTCCACCTCTTCGACCGACAGAGTCAGCCCCGTGGGGGCGTTGGGATTGGCGATAAACACCGTGCCTCCTGCCGCCGCGTAATCCGCAGGCTCGACCGACAGATCGTCCTTCAGCGGCACCGTGCGATACGGCACGCCGTTCAGCTCCGCAAACACCTTGTAAAAGCCGTAGGTGATATCCGGGAACACGGCGGGATGCGCGGCATCGCAAAACGCCATAAACGCAAAATTGAGAATTTCATCCGATCCGTTGGTGAGCAGCACCTCCTCCGGCTGTACGCCGCACAGGTCAGCCACGGCTCGGGTCAGCTCGCCGCAGGTGGGATCGGGATACAGTTGCAACACCCGCGCGGCCTCCGCCGCAGCCGCCACAGCCCGCTCGGACGGCGGAAACGGCGATTCGTTGGTGTTGAGCTTGATATATTTCCGTTCGGTAGGCTGCTCACCGGGGGTATACGGTACCAGCGAACGGTATTTGTCACTGAAAAAGCGGCTCATACCATCATTCCTCCAACCGAATACGGGCACTGCGGGCGTGTGCCGTCAGCCCCTCCTGATCGGCAAAGTGCGCCACCTTTTCCGCCACACGCTTCAGCGCATCGGCGGTGTAGTAGGTGTACTGCGTCTTCTTGACGAAATCGTCCACCGACAGCGGGCTGGAAAACCGCGCCGTGCCGCTGGTGGGCAGCGTATGGTTGGGGCCGGCAAAATAATCGCCCAGTGCCTCGGGGCAGTAGTTTCCCATAAAGATCGAGCCGGCGTGACGCACACGGTCGAGCAGAGCAAACGGATCGGCCACGCACAGCTCCAGATGCTCGGGTGCAATGGCATTGGATATCTCGATTGCCTCGTCGACGGTGGCGGTGAGAATGATCTTACCGTTTTTATCAATGGACTCGCGCGCGATATCCTCACGCGCCAGTAACGGCAGCTGTCGCTCCAGCTCAACCTGCACGGCGTTGGCCAGTGCTTCATCGTCCGTCACCAGCACGGCACTGGCCAGACGGTCGTGCTCGGCCTGCGAGAGCAGATCGGCGGCGACGTACTTTGCCTTGGCACTGCTGTCCGCCACGATAAGTATCTCACTCGGCCCGGCGATCATATCAATCGCAACGGTGCCGTAGACCTGCTTTTTCGCCTCCGCCACGAACGCGTTGCCCGGGCCGACGATCTTATCCACCCGCGGGATGCTCTCCGTACCGTAGGCCAGCGCGGCGATCGCCTGCGAACCGCCAACCTTATAAATCTGATCCACGCCCGCCACCGATGCCGCCGCCAGAATAACGGGGTTGACCTTGCCCTGCTTATCCGGCGGGGTCACCATCACAACCTCGCGGCAACCCGCGATGCGGGCGGGAATGGCATCCATCAGCACGGTGGACGGATACGCCGCCGTGCCGCCCGGAACATACAGCCCCGCGCGATCCAGCGGAATGATCTTCTGGCCGGTGACGACACCGCCCTGCTCGTTCTGCAAAAAGCTGGTGCGCACCTGCTTCTCGTGGAAACGGCGGATGTTATCCGCAGCCTCCTTTAAAATCTCTAAAAACGCGGGCTCCACTGCGGCGACAGCCTCATTTATCTCCTCGGGCGTGACGCGCAAGGTCGTGAGCTTTGCGCCGTCCCACTTTTCACAGTATTCGAGCAAGGCTCGGTCACCCTCAGCACGGACGCGCCGTATGACCTCGGCGACAACCGCCTCCACGTTCACCTGCGGCACAGCGCGGGAAAAAACCTCCTCATCGCTGACCTCGCTGCGTTTTAATATCCGGATCATACCGATTCCTCCAGTTGCTTGGCAATGCTTTTCACGATCTCCTCGATGGCGGCGCTTTTAAATTTAAAGCCCGCTTTGTTGGCAATGAGGCGTGCGCTGATGGGCACGATGGTCTCCATCACTTCCAGTTGATTTTCCTTGAGCGTGGTACCCGTTTCCACGATATCCACGATCACATCCGACAGCCTTAAAATGGGAGCCAGCTCGATGGAGCCGTTCAAATGGATGATATCGATATCCCTCCCGCGGGACGCGTAATATTGCTGTGCGATGTTGCCGAATTTGGTGGCAACCTTTAAGGTGCGGCGCGGGTCGTCACGAAAATCCGCAAGCGCCGCCACCGCCATACGGCAACGGCCGAGCCTCAGATCAAGCAGCTCGTACACATCCGGCTCATATTCCAGCAGAATATCCTTGCCGACAACGCCGATATCCGCCGCACCGCGCTCGACGTAGATGGCCACGTCCGACGGCTTGACCCAGAAGTACCGCACCGCCTTTTCGGGATTTTCAAAAATCAGCTTGCGGTTGTTCTCACGAATGGACGGGCACTCAAACCCCGCCTTTTCAAACAGGTCGTATACCTTTTCACCGAGCCGACCCTTCGGCAGAGCCACGTTAAGTACGGTCTTCAAGCAACGCCACCTCGCTTCCTTTCAGCCTCCAGACTCGGCGGCACAAAAGCTTCTCCGGCACAGCGCTGAGTGCCAGCACCCGACCGCCGTTTTCCTGTAGTTGCCGCACCGCACCGCAGACTGAAGCAGGAGAGGTCGCCGCGTCGTACAACAGCACCTCGTCGGCATCGTACTGCCGCGTGGGAACAAACAGATCCTCCAGCATATTCAGGTACACGGCAAAGCCGATAGCACCCGCCGCCTTGCCCATTTTGTGCAGCAGACGGTCGTACTGACCGCCGGACAGCACCGCGCCGGGAATGCCGCTGACAAAGCCTTTAAACACCATACCGTTATAATAGCGGATATCGCTGACGACCGACAGATCCAGACGCACAGTGTCACCCGCAACGGGAGCCAGCACATCGGCCAATTCCTCGACAATAGCGGCCTGCGGCGTACCGGCCAGCAGTGTCCGTAGCTTCGGCAGTACCTCCTCAGGCGTGCCGTAGGTGGTGGCCAGCTCACACAGAAGAGCGGTGCCCGCCTCATCCACGCCGGCCTCGCGGCATACCGCCGCCAGCTCGTGACGGTTTTTTTCGCCGATGCATTTCAGCACCGCAGCACGGCTCTGTACGGGAACAGCAAAGCGCTCCAATACCCCGGCAACGATACCGAGATGCGAAACGTCCAGCACCGCGTCGGGCGAGATGCAGCGCAGGCTTTCGGCGGCGAGCAGCAGCACCTCGGACAGACAGTACGCGTCCGGCGTGCCCAGACATTCCAGACCCATCTGACGAATCTCACGGAAGCTGCGCGAGCTTTTGGCAACGCGGTAGACGTGCTCGTCGTAATACACCTTACGCACACCGTCGGTGATATCGGCGGTATTCTTGACAATGGACAGCGTCACGTCGGGCTTGAGCGCCATCAGCTTACCGTTGGTGTCGGTAAAGGTGATGATGCTGTCCGAGATCAGAAAGTCCTTGTTACGGACATACAGATCGTATTCTTCAAATTTACTCATTTTATACGGGGCATAGCCATACCGCTCGTACAGCATACGCAGCGCAGCCACGGTGACCTCCTCGCCCCGCAGACCAATGGACGTGTTCATCGCTTTCCCTCCGCCTCGTATTTGTCCAGCGCCGTCCGATAACCGCCCCCGCCGTACAGCAGGCAACGGTTGACGCGGCTGATGGTGGCGGAGCTGACCGCCGTTTGCGCCGAGATCTCCTGATAATTCTTGCCCTCGCGCAACAGTGCCGCCACGTCCAGACGCTGTGCCATATCCTGCACCTCTCGGATGGTGCAGATATCCTCGAAGAACAAGCGGCACTCCTCCGCCGTTTCTAAATGACAGATGATGTCAAACAGCCGCCGGACCGAGGCCGAGTCCATAATATTCAAGGAGTTTTCCTCCCTTTCGTTCAAGTTGTTTCTGTATTTTATCACTTTATCACGGTAAAGTCAAGGGCGACGTGGCACTTTTTTCATCCTTGTGAAATTCGTACAAAGGCGCCCTATACTACCCAATTTATCTTGGCAATATCGGGGAAAAGCGTTTTTTTTCAAAAATCCTCTTGACTTTGCTGCGCTAAAGTGTTACACTGTGAGAAATTGTGAAAGCGATTTTACTTTAGTGTGAGGGTTTTGTTATGATCTCGTTTGTGGCTACATCCGGTATCATTACGGTCAGCGTTATTCTACTACTCGCGGTAGGGCTGGTAGTGAATAGCGCTGAAAGTGCTACCCGGAGTTGCCATAGATAAGAATTCCGAAAAGGCTCCTCGCATCGCCTGAACGGAATAGCTGCTATGCTTGCAAGCCTTACGGTCACTTTTAGCGATCGTAGGGCTCTTTTTATTTCGTTCTTTTAACTTTGCAAAGATCAAAGGAGGATCATCCCGCATGCAAATGACCGGCGCACAGATCTTAATGGAATGCTTGCTGGAGCAGGGCGTGGACACCGTGTTCGGCTATCCCGGCGGCACCATTCTGAACGTATACGATGAGCTGTACCGCTATAACGGCCGTATCCGTCACGTGCTCACCTCGCACGAGCAAGGCGCGTCCCACGCGGCTGACGGCTATGCCCGCAGTACCGGCAAGGTCGGCGTGTGCTTCGCCACCTCCGGCCCCGGTGCCACCAACCTGACCACCGGTATCGCCACCGCCCATATGGATTCCTCGCCCGTGATCTTTATCTCCTGCAATGTCAGTGAAAATCTCATCGGCAAGGATTCGTTTCAGGAGGTGGATATCACCGGTATCACGATGCCCATCACCAAATGCAATTATCTGGTGCGGCGCGTGGAGGACTTAACCGATATCCTGCGCGAGGCATTCGCCGTGGCACGCAGTGGCCGTCCCGGCCCGGTGTTCATCGACATTCTGAAGAACGTAACCGCAGAGAAGGCGGAGTTTGTGTCCATCCCCCGCTCCGAGCACGCAAAGACCGGCAAGCTGGCGGCACTCCTGCACCGTTCGTCCCGCGATTTGAAGGCACCGACGCCGGACGTGTCCGATATCGAGAAGCTGGCGGCGATGATAAAGCAATCCGAAAAGCCGTTGCTTATCTGCGGAGGCGGCGTGGTACGCGGCCGTGCACAGAAGGAATTTACGGAGTTTGCCGAAAAGATCGATGCCCCCGTCGCCATCACGTTGATGGGCGCGGGCGGCTTCCGCGGCCGCAATCCGCTGACGACCGGTATGATCGGTATGCACGGCTCACAGGCCTCCAATATGGCGTGTGACGGCTGTGATCTGCTGATTGCCGTTGGTTGCCGTTTTTCCGACCGCGTAGCACTCAAGCCCGACAGCTTCGCCAAGCAAGCCACCATTGTGCAGATCGATATCGACCGTGCCGAAATCAATAAAAACGTGCTAACAGACCACCACATCGTAGGCGATGCCAAAAAGGTGCTGTCGATGCTCAACGAGATCGTCGAGCCGGAGGTACATACCGCGTGGAAGGAATACGTGTTCTCCTTCCCGACTGAAACGGAATACGCCGAGGGCGGCGAAACACTGACTCCGAAGCAGATCCTCAGTTCGATTGCAAAGCTACTGCCGCAGGATACCATTGTCGCGACCGACGTGGGTCAGCATCAAATGTGGGCTATCCAGCATTTTCATTTTGACTATCCCGGTCAGCTCCTGACCTCCGGCGGCTTCGGTACGATGGGCTTCGGTCTTGGCGCCGCCATCGGTGCCAAGGTAGGCAACCCGGATAAGACGGTCATCCACATCACCGGCGACGGCAGCTTCCGTATGAACTGCAACGAGCTGGCGGTGGAGCAGTGCTACGATATTCCCGTCATCACCTTCGTGTTCAACAACGGCACGCTGGGTATGGTGCGGCAGTGGCAAACGCTGATCTACAACGGCAACTATTCGCAAACGACACTGAACCGTGCGCCCGACTTTGTCAAGCTGGCCGAGGCGTACGGGCTGAAAGGTCGCCGCGTGTGCAGCGTGGCCGAACTGGAGGATGCCATCCGCGATGCGCTCGCGTGGGGGCACGGCTACGTCATCGACTGCGCTATCCAGATGGACGAAATGGTGCGTCCGATGGTGGGCGGCGGCGCGCATATCACGCAGTTTATGCTGAGTTAAGACGGGAGGGACAGTATGAATCCGATCACAAGACAAACACTGGCGGTGCTGGTGGATAACGAATCCGGTGTACTGTCGCAGGTGTCCCGGTTGTTCTCCCGCAAGGGGTACAACATCGAATCGTTGGCGGTGGGTACTACCGACGATCCGGATACCTCCCGTATCACCATTGAGGTGCTGGCAGACGAGGATCACGCCAGACTGCTGTGCAATCAGCTACGCAAGCTGCTACCTGTTCACTCCGTAAAGCTGCTCACGCCCGAAAAATCCATTCGCCGTGAGCTGGTGCTTTACAAGGTGCGTGCCTCCGACAGTGAGCGCCGCAACGAGATCATCCAGATCGCCAACATCTTCCGTGCTACCATTATCGACGTGTCTGTGGGCTCGCTCACGCTGGCGATGATCGGTGCCGAATCGAAGACTGAGGCTATGGAGAAAATTTTGGCGGAGTTCGAGATCCTTGAACTCGCCAGAACCGGTGTCATCGCCCTGGAACGTGGCCAGGATACGATAAAAGACGAAACTAAAGAAAAGGGAGAGTTCGACTATGGCAAAAATGTATTATGAAAGTGACTGCGATCTCGGCCGCCTCAACGGCAAAACGATCGCCATCGTGGGTTACGGTTCTCAGGGCCACGCCCACGCGCTGAATCTGCGTGATTCCGGCTGCAACGTCGTGATCGGTCTGCGTCGGGGCGGTAAGTCCTGGGCTGTGGCTGAGAAGGACGGCTTTGAGGTGCTGACGGTGTCTGAGGCGGCTGCCAAGGCTGATATCGTTATGATCCTCATCAACGACGAGGCGCAGGCCGACGTGTACAAGAACGAGATCGCCCCCCATATGACTGCGGGCAAGGCACTGGCGTTCGCGCACGGCTTCAACATCCGTTACAAGCAGATCGTACCTCCGGCTGACGTGGACGTGTTTATGGCGGCTCCGAAGGGCCCCGGCCACACCGTGCGCAGCCAGTACGTTGCAGGCAAGGGCGTGCCCTGCCTGCTGGCGGTGGAGCAGAACGCTACCGGCAACGCGTATGACATCGGTCTGGCCTATATCGCCGGTATCGGCGGTGCCCGTGCCGGTATTCTGGAGACCACCATGCACGACGAGACCGAGACCGACCTGTTCGGTGAGCAGGCCGTTCTGTGCGGCGGCGTTGTCGATCTGATGCGCTGCGGCTTTGAGACGCTGGTCGAGGCCGGTTATTCCCCGGAGAACGCCTACTTTGAGTGCATCCACGAGATGAAGCTGATCGTTGACCTCATCAACAAGGGCGGTATCGCCGCGATGAACTATTCCATCTCCGACACCGCCGAGTACGGCGAGTACGTGTCCGGCCCCCGTGTGCTGCCCTACGATCAGATCAAGGCGAATATGAAGGCTGTGCTGAGCGACATTCAGGACGGCACCTTCGCCGGTAAGTGGATCGCCGAGAACAAGAACGGCCGTTGCTTCTTCAACTCCAAGCGTGATCTGCTGGCGCAGCACCAGATGGAGATCGTGGGCCGTGAGCTCCGCGAGAAGATGCTGTGGAAGAATGATTCCGATCTGGATTCCGCTTCCAACTAAGCTATTGTCACACCGATCGGCGGGGAGACCCGCTCTCCCCGCCGATCATTCCGATGTTTGGAGGGTCATTATATGCTGTCTGATACCATCACCAAGGGCGTTGAGCGCGCCCCGAACCGGAGCCTTTTGTATGCTCTGGGTCTGACTGAGGAGGAGATGAGCCGCCCACTGGTCGGCATCGTCAGCTCCCACAACGAGATCGTCCCCGGCCACGTCGAGCTGGATCGGATCGCCGCTGCCGTCAAGGCAGGGGTGAGAGCTGCCGGCGGCACACCCATTATGTTCCCTGCCATTGCCGTTTGCGACGGCATCGCGATGGGACACGTGGGTATGAAATACTCGTTGGTCACGCGCGACCTGATCGCCGATTCCACCGAAGCGATGGTGATGGCGCATCAGTTTGACGGACTCGTGATGATCCCCAACTGCGATAAGAACGTACCGGGCCTCTTAATGGCCGCGGCGCGGCTGAATATCCCCACCATCTTCTGCTCTGGCGGACCGATGCTGGCGGGTCATCTGCAGGATGGCCGGCGCACCTGCCTGAGTCATATGTTTGAAGCGGTGGGCGCGTACAAGGCCGGTATGCTGGATGAGGACGGCGTTGCCGATTACGAGCAGAACGCCTGCCCGTCCTGCGGCTCCTGCTCCGGTATGTACACCGCAAACTCGATGAACTGCCTCACCGAGGCCATCGGTATGGCGTTGCCGGGGAACGGCACGATCCCCGCTCCCTACTCCGCCCGTATCCGCCTTGCCAAGCACGCGGGTATGCAAATTATGGAGCTTATCAAGAAAAATATCCGTCCGTCGGATATTATGACCCCTGCCGCGTTCCATAACGCGGAAACGGTGGATATGGCACTCGGCTGCTCCACCAACACGATGCTGCATCTGCCCGCCATCGCCCATGAGGCGGGTGTGCCGCTTGACCTGAACACGGCCAACGCGGTCAGCGAAAAGACGCCCAACCTCTGCCATTTGGCTCCTGCCGGCGATACGTTTATGGAAGACCTTGACCGCGCCGGCGGCGTGTATGCCGTGATGAAGGAGCTGACCAAGAAAAACCTGCTGGACGAAGGCGTGATGACCGTCACCGGCAAAACGATGAAGGAAAATCTGGAGAACGTGGTCAACCGCGACACCTCCATCATCCGCCCGATCGACAACCCCTACCTTGCCACCGGCGGCATTGCGGTGCTGCGCGGCAATCTGGCCGAGGATGGCTGCGTCGTCAAGCAGTCGGCGGTCGCGCCTGAAATGATGAAGCACGAGGGCCCCGCCCGCGTATTCGATTCCGAGGAGACCGCCATTGCCGCCATTTATGCGGGTGATATTCACGCCGGTGACGTGGTGGTCATCCGCTACGAGGGCCCGAAGGGAGGCCCCGGTATGCGTGAGATGCTCAATCCCACATCCGCTATCTGCGGTATGGGTCTGGGCGAGAGCGTGGCCCTTATCACCGACGGTCGGTTCTCCGGTGCCACCAAGGGCGCGTCCATCGGTCACGTCAGCCCTGAAGCAGCGGCCGGCGGCACCATCGCGCTGGTGAAGGAGGGTGATATCATCGCCATTGATATTCCCGCCCACAGCATCGTGCTGAAGGTCTCGGATGAGGAGCTGGCCACCCGCCGTGCGGCGTGGGTCGCTCCGGCACCCAAGGTGACCACCGGGTATCTGGCACGGTATGCCAAATTAGTCTCTTCCGCCGATAAAGGCGCTGTTCTCACCATTTAAAGGAGGATCAACGCATGGATCAGATCAAAATTTTCGACACCACCCTGCGCGACGGCGAGCAGTCCCCCGGTTGCAGTATGAACCTGCGCGAAAAGATCGAGGTCGCGAAATGCCTGGAGCGTTTGAAGGTGGATGTCATCGAAGCGGGCTTCGCTATTTCGTCGCCCGGCGACTTTGAGTCGGTCAGCACCATTGCCGAGACCGTTAAGGAGTGCACCGTCGCATCGCTGGCGCGCGCCGCCGTGAAAGACATCGATACCGCGTGGGAGGCCGTGAAGCACGCCGCCGACCCGCGTATCCATCTGTTCATCGCCACGTCGCCGCTGCATATGGAATACAAGCTGCGTATGACCCCCGAGCAGGTGCTGGAAAAGACCGCCGCGATGGTGGCACACGCGCACCGGTATTGCTCCAACATTGAGTTTTCCGCCGAGGATGCCACCCGCAGTGATTGGGACTTCCTCGTCAAGGTTGTGGATGCCGCCATCAAGAACGGTGCGACCGTTATCAACATTCCCGACACGGTGGGCTACACCACCCCGAATGAGATGCGCGACCTGATCGCCTACCTCATCAAGAACGTGCCGAACGGCGACAAGGTCGAATTTTCCGTGCACTGCCACAACGATCTGGGTATGGCCGTGGCGAACTCGCTCTGCGGTGTGCTGGGCGGTGCTCGTCAAATCGAATGTACCGTCAACGGCCTGGGCGAACGCGCCGGTAACACCTCGCTGGAGGAGGTCGTGATGGCGATGCACACCCGCCCGGATGTGTTCACGCTGCCGACCCGTCTCGATACCACACAGATCTACCGCGCCAGTAAGACGGTGTACAACATCATCGGTCAGACGGCCCCCATCAACAAGCCCATCGTGGGCAAAAACGCGTTTGCGCACGAGTCCGGTATCCATCAGCACGGCGTTCTCGCCAACAAGCTGACGTATGAGATCCTCACCCCGCAGTCGGTCGGTATCAACCAGAACAGTCTGGTGCTGGGCAAGCACTCCGGCAAGCACGCGTTTGAAAATCACATTCAGGAGATGGGCTATACGCTGTCAGCCGAGGAGCTGCTGGCGTGCTTTAACGAATTTAAGGCGCTGTGCGACAAAAAAAAGGACGTCAGCGACGCGGATATCGAGGCCATCATCCTGCACCGCAATTCCGCAGAGGAAGCGGCGGAGGAGACCGGCTACCAGCTCGATTGGTTTGCGGTGCATACCAGCAACTTCACCACCTCCACCAGCACGGTATGCCTGAAAAAGGGCGACCACAGCTTCGAGGACGTATCACTCGGCGACGGCCCTATCGATGCCTCGTTCAAGGCCATCGACCGTATCATTCAGCCGGTGGAGCACACGTTCGACCACTACGCGATCCGCTCCATCTCCGAGGGCAAGGACACGCTGGGCGACGTGACCGTGAAGTTGGGTACGAACGGCCGCACCTACGTGGGCAAGGGCTTGTCCACCGATATCATTCAAGCGAGTATTCTGGCGTATATCAACGCTATGAACAAAATGCAGGCCGCAACTGCGGCCACGCAGGAGGCGTAATTCTATGGGTATGACAATGACACAAAAGATCCTCGCAGCACACGCGGGCTTGCCGCAGGTGCAGGCGGGCGATCTGATCGAAGCCAAACTGGATATCGTGCTCGGCAACGACGTGACTACCCCCGTCGCGGTGGATGTGTTTGAGAAAGCGGGCTTTACCTCGGTGTTCGACCGTGACCGTATCGCCATCGTGCTGGATCACTACACGCCCTGCAAGGATATCAAATCGGCGCAGTTGTGCGTGACCGCCCGCAATTTTGCGAAGAAGCACAGCATCACGCATCTGTACGACGTGGGTTGCGTGGGCATCGAGCACGCGCTACTGCCGGAAAAGGGCATCGTCGGTCCCGGCGACTGCATCATCGGCGCGGATTCGCACACCTGCACTTACGGTGCGCTGGGTGCGTTTTCCACCGGTGTCGGCTCCACCGATATGGCCGCCGGTATGGCGACCGGCGAGAACTGGTTTAAAGTCCCCGCCGCCATTCAGGTCACGCTGACGGGCAAGATGACCCCCTGCGTCAGCGGTAAGGACGTTATCCTGCACCTCATCGGCAGGATCGGCGTGGACGGCGCGCTGTACAAGTCGCTGGAATTTACCGGCGAGGGCGTGTCTGAACTGTCGATGGACGACCGCTTTACCATTGCCAATATGGCCATCGAGGCGGGTGCCAAAAACGGCATCTTCCCCGTGGATGAAAAAACGATGGCGTACGTCAAGGATCGCTTCATCCGCCCGGTGAAGGTATACGAGGCCGACGCGGATGCTGTGTACGAGCAGCGCGTGACCATCGACCTGAGCACACTGCAACCGACGGTGTCGCTGCCGCACCTGCCGTCCAACACCAAGACGGTGAGTGAGGTGGGGGGGATGCCCATCGATCAGGTGGTCATCGGCTCCTGCACCAACGGCCGTATCGACGATATGCGCATCGCGGCCTCTATCCTGAAGGGTCGCAAGGTGGCCGACGGTGTGCGCTGCATCGTCATTCCCGCCACGCAGGAGGTATCGCTCCAGTGTGTACGCGAGGGTCTGACCGAGATCTTCATCACTGCCGGCTGTGCGGTGTCCACGCCCACGTGCGGCCCGTGTCTGGGCGGCCATATGGGCATTTTGAGTGCCGGTGAGCGTGCCGTCGCGACCACCAACCGCAACTTCGTGGGTCGTATGGGTCACGTGGACAGTGAGGTCATTCTGGCCTCGCCCGCCGTGGCCGCCGCGTCGGCGATCGCCGGCTGCATTGCGGATCCCGCACCGTATTTCGGAGGTGACAACGTATGATAAAGGGTTCTGTTTTTCAGTACGGCGATAACGTCGATACCGACGTTATCATCCCCGCGCGGTATTTGAACGCGCCCTCCCCGGAGGAGCTGGCCGCACATTGTATGGAGGATATCGATGCCACATTCGTCAAGCGCGTTCAGACCGGCGACCTTATCGTCGCGGGCTGGAACTTCGGTTGCGGATCCTCACGTGAGCACGCGCCCATCGCTATCCAAGCGAGCGGCGTGTCCTGCGTCATCGCGGCGAGCTTTGCGCGTATCTTCTACCGCAACGCCATCAACATCGGCTTCCCCATTCTGGAATGTCCGGAGGCTGCGGCAGGTATTCAGAACGGCGATACCGTCAGCGTGGATCTCTCCACCGGCGTTATCACGGATGAGACCACCGGCAAAACCTATCAGGCAACGGCGTTCCCCCCGTTCATCGGCCGCATCATCGAAAACGGCGGCCTGCTCAAATATCTCAAAGCCAAGCAAGAGGGAGGCGCGGCAAAATGAACTTTAACATCGCATTGGTAAAGGGCGACGGTATCGGCCCCGAGATCGTGGACAGCGCGGTCGCCGTGCTGAACGTCGTCGGCGAGCGTTGTGGCCACACATTCAATTTCACCGAATATCTGGCCGGCGGCTGTGCCATTGATGCCTGCGGCATTCCGCTGCCGGAAGAAACGGTGACCGGCTGCCGGAACAGCGACAGCGTGCTGCTGGGTGCTGTGGGCGGTCCGAAATGGGACACGCTGCCCGGCAATATCCGCCCGGAGCGTGCCCTGCTTGGCCTGCGCGCCGCGCTGGGTCTGTTCACCAATCTGCGTCCCGCGCACATCTATCCCGCGCTACGCGGTGCCTGCCCGCTGCGTGAGGATATCGTAGAGCGCGGCTTCGATCTGATGATCGTGCGCGAACTCACCGGCGGTATCTACTTCGGTGAGCGCGGCCGCCGCGTCGGTCAATACGGCGACGAAGCGTACGACACCGAGGCCTACAGCGTGATGGAGATCGAGCGTATCGCCCGCGTGGCCTTCGAGGCCGCCCGCAAGCGCCGCGGCAACCTTGTCAGCATCGACAAGGCCAACGTGCTGGAGACCTCCCGCCTCTGGCGCGAGATCGTGCACAAGATGGCGGAGGAATACCCGGACGTGCAGTGCGCCGATATGCTGGTCGATAACGCGGCGATGCAGCTCATCCGCGATCCCTCGCGGTTTGACGTGGTGCTAACCACCAATATGTTCGGTGACATTCTGTCCGACGAGGCGTCGCAGATTACCGGCTCCATCGGTCTGCTGGCCTCGGCGTCGCTGGGCAGCGGCAAATGCGGTATGTACGAGCCGATCCACGGCTCTGCGCCGGATATCGCCGGTCAGAACAAGGCGAACCCCATCGCCACCGTGCTGTCCGCCGCAATGATGCTGCGCTATTCGTTCGATCTGGCCGAGGAGGCTGATATGATCGAGCGCGCGGTCGATCAGACCATTGCCGACGGCTGCCGCACTGCGGATATCGCTGCGGCCGGCGATGCGGTGCTTTCCTGCACAGGAATGACCGCTGAGATCATCAAGCGTCTGTAAGTTGTAATCAAGCGAGCTCCGACGCTCTAGCGTCGGCCCCTCCGCTAACATTGGAGGAACTATTATGCTGGATATCAAGATCACCAAAACCACCGCTCCCAAGGCAAAGCCCACCGGCCCTCTCGGCTTCGGTAAAATCTTTACGGATCATATGTTCATTATGAACTACACCGAGGGCCGGGGCTGGCACGATGCCCGCATCGTCCCGTATCAGGATCTCACGCTGT
>CAYYDD010000028.1:0-19934 GCA_964470515.1 uncultured Eubacteriales bacterium | reverse complement strand
AATCTACCATTGAAGGTGGAACAGTTGAAGAAATTAGAAACAAATTATCTGCTTTCGTAAAAGATAAGTATATTCTTTGTAAATATTAAGAAAATCAGGTTTTTGACGAGTTCTTTTTCGGACACGAGAGACAAAGCCCCAAGGACGATAAATTCTTGGGGCTTACTTTTTACCTATTACCTCTTCACTCTTACCTCAAAAAATGTCCGTGGGGCTTTGGGAAGTAAGAAGTAAAAAGTAAGAGGTAATAAGTGCTTTTGCAAGGCTTTGCCTTGCTCTTTTTGTTTTATAGTGCTATAATGTCAATATTGGAGGTGGCAATATATGGCTGACAGTCCGTTGATTATAAAATCTAAAGAATTTGCTTTACAGATAATTAAAGTTTGTAACTATGTAAAGCAAACAAAAAAGGAAAGTGTGCTAACTAACCAACTTATCCGTAGTGGAACAAGCGTCGGTGCAAATATACGTGAGGCTTTTTATGGTCACGGAACTGCCGATTTTATTGCTAAACTTCAAATAGCACTCAAAGAATGTTCTGAAAGTGAGTATTGGGTAGAACTTTTAATCGAAAGCGGTTATTATGACAATAACGATATTTTAGAAAAGTGTATTGAAGTAAAGAAATTACTGATTACTTCTATAAATACGGCTAAAAGCAAATTGAATAAATAACCCAAGGCGGTGATGGTGTGAAGCGTATAAGTGATGAAGATATTAAGAAAATGAAAATAGGAACAATTTTCGTTTTTTCTTAACGATTTTGATATCCGTTGCAATTTGTTTTCTTCCAGACTTATTTCCTGAACCGAAATATGACGAATTAACCGAAAAGAGTATTGTTGTTTCTCATTTAACTGTAAGTTATGGTCGAGGTGGAAATATATACCGAATTTACACGCTAAATGGAGAAGCGTATAATTTGACGGGCGATTTTGATCGAGATAACATTAGAAATGTTTTGGTTGAAAATACAAAAGCTACAGTAAAGTGGAGCAGAAATCGATTTTTGTTTTTCTCTGATTATGCGGAAGAAATAGTAGTGGATGGAAAGACTGTCGTTTCTTACAATAATGATGATCCAATTCCGCGAAGTCCGTACTTTATTCTTGCTGGATGCTTGACCTTAATTGGTGTAGCATTTTTATCGTATTGCTTTTGGTGGATTAAGCATTTGAAAACAAAACAAGAAAATCGAGATAGAAGAATTGAGAAGAAATACGGTCAAAAAGAATAGAAAATCAGGTTTTTAGACCGGTTCCATTTTGAGTGTCGGTCCCAAAAAATCCAAGTCCTTTTTGGGACTTGGATTTTTTAATTCAAGCCGCCAGGCTTGGTATATCATCACGCGTTAGCGTGTATGTCATCACCGTAGGTGCATTTTCCTTCGGATTGATTACATACCACCGTAGGTGGATTACATCCAATACTTCGTGTTGATTACATACAATGCTTCGCATTGATAATTGTGATTTCATCTAAATCTATTGTAAATTGTTCTGTAGTATGATATAATAATATTGAAATCGGGGAAGAAACCCATAACAAAAAACGAAATTTCAATTCATCTATAAAGGGGATGGCACCCATCGAAAAAAACATCAGAGTTGTAGATGAGCAAGGAAACGAATATGAAGCGACCTATCCTAAAAGAGCGAGAGGTCTTGTGAAAAACGGCAGGGCACGCTTCGTTGATGAAAATACAATTTGCCTTGCGTGTCCTCCGGAAAATATGGAGGTTAATATGTCTATTACATTAAAGGAAATTTGGGACCGCATTGTTGCTACACAAAATCAACTGGAAAGCGTTGATAAGATTTTTTTCAAAGTGCAATGTATTGAGGAATCCGGAAAGTATGTTGAGGTAGAGGATACAGATTCTGAACATTATGGAGAACCGTTAGAATATTGTTCAAAAGTTGCACTTGAAAAAATACAAACGATTAAGGAAATTGCTAGTACGAGAGAACACACCTTAAAGCAGTTGTTAGATTTTTATATTCGTGAATATGAAGAATGTAAAATGAACAATATTGATAATAGTAAAGAAAATTAGCAGTTTTCAGGCACATTTCATTCGTGTCATTAAGTTTAAAACACCCAAAAAACCTCGTTCTTCGGAACGAGGTTTTTTTATCCAAGCCGACAGGCTTGGTATATCATCAGCCCAAAGGGCTGTATATCATTGCCGAAGGCGTATATCATCACACAAAGTGTGCATATCTGTCGGCTTGATGATATACAACTTCTTACGATGCAAAATAAAAAAAGCTTGCATTTTTCGTATACCTGTGGTATACTAAGCACGATGATAGTATGGTAGTAAAGGAGTGGGGCGACCCGCTCCTTTGTGTTTGTACATTAGGTATGGTTAGAAGGAGGGGCGTATATGGGGGAGAAAAAACGCGGAGTCGGCGGTATCGCGGCGGTGTGCCGTGAACTGGTTCAACCGTTGGCAGACAGACTCGGCCTCTCGCTGTGGGACGTGCGCTTCGTCAAAGAAGGAGCGGATTGGTTCCTGCGCGTTATCATCGACAAGCCGGAGGGCGTAACGATCAACGACTGTGTGGATCTTACACATCTGCTCAACCCGGTGCTGGATAAAGCAGATCCCATTCCGCAGTCGTATTGCTTAGAGGTGACGTCGCCCGGAATCGAGCGGGAGCTTACCCGCCCGGAGCATTTTGCAGCCTATGAGGGCGAGCCGGTCACGGTGCTACTCATCCGCCCCGCGGAAAACGGTCAGCGGGAGTTCGTCGGCCTGCTGGTCGGGGTTACAGACGATACGCTTTCCTTAGAACTGGAAAGCGGCGAGGTACGGCAATTTTCCCGAAAAGAGCTTGCGGCGATCCGCGCCGTGGATCTTTGGGACGAAGATAGTGTAATGGAGGAATGACACGACATGAGTGACAACAAGGAGTTTTTTGAGGCATTGCGGTTGCTGGAAAAGGAAAAAGGCATCGATGGCGCATATCTGCTGGAGAAGATCCAGGCAGCGATCGTGCTGGCCGTAAAAAAGGACTACGGCGGAAAAGAAAACATTCTGGTGAAAATGGATCCCGCCACTGGCGAATTTGCCGTGTCGTTGTTCAAACGCGTGGTGGATGAGATCGAGGATTCCGATGAGGAAATGTTGCCGGAGCAGGCGGTGAAATACCAGCCTAATGCCAAGGTGGGCGATACCGTGGAGATCAAGCTGGAGACTCGTCAGTTCGGCCGTATCGCGGCGCAGACTGCCAAGCACGTAATCCGTCAGGGTATCCGTGAGGCAGAGCGCGGTCAGAAATTCATCGAGTTCCAGCGCCATAATCAGGAGCTGGTGACCGCGCTGGTCAGTCGTGTGGATCCCCGCACGGGTGCCGCCACGGTGGAGATAGGCAAATCCGAGGCCGTCCTGCCTAAGACGGAGCAGGTCGGGGACGAGGAGCTGCGCGAGGGTATGCGCGTCAAGGTCTACGTCGTGGATGTTAAGGATACCGAAAAGGGTCCCCGCGTGCTGATTTCCCGCACCCATCCGGGTCTGGTCAAGCGCCTGTTTGAAATGCAGGTTCCTGAGATATTTGACGGAACGGTCGAGATCAAGGCGGTGTCCCGTGAAGCCGGCTCCCGCACGAAAATGGCGGTTCTCGCGCACGACGAGAACGTCGATGCCGTCGGTGCCTGCATCGGTGCCAAGGGTGCCCGCGTGGCCGAGATCGTGGAGGAGCTCGGCGGCGAAAAGATCGATATCATCGAGTATAGCGAAGAGCCTGAGAAGTTTATCGCCGCAGCACTGGCTCCCGCCAAGGTTGTGGGTGTCGAGATTGATCCCGAAGGCGCCAAGTCCTGCCGCGTGACGGTGCCGGACGCTCAGCTCTCGCTCGCTATCGGTAACAAGGGTCAGAACGCCCGTCTTGCCGCACGCCTGACCGGCTGGAAGATCGACATCCGTCCGGAAAGCGGCTTCTACGGTGAGGATGAAGCTGCTGAAAACTAACAAAGGGGGGACAGCCGTATGGCATCCGTCAAACGTATCCCGCTTCGAAAATGCACCGGCTGCGGTGAAATGAAACCGAAAACCGCGCTGGTGCGGGTGGTCAAAAGCCCGGAGGGTGAGCTGTCGCTGGATCCCACAGGCAAAAAGCCCGGTCGCGGCGCGTACGTCTGCACCGATCCCGCGTGTCTGACCGCCGCCCGCAAAGCCCGTCGGCTGGAAAAAGCGTTTGCCTGCCGCGTCCCCGACGCCTTGTATGACGAATTGGAGGGGCTGGCAAACGATGGCACTGAATAAATTGACAGGATTGCTCGGTATGTGTCGCCGCGCCGGCCGTCTTACCGTCGGATTTGACGCTGTAGCCGCGCTGTGCGGCCAACCGCAGGCGCTGCTGATGCTCGCGTCGGATGCGTCTGAGCGCACGGTGCGCCAGCTCACGTTTCAGGCGGGGAAGACCCCCGTTTACCGCTTGCCCCTGACCCGGGAGGAAACGGCTCACGCCGTTGGCTCTCCTAAGCCCATCGCGGTGCTTGCCACCACGGACAACGGCTTTATCCGGGCACTGCGCCCGTTGCTTATTACCGCTCAAGAGGAGGAATCTTGACTATGGCTATGATGTTTAAATACCGTGTCAGCGAGGTCGCTAAGGACTTTGGCATCCAAAGTAAGGAGGTCATTGCGTTGCTGGCGCAGTTCTCCGAAACGCCGAAGAAAAGTGCGACCGCACTGCAGGAAGACGAGCTGGATCTCGTTTTCGATTACCTTACCCAGAAGCACAATAAAGAGAATCTGGATGAGTATTTTGCCGAGGCTGACCGCCGCCGCGAGGAAAAAGCGGCTGCAAATAAGCCTGCTCCGGCTGCTGAGGCACCCAAGGCTTCGGTCGTACCCGGTAAAACGGCGGCTGCGCCGGTCGCGCCCAGGCAGGAGAAAAAGCCGAAAAATCCGTCCACACCCCGTGTGCAGATCGAGCGTCGCACGGTGGACACCCGTACGGTGCAGACCAATGTGGGCGACAAATACGATGAACGCTTCGACGATATGGCGCAGTCGTCCAGCCGCGTGCGCGGTGACGGCGGCGGTGTCAAGAAGCAGAAGATCAACCAGAAATCCCAGCAGTACAAGAAACCGCAGCGCCGCCGTGAGACGGAGGCGGAGCGTCTGAACCGTATCCAGATGGAACGCAAGCAGAAGCAGATGACCATCACGGTGGGCGATACCATCACGGTCTCCGAGCTGGCTCTGCGCCTGAAGGCCACGGTGGCCGAGGTCATCAAGAAGCTGATGGTGCTGGGTATGATGGTCACCGCCAACGAGGAGATCGACTTCGATACCGCATTTCTGGTCGCGGAGGAATTTCACGCCAAGGTCGAGCGTGAGGTTGTTGTTACCATCGAGGAGCGCATTATCGACGATCATCAGGATGAGGACAGCGAGCTTCAGCCGCGCGATCCCGTCGTGGTCGTGATGGGTCACGTTGACCACGGTAAGACCTCCATTCTGGATGCCATCCGTAAGACGAAGGTCACCTCCGGCGAGGCCGGCGGCATCACGCAGCATATCGGTGCATACCGTACCAAGGTCGGCGGCCAGTCGCTCACGTTCCTGGATACTCCCGGTCACGCGGCATTTACCGCGATGCGTGCCCGCGGTGCCAAGGCTACGGATATCGCCATTCTGGTTGTGGCCGCGGATGACGGCATTATGCCGCAGACCATCGAGGCCATCAATCACGCGAAGGCGGCGGATGTGTCCATCATCGTCGCCATCAACAAAATGGATAAGCCCACCGCTAACCCGGATAAGGTGTTGCAGCAGCTCACCGAGTATGAGCTGGTGCCCGAGGAGTGGGGTGGCGACGTGATCTGCGTCCCTGTCTCTGCACTCACCGGTCAGGGTCTGGATCAGCTGCTCGAGTCTGTGCTGCTGGTCGCCGAAATGCGTGAGCTGAAGGCCAACCCCGCCCGTGCGGCGAAGGGCGTGGTCATCGAAGCCCGTTTGGATAAGGGGCGCGGCCCCATTGCGACGTTGCTGGTGCAGAATGGTACGCTCCACGCGGGCGATATCGTTGTCGCCGGCACGGCGGTCGGTCGCGTCCGTGCGATGACGGATGATTGCGGTCGCAAGGTCAACACCGCCGGTCCGTCGGTGCCCGTTGAAATTATGGGTCTGGCCGAGGTGCCCACCGCAGGCGACGAGTTCAACGCTGTCAGCGATGAGCGTCTGGCGCGTGAGCTGGTCGAGCAGCGCAAGCACTCCGCGAAGGAAGAGCAGTTCAAGCAGTACCAGAAGGTCACGCTGGATAACCTCTTCAGCCAGATGCAGGAGAACGACCGCAAGGAACTGCCCATCATCGTCAAGGCCGACGTGCAGGGCTCGGTGGAAGCACTGCGTCAGTCGCTGGAGAAGCTCACCAACGACGAAGTGCGTGTCCGTGTGATCCACGGTGCCGTGGGTGCGGTCAGCGAAAACGACGTGATGCTTGCGCAGGCATCGGGTGCCATCATCGTGGGATTCAACGTTCGTCCCGACCCGCTGGCGCAGGCCGCCGCGGAGCAGGCCGAGGTGGATATGCGTATGTACCGCATCATCTACGACTGTCTGGAGGAGATCGAGGCTGCTATGAAGGGTATGCTCGCGCCAAAAACGCGCGAGGTGCTGCACGGTCGTGCCGAGGTGCGTCAGGTCTACCGTATCACGGGCGTGGGTCTGGTCGCCGGCTGCTACGTGCTCGATGGCAAGGTCTACCGCAATGATCTGCTGCGCATCGTGCGTGACGGCATTATCATCGGTGACGATAAGATGATCTCGCTCAAGCGCTTTAAGGACGACCAGCGTGAAGTCGCTCAGGGGTACGAATGCGGTATCGGTCTGGAGAAATTCACCGATATTCAGGAAGGCGACGTTTACGAAACCTATATCATTGAGGAATACAGCGACTAAGTGGTTAAAGGAGGGGCGTTATGCCCGGTTATCGAATGGATCGCACCGGCGAGGATATTATGCGGGAGCTCACCGCGATCCTGCGCACCGTCAAGGACCCCCGCGTCACGGGGCTTATCAGTATCGTGCGCGTGGATGTCACACGTGACTTGTCCTACGCGACGGTGTATGTCAGTGCGATGGACGGCCTTGATGCGGCCAAGACCGCTGTCAAGGGCCTCACCTCGGCCGCAGGATATATGCGGCGCGAATTGGGATCGGCGCTCAAGCTGCGCCACGTCCCGGAGCTTCGTTTTATAGCGGATGACTCCATTGCCTACAGCTCACACATCGCCCGCACGCTGGAGCAGATGGGTGTAAACGAAAAGAAGGACGGAGAAGACGATGAGTGACCGCGTAACTGTTTCACAGGCGGTCGCGCTCCTTCGCGAAGCCGACCGCATCCTCATACTCACCCACCATTTCCCGGACGGTGATACCTTAGGCTCCGGCTACGCGCTCTGCCGTGCGTTGCACTCGCTCGGCAAGCAGGCGCGTGTGGTGTGCAGCGATCCCATCCCCCAAAAATACGCGTATATGTGGGAGGGAATGGAGGAGCAGGATTTTGTGCCCGCGTTTGTGTGCGCCGTGGATGTGGCGGATGCCAATCTGCTGGGCGACAAGCTACAGCCCTATGCCGAGCAGACCGAGCTGTGCATCGACCATCACGCCTCGCACCGCTCGTACGAAAAACGGTTGCTGCTGGATGCTGAGATGGGTGCGAATGCCATGCTGATTTTGCAGGTCATCGAGGAGCTTGGTGTGACGGTGGATGTGGGGATGGCGGATTGTCTGTATACCGGCATCGCCACCGATACCGGTTGCTTCAAGTACAGCAATACCACACCGTTGGCGCACCGTATGGCTGCACAGCTGATGGAGCTCGGCGCGCACGCTGAGCCGATCAACCGCGCAATGTTTGATATCAAATCCCGCGCGCGCATCGCGCTGGAGCAGCAGGCTTTGCAATCCATCCAGTTCTATGCCGAGGGTCGCATCGCCGTGATGAAGATCACCGAGGAAATGATGAAGACCAGCGGCGCGTGCGAGGGTGATATGGAAGGCTTGTCACCGTTGCCCCGTCAGATCGAGGGCGTGTGGGTCGGTGCGACCCTGCGCCGCAAGGCGGATGGTAGCTACAAGGTCAGCGTGCGTACCGGTTCACACGCGGATGCATCCGAGATCTGTACCCTTCTCGGAGGCGGCGGTCACGCCCGTGCGGCGGGCTGTACGCTGGAGGGCAATGAAGATGACGTTACCGCTCAGTTGTTGCGCGCCGTGGGCGAAGCCGTGCCGCGTCTGCGGGAGTGGCTGTAATGAACGGTATCCTTTGTGTGGACAAGCCACAGGAAATGACCTCGTTTGCCTGCTGCGCTCTGCTCAGACGGCTGACGGGGGAGAAGCGCATCGGTCACGCCGGCACACTGGACCCGATGGCTACCGGTGTACTGCCTATTATGCTGGGACGTGCTACCCGTGCTATTCCGCTTTTGCCAACACACGATAAAGCCTACCGTGCCACACTGCGCTTCGGTTATGTCAGCGACACACTGGACGTCTGGAGCAACATAACAGCCACTGAACAGCCGTTGCCCACTTTGGCGGAGGTCGAGGCGGTCTTGCCCGCCTTTCGCGGCGATATTCGGCAGGTGCCGCCGATGATGTCGGCACTCAAAAAGGACGGCGTGCGGTTGTACGAGCTCGCACGTCAGGGTATCGAGATCGAGCGCGAGGCACGTCCCGTGACGATCCACCGTCTGGCGCTTGTCGGATACGATCCCGTCAGCGGCGAGCTGACACTGGATTGCACCTGCTCGGCCGGCACCTATATCCGCACGCTGTGTGACGATCTCGGCCGAATGCTCGGCTGCGGTGCGGTGATGACCGCCCTGCGGCGCACGGCGGCGGCCGGCTACACACTGACCGATTGTTATACCGTCGACGAATGGCGCACCTTTGCCGAAAACGATGAGCTGGAGGCGCATATCCGCCCGGTCGATTCGGCGTTTGCCTCGTTCGGATCGGTGTCTGTCACCGCCGCGCAGGCGACGCGCTTCGGTAACGGCGGCGCACTGTCGTTGGACCGGTTAGGCTCTCAGTCCGTTGAGGGAACGGTGCGTGTCTACGCACCGGACGGCTCGTTTCTGGGGCTCGGCACCCCCGAAAACGGTGAATTACACGTACTTCGATTGCTAGGAGGGACCCCGTATGGATGAAGCTCCGATTCGTCAGGAAGAACTGACCGAGAAGCTCGAACCCGAAAAGACCCCCGCCAAGCGTAAAAGAAAGCGTCGCCGTGGCCGTGTGCGTTATGCCGCACCGCTCGGCTTTCTGGTGCTGCTGTTTGCGCTTATCGGTGTGATCTCCACGATCATCGGCGCGGTCGATCTGGTGAAAACGTGGAGCGACGATACACCGCTCAAGGAGGAGCTCTCGTTGTTTCTGGATCCCGTGATGCAGATGTGCCCGCCGCCGTTTGAGGATGCGGGTGACACTGAGGATCAGGATACGCTGATGATGGCCGCGATCTACGATATCGCGGAGACCGAGCGTATCCGCCAGCTACGCGAAAAGGACGATACCTGTCTCTACGAGCTGGAGGAAACGATGTGGCGTATGATCGTCCCGCAGGCGGATGTGGAAAGCTCCTTTGCCGTGCTGTTCGGGGCGGAAACCATCCGTGAGCATAAGACTGTCGGCGAGGCGGAATACGATGCCGCCGCGCAGTGCTACTATGTCCCGCTCACGCTCAGCACCTCGGGCTATGTCCCGGTGCTGGATACCGTCAAAAAGAGCGGCGACGTGTATACGGTCCGTGTGGCCTATGTGTCCAACGCAGACGTGCAGGTGGATGAGCGCGGCAACGCTATCGCGCCTACGGCGGATATGAGCAAGTACGCACAGCACTTCACGGTGCAGAAGAACGAGGACGACAGCTGGACGCTGCTGTCCGTCACCGCCGAAGCCCAATAAAGTCAAATACAGACCTGACTTCCGTCAGGTCTGCTTTTATACCTCTTCACAAGGCCCCCTCTTTGAGGGAGCTGTCACGCATAGCGTGACTGAGGAAGTCTAACATTTGTTCAGGTGATCCTATGAAACAAACCCCAATCCGCCGCGCATTCGTGGCATCCCTGCCGGTCATGGCGGGCTATATCACCCTCGGCATAGGCTTTGGCGTGCTGCTGTACTCCAAAGGCTACAATGCCTGGTGGGCGCTGTTTATCAGCCTGTTCGTCTACGCCGGGTCGATGCAGTACGTTGCGGTCGACTTGCTGGCAGGCGGTGCCTCGCTCATCACCGCGGCGCTTACCGCCCTGATGGTCAACGCCCGTCATTTGTTTTACGGCGCTTCGATGCTGGAACGCTACCGCGGCGCGGGCAAGCTCAAGCCGTATATGATCTTCGCCCTCACCGATGAGACCTATTCACTGGTATGCGGCGATGCTACGCATAATGACGATCCCGACCGCCATTACTTCGATTTTTGGGTGTCGCTGTTCGACCAGATCTATTGGGTCATCGGCAGCGTACTCGGCGGTTTTATCGGCGGTGCACTGCCCTTTAATGTCGAGGGCATCGACTTTGCGCTCACCGCCCTGTTCGTCACCATCTTCGTCGAGCAATGGCTCAGTACCAAGGATCACGCCGCCGCACTGATCGGTGTCGGCTGTTCGGTGGTCAGTCTGCTGATCTTCGGCCCGGATAGCTTTCTTATTCCGGCGATGATTGCCATCAGCATCGCGCTGCTCCTTCTGCGCCGCTGCAAAGGGGGTGCCGCGGAATGAACACCCATGCCGTTTTAACGGTGGCCGTCATTGCCCTGGTCACCGTCGCCCTGCGTGCCGCCCCGTTTTTGCTGTTCGGCGGCAACCGCGAAACGCCGCAATGGCTACGGTATTTCAGCCGTGTGTTGCCGTTCGCCATTATGGGTATGCTGGTGGTGTATTGCCTGCGCGGTGTCACCCCGCTGACCGCTCCGCACGGCATCCCCGAGACGATCGCCTGCGCCGTCGTTGTTGGGTTGCATCTGTGGAAACGCAGTACGCTGCTCAGTATCATTGGCGGCACCGCCTGCTATATGCTACTCGTGCAGATGGTTTTTTAAACATCAAAGGGCCACCCAGTCGGGCGGCCCTTTTTACTTTTCATTTCTCTTGCGACGGCGCACACGGTTGATATGCCGTTCAAATTCTCCGCTGTCCAGTAGTTGTGCGAGCACATACTGCTCAAACGTCGGCACCGTGCAGGAATAAAAGCCCACCCGCTGCCGAAAATCGGGCAGTAACCGCTCAGGGAGCACCATATATCCCACACGGAACGCGGGCGAAATACTCTGTGAAAACGTGTTGACGTACAGCACGTTCCCGTGCTCCGATAACGAAAACACCGTTTCCTCCGGCTTGCGCGCCAGCGTGAACTCCGACTCAAAGTCATCCTCCACGATGTAATGGTCACCCGCCGCCCACCGCAGATATTCTCGCTTCTTTGATGCGCTCGCCGTCACACCGGTCGGGAAGCTGCGATAGGGCGTGATATGCAGCACCGTTGCCGACGTACTCAAAAGAGCGTCGCTCACGATACCGTCGTGCCCGAGCGGCAGCATATCGCAGGTGACCCCGCTCGCACGGTACACCTGCTCTATCTTCTCGTACGACGGCGACTCCGCAGCATACACCCGCTCACGTCCGAGCAGTCCCACGATCAGCCCATACAAATACTCCGCGCCCGATCCGATGACGATCTGCTCCGGCTTCGCGTGGATACCGCGGCTTCGCGCAAGATACCGAGATAACGCCAGCCGCAACGGCTCACACCCCACATTTTCCGGCTTTACCATGATCGCCTCGCCGTGCTCACTGAGCACCCGCCGCATCGTCTTGGCAATGACGGAAAACGGGAACTCACTGCCGGTGCCCGCTGTGTGCGGGATCGGGGGCATCGGTGCTGTCGGCGGCAGAAACACATCTCCCTCGCGAAAACACACAAAATACCCGCTGCGCTCCCGTGCCTCGGCGTAGCCCTCGTCACACAATAGGGAATAGGCGTGCTCCGCTGTCACCAGACTGATACCCAGCTCCTCCGCCAGCAACCGCTTCGACGGCAGCCGACTCCCCAACGGATACACCCCTGCGGCAATATCCTCGCGCAACTGCTCGTATACCTGTAAATACGCGGCCTTCCCGCCGCCCTTCTCTACCCGATATTTCATCTGGTCCGATTATCCCCTTCGTTTTTTGAATATTTACTATACCAGATATTGTATCCACGTTTTTCGGACTTGTCAAGTAGGGGACGGTGCCTTCGACGTGCCGAAATACAAAAGACCGCTGTCCTTGCAGAACAGCGGTCTGGCTTACTTCAAAAATCCGTTGACGATCTGCTCTTCGGCCATCTGCTCGGTCAGTCCTAGCGTCATTAGCTTGATGAGCTGCTCACCGGCGATCTTGCCGATAGCCGCCTCGTGAATGAGGCTTGCATCCAGATGATTGGCGGTGATCTCAGGCACCGCGCATACGCTGGCACTGTCCATCAGGATAGCATCGCATTCGGTATGCCCCGCACAGCGCGCGTTGCCGTGAATGTGCGATACAAACCGCTGGGTCGAGCGATCACGGGCCACCGAACGCGAAATGACGTTCGCGGACGAATCCTCACCGTTGAGGTATACCGTAAAATCGGTTTCCGCCACCTGATCACCGTGCGTCATCAGTTTTTCGCGGATGAGCAGCGTCGCTCCGGCTCCCACCGTCGCGGTGGTGACGCGGTTGGTGGAATCCACGCCCTTGATCTGCGTGGTCTCCAGCTCCATCGAAGAACCGTCCTCCAGATATACCACCGTGTTGGGATTCATCACGCGCCGGCCGTTGCCGTCACCCTGCCCGTAATGGCGCTCTACGTACCGCACACGGGCATTTTTGCCCACATAGAAGGTGTGAATACCGTCGTGGCGGGACTCGTCGTCACCGCCGTTGTGAATGCCGCAGCCGGCGACGATGGTGATATCGCAATCATCCCCGATAAAGAAATCGTTGTACACCATTTCTTTCAGTCCGCTCTGGCTCAGCACCACCGGGATATGCACGCTTTCGTTCTTCGTACCGGGCTTGATGCGGATATCAATACCGGGCTTGTCCTCCTTGGTGGTAATGTCGATGTTTGCCGTGGTATTCCGCCCGGCCATCTTTCCGTTGGAGCGGATGTTATATGCACCCTCCGGCACGCCGTGCAGCTCAGCTACGGCTTCCAGCAGGGTCTGTTCGATCTTATCCATACCGCTCCTCCTTTACAGCTTGTCCGTCAGCACCGAGCAGGCCGTCGCCGCGTTCAGCAGATGCGGCATCACCTCAGCGGGCGTACCGATACGGTCGATCTTACCGCCGGCAATGACAACGATCTTATCCGCAATATTCAGAATACGCTCCTGATGCGAGATGATGAGAATGGAGCCGCCCTCCTTGGCGTGCATCTTCTCAAACACCTGAATGAGATTTTGGAAGCTCCACAGATCAATACCCGCCTCCGGCTCGTCAAAGATCGACAGCTTGGTGCCGCGGATCATCACGGTAGCGATCTCAATACGTTTCAGCTCGCCGCCCGACAGACTGGCATTGACCTCGCGGTGAATATAGTCCTTCGCGCACAGTCCCACCTCGGACAGATACGAGCACGCGCGCGTGACCGACATCGTTTCTCCCGCCGCAAGCGAGAGCAGATCGTGTACCGTGATGCCCTTAAACCGCACCGGTTGCTGAAACGCAAAGCTGATACCGCGCTTTGCGCGCTCGGTAATGCCGAGCGCGGTGATATCCTCACCGTCCAAGAGGATGCGCCCCTCGGTCGGGGTCAGAATACCTGCTACGACCTTGGCCAGCGTGGACTTACCGCCGCCGTTCGGGCCGGTAAACGCCACAAAGCGCTCGTCTACCGTTAAATTGATATCGTGTAAGATCTCCTTTTCCGTGCCGTCACTATCCACGGCGTAGGAGATGTTTTTCAGCTCCAACATACTGCTTGCTCCTCCTGCTTTGACAGAAAAATCCATCACAATACAGTATAGCACACCGCCCCGTAAAATAAAAGGGGGCAAATGAGAAAAAATCCCGAAACAGCAGGCTGTTTCAGGATTTTTTTGATAAACCCTATCAATAATTCGTCGCGCGCAGACGGAAATACGCCTTCGGATGCGCACATACGGGGCACAGCTCGGGGGCTGCCTTGCCGAAATGCAGATGACCGCAGTTGCCGCACTCCCAGATGCAGTCGCCGTCGCGGGAGAATACCAGACCGCCCTCGACGTTCGCGAGCAGGCGGCGATACCGCTCCTCGTGCTCCTTCTCAATGGCGGCCACGCCCTCGAACAGCTCCGCGATCTTGTCGAAGCCCTCCTCGCGAGCCTCTTTCGCAAAGGTAGCGTACATATCGGTCCACTCGTAATTTTCGCCCGCCGCCGCATCAGCCAGATTGGCCTCGGTGGAGCCGATGCCGCCGTGCAGCAGCTTAAACCACAGCTTGGCGTGCTCCTTTTCGTTTCTGGCGGTCTCCTCAAACAATTCGCCGATCTGCGTGTAGCCATCCTTACGCGCCTTGGATGCGTAATAGAGATACTTGGTGTGAGCTTGCGACTCGCCTGCAAACGCCGAGGCGAGATTGGACTCGGTCTTGGTACCCTTCAGATCCATCCTTGATTCCTCCCAGCAAAAATCTTTCTTTTATTATATGGGAAATATTCCCAAAAGTCAACACAAAGGCGCGTGAATACCCGGCATTTTGCGGCAAAAGATAACACCGAGGTGAACGCGATGCTTTTCAATCGGGATATCGGTATCGATCTCGGCACGGCCAACACGCTGGTATACGTGCGCGGCAAAGGGATCGTGATGCGGGAGCCGTCGGTGGTGGCGGTGGATCTGCGTCATCGCCGCGTGCTGGCGGTCGGATCTGCGGCGCGGGATATGCTTGGGCGCACCCCCGGCTCCATCGCGGCGGTGCGTCCGCTGCGCGACGGTGTGATCGCCGATTTCGATATGGCAGCCGAGCTGCTCAAATATTTTATCCGCCATCAGATCCGTAGCCGTTTTCTGCATCGTCCGCGGGTGGTGGTGTGTATTCCCTCGGGCATTACCGAGGTGGAACGCCGAGCCGTGGAGGATGCCGCGCGCAGTGCCGGTGCCCGCGAGGTCAAGCTGGTGGAGGAGCCGATGGCGGCCGCCATCGGCTCGGGTCTTGCTGTGGGGGAGGCCGCCGGTCGGCTGGTGGTGGACGTCGGCGGCGGTACGTCCGAGGTCGCCGTGATCTCACTCGGGGATATCGTCACCAAAACCTCGGTACGCATCGCCGGCGACGACTTTGACGAAGCCATCATCCGCCATATCAAGCGCAAATACAATCTGCTTATTGGCGCCCGCACCGCCGAGGAGATCAAAATGCAAATGGGCTCTGCCTATCCGCTCGACCGTGAGGTTGCTATGCCGGTCAAGGGTCGCAATCTGGTGGACGGTCTGCCCGGGCGTGTGTTGCTGACCTCCGAGGAGGTGCGAGACGCTCTGCGTGAGCCGGTGAGTGAGATCATCAGTGCTATCCGCCGCACACTGGAGCTCACCCCGCCGGAGCTGGCCGCCGATATCATCAGCAGCGGTATTACCCTCACAGGCGGCGGTGCGCTGCTGCAAGGGCTGGATCTGCTTATTGCGGAGGAGACCGGTATCCCTGTCACCGTTGCGGAGGATCCGCTGGACTGCGTGGTCAACGGCACCGGCTACTGCCTGGAGGCGGGACGGGTGGGGCACTTCCGCTCGTGAAACGCCGCTTGCTTACCGTTATCGCATTGCTTGTTGCGTTTGTATGCGTCACGCTACTGACGGTCACGGTGCTGCCGCCGCTGCAAACCGCCGCTGCGTCGGCCTCCGTATGGGTCAGCGACCTGCTTGGAGGCGCATGGAAAATGCGGTACGAGGAAGTGCAGGCGGCGCTTACCGATACCCGCACTCTGCGGGCCGAACTGGACGAGCTGCGCCGCCGCAACGCGTGGTACCATGAATTTTTGGGACTGAAAGCGCAAAATACCGATCTCGCACTCACTGCGGGTCAGGTCGTTGCGTTTGATCCGTCCGATCCCCACGGCGGCTTTACCGTGAATATCGGCACGCTGGACGGAGTTTCCGCCGGTGCGCCGGTCATTACCGAAAACGGGCTGGTGGGGTTTGTGCACGCTATGGGTCCGAACTGGGCGCAGGTGCGCACATTGTATCACCCTGAGGTCAGCGTCAGTATCGTTGTCAGCCGTACCGGGGAAGTCGGACAGACTGTCGGCGGCAGTGTCTCACAGCAGAGGTTGACAGTGAATACCCTGCCGTGGGGCACCACCGCCGGAGACGGCGACCTGCTTGTTACCTCCGGCCTCGGCGGCGCGTGCCCACGGGGCTTGCTCGTGGGTGAGGTGCTCGCGGTTACCCACCATTCCGACGGTCTCACCGATATCGCCACCGCCGTCCCTTGCCACATAACCCAGCCGGACTACGTGATGGTCATCACCGACTTCACCGGCAAGCTCCCCTGATCCAAGTAGTTAGGGATTGATGCACTCCAAGAGCACGTCCTGCACGCCATAAAGGTGCGCTCACGGCATGCGTTCTGCTGTAGTTTGTACAGACCTTAGGGAGGAAAGGCATAAATGCCTTCCCTATACCCGCTTTCTGTCTCTTTACCGAATGGCACCCCTACAAGGGTCTTCCGCAGGGTGCGGGGGCGTCACAGTTTATATTGGACGGGGGAATACCACTATGCTCACACCCGCACCGCTGCAACGGCTGTGGCAGCACTATATCTTTGCCTCCCGCTGTATTGTGTTCCTGCTGCCGCTACTGCTACTGCAAGCGCTGCCGCTTCCCGGCCGTCCGCTGCTGCTCGTGGCAGGCGTTGCGGTATTGGCCGCTCGTGCTGACAGCCGCCGCGCGTGTCTTGTCGGGGCGCTGTGCGGCGCCGTATGGGGCGTGTATTCCGACCGTCCGTTCGGCCTTCATCTCCTGCTGCTGGCGGCTGTCGGTTATCTCGGCGGCCGTCTGGCGCACCGTTTGCTTATCACCTTGCTGCTTACGGCAGCGGGAGCGGGGGTACTGTGGACGACGCCTATCACGTTTATTGCGACACTGCTTGCCACGCCGCTGCTGTACGCCCTGTCGCGGCTTATCTTTTATGAGAGGAGGGCATCCCGTGGTCAAACGGCACCGCGGTACGATCCTGATGGCAGTGTTTGCCGCGATCTTCGTGCTGTTCACGGCGCGGCTGGCACAGCTTCAGCTGATCGACGGCGACTACTACGCCGCTCTCGCCGACGAACGGCGCAGCACCACCCTGACCGTTACCGCCGCGCGCGGCGCGATATGGGATCGTAACGGTACGCTGCTTGCCGGTGACCGCGCGGGCTTTTCACTGGTGCTCGACGGTGCTTGGCTGCCTGCCGATCAGACCGATGCCGTGCTGCTGGCCGTTACCGAGCTGCTGTCGGCGGCAGGGGAGAGCTGGAACAGCGCCACCCTGCCCGACGATACCGCCTCCCGCCTTGAGGGTATTCGCAGCGCGATGGCCAAGGCCGGTTTTAACAGCGTCACACCGTTTGTGCTGGCCTCGGATGTTTCGCGGGCGACCGCGTCGGTCATCGAGGCCCATCCCGACCGCTTTCCCGGTGTCCGTGTCGTTACCACGCCTGTGCGGGAATATCCCGCCGGTACGGTGGCGGCGCATCTCATCGGCACCGTCGGCCCTATCTACGCCGAGGAATACGAAACGTTGCTTGCGCAGGGCTACCGCTTGACTGATACGGTCGGCAAAAGCGGTATGGAAGCCGCCATGGAGAGCACCCTGCGTGGGACTGCAGGTACGCGCACTCTGCTGTGGGGCAAGGACGGCACCGTCCTTGTTGAACGCGAGACCGCCCCCGCCGTGGCGGGCAACACCGTGCAGCTCACGATCGACAGCACCCTACAGGCCGTCGCGCAGACCGCTTTAGAGGATGCCATTGCTGAGCTGCGTATCGTTACTCCCACCGAGGAGGAGCCGTATATCGGGCAGGATGTGAAAAGCGGCTCCGCTGTGCTACTGGATGTACACACGGGCGGGGTGCTGGTCGCCGCCTCGGCTCCGGGATACGATCTCAGCACCTACACCGAGGAGGCTGCCTCCCTGCTTGCCGATGAGGATGCGCCGCTGTTCAACCGTGCGTTGTCGGGCACATTTCCCTGTGGCTCGGTTATCAAGCCCGCCGTGGCGGTGGCAGGCCTTGCCGAGGGAGTGATGGAGGCCGACACCCCGCTTATCACCTGCGACGGCGTGTATCATTATTATGAAGCCGTCGGCTTTTCTCCCAAATGTTTGGGAAAGCACGGCGAGGTCACGCTCACGCGGGCACTACAGCGCTCCTGCAACGTGTATTTCTTTGACCTTGGCCGACTGCTCGGTATTGACCGCCTCAACCGCTATCTCACCGCATTCGGGCTGGGGCAGTCCACCGGGCTCGAATTGTCGGAAGCAACGGGTGTGCTCGCATCGCCCGCTACCAAAAGCGGCGCGTGGGTAGCGGGCGACACCTGCCAATGTGCTATCGGTCAGATGGATCAACGCTTTACACCGCTGCAACTAGCCGCCTATGCGATGACGTTGGCCAATAACGGCGTGCGCTATCGCACCCATCTGGTGCAGCGTGTGCTACGGTACGACGGCGCCGTTGTGTCGGAAACACAGCCGCAGGTGGCCGCCACCGTTCCGGCCGATGCGGCGGCCTTTGCCGCTGTGCGTCAGGGAATGGTAGCGGTCGTACAGCCGGGCGGCACCGCCTATGCCGCTTTCAAGGATGCCTCCTACACGCTTGCCGCCAAGACCGGTACAGCGCAAAACGGTAGCAACCGCTCGGATCACGGCGTATTCATTGCCTATGCGCCTGCCGATGACCCGCAGGTCGCCGTAGCCGTGGTGATGGAAAACGGAACGTCCGCGCCGGCTGCTGCCGTGGCGCGGACGCTGCTGGACGCGTATTTTAAATAAAAGTCACCGAAAACGCACGGCAAAGGGAGACGCTGTGCAAGGAAGCGATTATTAAAAGACAAACACCACGCTGTATTACCGAATTTGTATTACAGCGTGGTGTTTTGTTACGTAAGTATTTGTTTTAAGAGTTCGGTGGCGGGCGGATCGGTGGGATCGTTTGTGCCCAGCTTACCTCGGAAGGCATCCGCGAGGATGGATTTTTTCATCACAGCGATCTTGTCCAGCATTTCTTCGGCGGCTTCTTTGATCCGCTGCTCGTTACCGAACAGTTCATCGAGGATACGGACGATTTCTCGTTGTTCGGCAATAGTAGGCATTTTCAAATAAAGCGATTTAATATCAGCAAGGCTAAGACCAACTTTTGTTGCTCCGCGTTGCTTTTGACGAAATTGCTTAAACCCAACGTCAGAAACTAAATACCACGCAATAAATTCCGACATATTGGTATTTACTGGCCGTGCAAGAGCAACGTGTTGATTGATATAACCCTCGTAGTCAATATCTCTTACTAAGCCGATCATACCGACATCTGCGGTAATTGAAATTAAAATATCTCCTTTTTTTACCCGACTTCTTTGTCCTTCTGCTTTTTCAGGCAGATTTACATACTGGACATCACTCATATCGAGTTCTATTGTTCCGTGGTCAAGATTGCCCATGCGCAGAAAAACAGTACCATTATCCGAATAGTATTGCGCCCAACCTCTGGAACCGCTTGTTACGTACTCAAACAGTTTTGATGAGGGAGTTTCTTCCCAACTAACCATATCAAGGCCATTTTCCACTCTCCACTGCTTAGTGAGTTCACCGGTGAATGCTTGGTGCAAGATAGCGGTTCTTCTGCTTTCAGCGTTATCAATGATTGTTTGCGCATTCTCCGCTGCTTTATTCAAGTCTGCGAATAAATCCGCAATCGTATCTACGATCCGTTTCTGCT
>CAYYDD010000027.1:0-20445 GCA_964470515.1 uncultured Eubacteriales bacterium | reverse complement strand
GGTAAGGAAAACAACCTCGCGATGATTCGTCTGCCCTCCGGCGAGATGCGCAACATCCCGCTGAACTGTATGGCGACGGTCGGCCAGGTCGGCAACCTCGACCACGAGAACGTCAAGATCGGTAAGGCCGGTCGTAAGCGTCATATGGGTTGGCGTCCGACCGTACGCGGTTCTGTTATGAACCCCTGTGATCACCCGCACGGTGGTGGTGAGGGCAAGTCCCCCATCGGTCGTCCGGGCCCGGTCACCCCGTGGGGTAAGCCGGCACTGGGCTACAAGACCCGCAAGAACCATAAGGCCTCCGACAAGTTTATTGTCAAGCGCCGCAACGGTAAGTAAGCGAAAGGAGATTCATTTTTATGGGTAGAAGCGTAAAGAAGGGTCCTTTCGTACAGCCCGTTCTGTTGAAAAGGATTCAGGAAATGAACAAGGCCGGGGAGAAGCGCATCCTCAAGACGTGGAGCCGAGCCTCCACCATCTTCCCGGATTTCGTCGGTCACACCATCGCGGTGCACGACGGACGCAAGCACGTGCCGGTTTACGTTACCGAGGATATGGTTGGTCACAAGCTGGGTGAGTTCGCACCTACGCGCACCTTCCGCGGCCACACCGGTTCCAAGACGACGAAGTAAGCGGAAAGGAGAGAATTATCATGGAAGCAAGGGCGCAAGTAACCTACGTCCGTATGTCCCCTCGCAAAGTTAAGATCGTTCTCGACCTCATCCGCAATAAACCGGTTGATGTCGCGCTCGCGATTGCACACAACATTCCCAAGGCTGCGGGTGAGCCTGTTGAGAAGCTGCTCAAGTCCGCGGTAGCCAATGCGGAAAACAACTTCAATATGGATAAGAGCAATCTGGTTGTTTCCGAGTGTTTTGTCTGCCCCGGCCCGATTCTCAAGCGTATTCGTCCGAGAGCTCAGGGTCGTGCGTTCCGCATCGAAAAGAGAACATCACACATCACCCTTGTGCTCAAGGAAAAGGAATAAGCGAAGGAGGAGAATTATGGGACAGAAAGTCAATCCCCACGGCCTGCGTGTCGGCGTGATCAAGGATTGGGATTCCCGCTGGTTCGTTAAGAAGAATCAGATCGGCGATACCATCGTATCGGACTATAACCTGCGGAAGTATCTGAAAAAGACGCTGTATGCCGCCGGTATTTCCAAGATTGAGATCGAGCGCGACGCGACTCGTGTCCGTGTGAACATCCATTGTGCTAAGCCCGGTCTGGTGATCGGTAAGGGCGGCGCGGAGATCGAGAAGCTCCGCCTCACCTGTGAGAAGATGCTCGGCAAGACCACGCTGGTCAACATCGTCGAGATCAAGAGCCCCGACGTTAATGCGCAGCTCGTTGCTGAGAACATTGCGCAGCAGCTGGAGAAGCGTATCTCCTTCCGCCGCGCGATGAAGCAGTGCATCGGCCGTGCGATGAAGCTGGGTGCCCGCGGTATCAAGACTCAGGTTTCCGGTCGTTTGGGCGGTGCCGAAATTGCCCGTGTGGAGCAGTACCACGAGGGTACCATCCCGCTGCAGACTCTGCGTGCGGATATTGATTATGGTTTTGCGGAGGCGAACACCACCTACGGCCGTATCGGCGTTAAAGTGTGGATCTACCGTGGCGAGGTCCTCGCCGGTGCGGTGCAGAAGCCCCGTCGGGAAGGAGGCCGCAAGTAATGCTGCTGCCTAAGAGAGTGAAGTATCGCCGCGTTCAGAGAGGTCGCCTTACCGGTAAGGCCCTCCGCGGCAACAAGGTCAGCCATGGCGAATTCGGCCTGGTCGCGCTTGAACCCGCGTGGATCAAGTCCAACCAGATCGAGGCCGCCCGTATCGCTATGACCCGTTACATCAAGCGTGGCGGTCAGGTCTGGATCAAGATCTTTCCCGACAAGCCGGTTACGGAAAAACCGGCCGAGACCCGAATGGGTTCCGGTAAAGGCTCTCCCGAATATTGGGTGGCTGTGGTCAAGCCCGGCCGCGTGATGTTCGAGATCGCCGGTGTGCCTGAGGAGACCGCCCGTGAAGCTATGCGACTTGCTGCGAACAAGCTGCCCATCAAGTGCAAGTTTGTTTGCAAGGAAGAAACGGAGGGTGAACAGTAATGAAGTCCAGTGAGATCCAGAAAATCCGTGAACTGAGCGAAGCTGAACTGGAGAAACGGCTCCAGGACCTCAAGGAAGAGCTGTTCAACCTCAGATTCCAGCACGCTATCAACCAGTTGGACAATCCGATGCGTCTGAAGGCCGTTAAGAAAGAGATCGCGATTGTGAAGACGATCATCCGCGAGAACGAGCTCAAGAACGGCGCAGAAGCGTAACGGAAGGAGGAAACATTGTGAGCGAACGGAATCTTAGAAAAACTCGGACCGGCATCGTCGTCAGTGACAAAATGGACAAGACCGTTGTTGTGGCGATCGAGGACAACGTCCGTCATCCGTTGTACAAGAAGATCGTTAAGCGTACCATGAAGCTGAAGGCCCACGATGAAACCAACGAGTGCCGCGTCGGCGACCGCGTGGTGGTTATGGAGACCCGCCCGCTGTCCAAGGATAAGCACTGGCGTGTGGTGACCATCATCGAGAAGGCGAAATAAGTCGGTTATTCTGAAAGGAGGAACACACTGTGGTACAACAGCAAACCTACCTCAAAGTGGCCGACAACACCGGTGCGAAGGAGCTTATGTGCATCCGCGTACTGGGTGGTTCCGGCCGGAGGTATGCCAATATCGGCGACGTTGTGGTGGCTTCTGTTAAGAAAGCGGCACCCGGCGGCGTTGTGAAAAAGGGCGATGTGGTGAAAGCCGTCATCGTTCGTTCCGTGAAGGGCCTGCGCCGTGAGGACGGTACCTACATCCGTTTTGACGAGAACGCAGCCGTCATCATCCGTGATGACAAAAACCCCAGAGGTACCCGTATTTTCGGGCCTGTGGCGCGTGAGTTGAGAGAAAAGGATTATTTGAAGATCCTGAGCCTCGCTCCCGAAGTGCTTTAAGGGAGGTGCCGTAATGAGTAACAAACTTCATGTGAAAAAGGACGATACCGTCCTGGTTATCAGCGGCGACGACCGCGGCAAGAAGGGCAAGGTCCTCGAGGTCAGTCCCAAAGAGGGCAAGATCATCGTGGAAGGCCTGAATATGGTCAAGAAGCACGTCAAGCCCCGCAAGATGGGCGATCAGGGCGGCATTGTTGAGGCTGAGGGCGCACTGTACGCCTGTAAGGTGCAGGTCGTCTGCCCCCACTGTGGCAAAGCCACGCGCGTTGGACACAAGGTGTTTGAGGACGGTACCAAGTCCCGCATCTGCGCCAAGTGCAAAGAAGTTTTGTAAGGAGGGACATACGGTATGGCTAGAATGAAAGAATACTACAAAAACGATGTCGCTCCTGCGCTGATGAAGAAATTCGGTTATAAGAGCGTGATGCAGATCCCGAAGCTGGATAAGATCGTCATCAACGTTGGTTGCGGCGAAGCTCGCGACAACGCGAAAGTGATCGATGCCATTATGATCGATCTCGCTACTATCACCGGTCAGCGCCCGGTCGTCTGCAAGGCGAAGAAGTCCGTTGCGAACTTCAAGCTGCGCGAGGGTATGAACATCGGTGCCAAGGTCACGTTGCGCGGTGAGCGTATGTACGAGTTCCTGGATCGTCTGTTCAACGTGGCTCTGCCGCGTGTCCGCGACTTCCGCGGCATCAATGCCAACTCCTTTGACGGACGCGGCAACTACAATATGGGAATCAAGGAGCAGCTCATCTTCCCCGAGATCGAGTACGATAAGATCGACAAGGTCCGCGGTATGGATATCTGCTTCGTGACTACCGCCAACACCGACGAAGAAGCACGCGAGTTGCTCACGCTGATGGGCGCTCCGTTTGCGAAATGAGGGAGGGAAAACGAATGGCTAAGACTTCTATGAAAATCAAGCAGCAACGCACGCCCAAGTTTTCCACGCAGGCGTACAACCGCTGCAAGATCTGCGGTCGTCCCCACGCTTATTTGCGTAAGTACGGCGTGTGCCGTATCTGCTTCCGGGAACTGGCTTACAAAGGCGAGATCCCCGGTGTGAAAAAGGCAAGCTGGTAATAGCTAGAAGGAGGTTGACGGAATGCAAATCACCGATACGATTGCCGATATGCTGACGAGAATTCGTAACGCGAGTTCGGCCAAGCATGACTCGGTGGATATCCCCGCTTCCAACATGAAGAAGGCTATTGCCCAGATTCTTGTTGACGAGGGATATGTCAAGAACTATCAGGTCATCGAAGATGGCAAGCAGGGCACCATCCGCATCACTCTGAAGTACCAGGGAGCTTCCAAGACTCCCGTTCTGATGGGTCTGCGCCGTGTTTCTAAGCCCGGCCTGCGCATCTATTCGAGCAGTGAGGATATGCCGAAGGTCATGAAGGGCATCGGCACCGCCATCGTGTCTACGTCCAAGGGCGTTATGACCGATAAGAAAGCCCGCAAGGAAAACGTGGGCGGCGAAGTCCTCGCGTTTGTGTGGTAAGGGGGAGAATGAACAATGTCGAGAATCGGACGTAAACCCATTACCATTCCTGCCGGCGTTCAGGTAACGCTGAAGGACGGTGTCGTCACGGCGAAGGGCCCCAAGGGTGAACTCACCCAGAAGGTGCACAGCAACATTACCGTGGCGATCGAGGGCAGCGAGATCATTGTCACGCGCCCCAACGACGAGAAAGAGAACCGTGCGCTGCACGGCCTGACTCGTACTCTGATCGCGAACATGGTCGAGGGTGTTGCCAACGGCTTCAGCAAGGAGCTGGAGGTCAACGGTGTCGGTTACCGTGTGGCGAAGCAGGGCAAGGATCTGGTTATGAACCTGGGCTACAGCCATCAGGTGTTTGTGAGCGAGATCCCCGGCATCACCATTGAGGTGCCGAACCCGAACAAGATCATCATCAGCGGTCCCGACAAGCAGCTGGTTGGCCAGTTTGCTGCGGAGGTCCGCGAGAAGCGCCCGCCGGAGCCGTATAAGGGCAAGGGCATCAAGTACGCCACCGAGCATATCCGCCGCAAGGAAGGTAAGACCGGTGCGAAGGGCAAGAAGTAAGGAGGAGTGAACAAGTATGGTCAGCAAGAAAGACAGCAATAAGGCGCGCTTGCACCGTCACGTTCGCGTGCGCGGCAAGATCTCCGGCACCGCTGAGTGTCCTCGCCTGAACGTGTTCCGCTCCCTGAATCACATCTATGCCCAGGTGATTGATGATGTTAAGGGAGTCACGATTGTGTCCGCGTCCAGTGCCGAAAAGGAGTTCGGTATGACCGGCGGCAACAAGGCTGCTGCCCGCAAGGTCGGCGAATTGGTCGCCAAGCGTGCTCTGGAAAAGGGCGTCGAGTGCGTCGTTTTTGACAGAGGCGGTTACATCTATCACGGCCGTGTTCAGGAATTGGCCGAAGGCGCCCGCGAGGGTGGCCTCAAGTTCTAAGGAAGAGGAGGAAGTACTTTGGCCAGAAGAGAAGAAATGCACGACGAGTACAAAGAAACCGTCGTTGCCATCAACCGCGTCAGCAAGACCGTTAAGGGCGGCCGCGTGATGAAATTCGCCGCGTTGGTCGTTGTGGGCGATGGCAAGGGCACCGTGGGCTTCGGTACCGGCAAGGCCGGTGAAGTTCCGGATGCTATCCGCAAGGGCATTGAGGATGCCAAGAAGCACCTCGTTAAGGTTTCTCTGAAGGGGAACACCATCCCCCACGAGGTCATCGGCGCTTTCGGTGCCGGCCGCGTGCTGATGAAGCCCGCCGCTCCAGGTACCGGTTGTATTGCCGGCGGTGCGGTGCGTGCTGTGGTGGAGGCTGCCGGTATCAAGGATATCCGTACCAAGGCTCTCCGCTCCAACAACCCCTACAATGTCGTCAGCGCCGCGATGAACGGTCTGATGCAACTGCGTAACGCTGAGGAAGCAGCTGCGATCCGCGGCAAGACTGCCAAGGAAATCTTAGGTTAACGGGAGGGCATACAAATGGCAAAGAAGGCTAAAGAGGCGACTCTGACCGTCAAGCTGGTCCGCAGCCTGATCGGTTCTAAGAAAGACCAGATCGCCACTGCCAATTCTTTGGGTCTGCGCAAGATCGGCGACACCGTGTGCCAACCGGCTAACGCTGCGACTCAGGGTAAGGTGGCAAAAATCATCCACCTCGTCGAGGTAACGGAAGCATAACCAAATCGAGCAAGGAGGTGCGAATACTATGAAGCTGCAAGAGCTTTCTCCGGCGCCCGGCTCTGTTCGGGAGTCCAAGAGAATCGGCAGAGGTCACGGCTCCGGTCAGGGCAAAACTGCGGGTAAGGGTCACAAGGGTCAGAAGGCCCGTGCCGGCCGCGGTATGCAGATCGGCTTTGAAGGCGGTCAGATGCCTTTGCAGAGACGAATCCCCAAAAGAGGGTTTGTCAACATTTTTGCAACGAACTACGCTACGATCAACGTCGCGGCCCTCAACGCGTTTGAGGACGGTGCCGTCGTGGACGTGGAAGCAATGAAGAACGCGGGTCTTGTTAAGAAGACCTATGACGGTGTGAAGATCTTGGCCAACGGTACGCTGACCAAGAAACTGACTGTGAAAGCAGCAGCCTATTCTGAAGCAGCCAAGGCGAAGATCGAGGCTGCGGGCGGAAAGGCTGAGGTGATCTAACGTGTTTCAGATTCTGCGGAACGCTTGGAAGATCACCGACCTGCGCAAAAAGATTCTGTACACGCTGTTCATCGTGCTGATCTTTCGGATCGGCTCGGCGATCACCGTTCCCTTTGTGGACGTGAGCGCGCTGGCGAGTGCCACAACATCGGGTACGGGCTGGGGTTATCTGACGATGATCTCGGGCGGCGGCTTTTCCAATGCCAGCATTTTTGCGCTGTCTATCACCCCGTACATCAACGCAAGCATCATCATCCAGCTGCTGACGGTAGCCATTCCGAAGCTGGAGCAGCTGGCCAAAGAGGGCGAGGCCGGCCGTAAGGTTCTCGGTAAGATCACCCGTTTTGTGACGGTGGGTCTGGGCTTGCTCCTGGGTGTTGCTTACTACTTTATGCTGCGCGGCAACACCGCCACCGGCAACGTGTTGGTGGAAGAGGCTCAGAAGGGCTTCGGCGCGTGGTTTGCCGCTGTGGTCATCGTGCTGTGCTTCGTGGCCGGTTCGGCTCTCATTATGTGGCTGGGCGAGCAGATCAACGAGCGCGGCATCGGCAACGGCATTTCCATTCTGTTGTTTGCCGGTATTTTGTCCAGCATCCCGTCGGCTGCCACGTATCTGTGGACCTACTTCTACGATGCGGGTATCGCGATGCTGGGTCAGAGCTCCGATGCGATCAAGAACATCATTATGGTACCGGTGGTACTCATCATCTTCTTGGCGATCATCGCGCTCATCGTGTTTATCACCGATGCGGAGCGCCGCATCCCCGTACAATACGCGAAGCGTGTTGTCGGTCGCAAGATGTACGGCGGGCAGAGTACGTTTATTCCGATCAAGGTCAATATGTCCGGTGTTATGCCGATCATTCTGGCCTCGTCGATCGTGTCGTTGCCCTCCATCCTGCAGACCTTCTTTGGCTGGGAGGATAACTGGTTCCTGAGTGCCTTTAAGCAGGAAAGCTGGGTGTACATCCTGTTGTACTTTGTGTTGATCATAGGCTTTGCCTTCTTCTATGTCACGATCCAGTATAATCCGACGGAGATGGCCAATAATCTCCGTAAAAACTCGGGTGCGATCCCCGGCTACCGTCCGGGCAAGCCGACATCGGATTATATCAAGCGTGTGCTGAATAAGGTGACCTTGATCGGCGCATTGTTTCTGGGCTTTATCGCGCTGTTCCCCAGCCTGTTTGGTATGATTACCAAATTCTACGGCTTGACGCTGGGCGGCACCTCCGTGATGATCGTGGTGGGTGTTGCGCTGGAGACCACGCAGCAGATCGAGAGCCAGATGATGATGCGTCATTACAAAGGCTTCCTTGAGTAAACAGCTCATCCAAACGTACTGGTGAGTCCGATCTCCGGCCGTCCGGCACCCGTGCCGGACGGCGGGGATCGTTTGCCGCGTTAAGAAAGAGAGGTTTTTCCGATGAAGCTGATCCTGTTAGGTGCTCCGGGTGCCGGTAAAGGCACGCAGGCTGAGGTTATCAGCGAGCACCTGCACATTCCCACAATTTCCACGGGTAACATTATCCGGGAAGCGCTGAAAAGCGGCACGGAATTGGGGTTGAAGGCCAAAGAGTATATGGATTCGGGTCGTCTGGTCCCCGACGAGGTGGTCATCGGTATTATCCGCGACCGTCTGGCCGAGGACGACTGCCAAAACGGATTCATTCTGGATGGCTTTCCGCGCACCATTCCGCAGGCCGAGGCGCTTGACCGCATGGGTGTGGAAATCGACCGCGTGATCGATATCGAAGTCGCGGACGAGACCATTGCCCGGCGTGTATCGGGCCGCCGTGTTTGCCCCGCTTGCGGAGCGTCCTACCACATCGAGTACAAAAGACCGAACGTGGCGGATGCTTGCGATAAGTGCGGCAGCACCCTTGTTCAGCGCAAGGATGACCATCCGGACACAGTCCGGGAACGCCTGCAAGTGTATCACGATCAGACCGAGCCGCTGAAAGGCTATTATGCCGAGCACGGCAAGCTCGTTATCGTGGAGGGTCAGGAGGACGTGGCGGATACCACGAAGCTGACGCTCGCGGCTATCGAGGAATAAGGTATGATCGCGATCAAAAACAGCCGGGAGCTTTCTATGATGCGGGAAGCGTGTATCATCTCGGCGCGGGCGTTAAAGCTGGCCGGCGAGGCTGTCGAGCCCGGTGTCACCACCGCAGAGCTAGATCGGATCGTTCGCCGTTATATTGAAAGTCAGGGTGCCAAGCCCTCCTTTCTGGGATATGGGGGATTTCCCGCCAGCGCCTGCATTTCTGTCAACGAGACGGTCATCCACGGCATACCTGACAAGCGCGTTATCAAGGCGGGCGATATCGTCAGCATTGACGTGGGCGCGTATTTTAACGGTTATCACGGCGACAACGCCGCTACCTTCCCGGCCGGAGATATCTCACCGGAGGCGGAGGGGTTGCTGACAGCCACGCGGGAGAGCCTGTATGAAGGCATCGAGCAAGCGACGGTCGGCAATCGCATCGGCGATATCGGTGCGGCCGTGCAACGGTATGTCGAGATGCGTGGTTACTCGGTCGTACGGCAATTTGTCGGCCACGGAGTAGGCACGAATCTGCACGAAGACCCCAGCGTCCCCAACTTCGGTACTCCCGGTCGCGGCCAGCGGCTGTTGCCGGGTATGACCTTAGCCATTGAACCTATGATCAATATGGGTGGTCCGGAGGTCCGGATCCTGAAGGACGGATGGACGACGGTCACACAGGACGGCAAGCTGTCTGCTCACTTTGAGCACACGGTTGCCATCACGCAAGACGGCCCGGTAATATTGACCATGCCGTAACGAGAGGGAGGAACCAGTATGTCCAAAGCGGACGTTATCGAACTGGAGGGTGTCGTGGTCGAGGCACTGCCGAACGCTCAGTTTCAGGTGGAGCTTCCCAATGGCCATCAGATCCTCGCACACATCTCCGGCAAGCTGCGGATGAACTTCATCCGTATTCTGCCGGGTGATAAGGTAACAGTGGAAATGTCTCCGTACGATCTGACTAAGGGCCGGATCACGTGGAGAACGAAGTAAGGTCGGGAGTCGCCGAAAAACGCGGGTCCGAAGACCACAAACGGTGAAAGCATAATAAGGAGGTAGTTTTCATGAAAGTCAGACCTTCTGTCAAGAAAATCTGCGAAAAATGCAAGATCATCAAGCGCAAGGGCCGCATCATGGTCATCTGCGAGAACCCCAAGCATAAGCAGCGTCAGGGCTGACGCCGACTGAAGCCGCCAACGGCGGCAAAACCGAAAGGAAGGATATTTTATGGCACGTATTGCTGGTGTCGACCTGCCCCGCGATAAGCGCGTGGAGATCGGTCTGACCTACATCTACGGTATCGGCCGTAAGACTGCAAACGACATTTTGGCAGCTTCCGGTGTCAACCCGGACACCCGTGTGCGGGATCTGACGGAGGACGAAGTCTCGAAGCTGCGTGAGTACATCGACCACAACTGCGTGGTGGAAGGCGACCTGCGCCGTGATATCGCGTTCGATATCAAGCGCCTGATCGAAATCGGTAGCTATCGCGGTCTTCGTCATCGTAAGGGTCTGCCGGTGCGCGGCCAGCGCTCCAAGACCAATGCGCGTACCCGTAAGGGTCCGAAGAAGACCATCGCGAACAAGAAGAAGTAAGCAGGAGGGATATTGAGAATGGCTGCTGCAAAGACAACGGCGAAAAAAGGTACTGTCCGCCGCAAGGAACGTAAGAATATTGAGCGTGGCGCCGCACATATCCAGTCCACGTTCAACAATACGATCGTGACCATTACGGATACGCAGGGCAACGCGCTGTCCTGGGCGAGTGCCGGTGAGCTCGGCTTCCGCGGCTCGCGGAAGTCCACCCCGTTTGCCGCTCAGACGGCTGCGGAGACCGCTGCGAAAGCGGCGATGGAGCACGGTCTGAAGACCGTCGAGGTGTATGTGAAGGGTCCCGGCGCCGGTCGCGAGGCTGCGATCCGTGCGTTGCAGACCGCCGGTCTGGATGTCACGATGATCAAAGACGTGACCCCGGTTCCGCACAACGGATGCCGTCCTCCCAAGAGAAGACGCGTATAACACGAGAAAGCAGGAGGTGCAACCACTATGGCAAGATATACCGGTGCGGTGTGCAGACTTTGCCGCCGCGAAGGACAGAAATTGTTTTTAAAGGGTGAGCGCTGCTACACTGCGAAGTGTGCTGTCAGCCGTCGGGCATACGCCCCCGGTCAGCACGGCCAGGCTCGCAACCGCAAGGTTTCCGAGTACGGCAAGCAGCTGCGTACCAAGCAATATGTCAGACGCTACTATGGCGTTCTGGAGGGTCAGTTCCATCACTATTTTGAGATGGCGACCAAAATGCAGGGCGTGACGGGTGAAAACCTGCTCCGCCTGCTCGAGTCCCGTCTGGATAACGTTGTGTACCGTCTGGGTCTCGCCAGCTCGCGTGCGGAAGCACGTCAGCTGGTATCGCAGGGTCACTTTACGGTCAACGGCCGCAAGGTGAACATCCCCTCCTATCTGACGAAGGTCGGTCAGGTCGTGGCGGTCAACGAGAACAGCCGTTCTCTGGACAAGATGAAGGCGATCTCCGAGGCAAACAGCTCCCGCCCGATCCCCAAGTGGCTGGATCTGAACCGCGAGGCGTGGGAGGCCAAGATCTTGGCTGTCCCGAACCGCGAGGATATCGATCTGCCGGTCGAGGAGACGCTGATCGTCGAGTTGTACTCGAAGTGATCTGCTGCGCCGCGTAAGCGACGCTTCCGACAACATCACGGATGGCGCCGCCGCCTGAGGGCGGCGAGCCTCCCATTGAATATAAGGAGGGTTTTGAATGATTGAGATTGAAAAGCCCCGCATTGAAGCTCTGGATCTCGCGACCGACGGTACATACGGCAAGTTTGTCGTAGAGCCGCTGGAGAGAGGCTACGGCACCACGCTCGGCAACAGCCTGCGCCGTGTGTTGCTTTCCTCTCTGCCGGGCGTGGCCGTCACGTCGATCAAGATCGACGGCGTATTGCACGAGTTCTCCACCATCGAAGGTGTGCGTGAGGACGTTACCGAGATCGTTCTGAACGTCAAGGATCTGGTACTCAAGATCAACGGCGACGGTCCCAAGACCGTTTACATCGAGGCCGAAGGCCCCTGTGAGGTCACGGCGAGCTCCATCAAGTGCGACAGCGAGGTTGAGATTCTGCAGCCCGATACCCACGTTGCCACGTTGGCGGAGGGTGGTCGTCTGTTCATGGAGATCACGCTGGACAAGGGTCGTGGCTACGTGCCGGCCGAGCGCAACAAGCAGCTCATGCAGCCGGTCATCGGCGTGATCCCGGTGGACTCCATCTACACGCCGGTGGTCAAGGTCAACTACACGGTGAGCAATACGCGTGTGGGTCAGATCACGGACTACGACAAGCTGTGCCTGGAAGTCTGGACGAACGGCACCATTTCGGCGCAGGAGGCGGTCTCGCTGGCAGCCAAGATCATCACCGATCACCTGCAGCTGTTTGTGGATCTCTCCGGTGAGACTTTCGCCGGCGACTCCATTATGGTGGAGAAGGACGACAAGGGCAAGGAAAAGGCACTGGAAATGACCATCGAAGAGCTGGATCTCTCCGTTCGGTCGTTTAACTGCCTGAAGCGTGCCGGCATCAACACCGTCGAGGATCTGATCAATAAGACCGAGGACGATATGATGAAGGTGCGTAACCTCGGCCGTAAATCGCTGGAAGAGGTTATCAACAAACTGGCATCGCTGGGCTTTGCTCTGCGCGCCGACGAGGAATAACGACATTCGACTGAATTCTGAAGAGGAGTGAATCCATATGCCCGGAACCCGTAAGCTCGGCAGACCCACCGCTTCGCGTATGGCGATGTTGAGAGCAATGGTGACCTTCCTGCTGGAAAAAGGTCGCATCGAGACGACCGTTACCCGCGCCAAGGAAGTGCGTTCCATGACGGAAAAGATGATTACGATTGCGAAGAATCCCACGCTGGCTAACAAGCGTCTGGTGTTCTCGTTCGTGACCAAGGAAAGCGTTTGCAAGAAGCTGTTTGATGAGATCGCGCCGAAGTTTGAGGGCGTGAACGGCGGTTACACCCGCATCATCAAGATCGGTGCCCGCCGCGGCGATGCCGCTGAGATGGCGATCATCGAGCTCACGAAATAAGCGCTGAAGCAAAACGTAAAGCGGAGAAGTTGCGGCTTCTCCGCTTTTAGCTTTTAGACGACAGACGACAGACGTTAGACAATGGCAAACTTAGACCGTAGGGGCGACCATTTATGGCCGTGGGTGTACAAATCGAAATCAGGTGTGCAAGGGAGACTCCTCCCCTGCGGTGCCGATTCGGGTTGGCGAGTTTTTTGGCGGGATATGGAGGGTATTCCCTCATTGGGGAAATGTCGGAGAAGCGGACAAAAGGATCTGGCCAATGCCGTACCGCTGCCCTGCCGGAGTTGATTTGTTTTGGTTTTGTAAAAATCCGCTGAGTCCACCGTGCGGTCTCGAAGTCGCAAGATGAGAATAAAAATTTTATGACCATCAACAGATAAGATTGAACAAAAAACCTATTGACAACTGCCGTAGAAGCAGTTATAATGCATAATGATGAGACTTGTTATATCAGGTCTTGTCGGCTCATAGTATATTAACAGGGGCGCACGGCGGTAGATTAAGTAAATTCTGGTATTTTTGTAAAATGCTTGCTTGTTGCGTAAAATTTTGATTTACTATGAGTAGCAAAGGTCTTTGCGGTTTACAGACGCAAGGTTGCGGTGTGCTGTGAAACGGGGAGGCTGTAGCAGCCAACAGAACTTGAGCTAAGGAGGAACAAGGTATGAAGCAATGTACGAAACGGATGCTGGCGTGGGTATTGGCAGCGGCACTGCTGATCTCCTGCGGTATCTCCGGCCTGATTCTACCTGCTTCGGCAGCGACCGGCGACGTTTTGGTTTCCGAGAATTTTGAGGGAACCGAGACCAGCGCGATCATTGCCGGCTGGACGACGGGTCAGGAGATCGTGGACGACCCACTGAACGCTGGAAATAAGGTGCTGAAGATCAACTCGGCGTTGAGCAACAAGAGCAACGCTGCTAAATGGGGTATGGTGGCCGATAAGACCTATTTAGTATCCTTGAAAGCTTACGGCGGAAATGTCGTTTGGGTTCGCACGAATCCCGATCATACAGTGAGCGACTGCCGTGAGAAGTTTGATACAACGGCGGGCTGGACGGAGATCGCCTACGTAATCAAAACGAAGGCGAGTTTCGTTGATAACACCGATGTGTTGCGCCTGTATGCACCTGCGGGCACCTATATCGACGATGTTAAGGTGACCGAGGTCGCGATGGACGAAGACAATCTGCTCTTCGGCGGCGATTTTGAGAGCGACCCGCAGTTGGCGGCGTGGACGCGCATTATCAAGACCGGTGCCATCGAGGAAGAGCAGGGCAACCACGTGTTGCATATTACCAAATCCGCTACGACGGTCGATAAGAACGGTGTGTATTACTATGATAATATGGGGCTTGAGGGCAACTCTACCTACAAGCTGACGATGCGAGTGAAGGGTAAGAATCTCCTCATCTACATCGGCACGGGCATTGCTACGTCGGCCAACGGTGGCGGTTGGCGGGTGGTGCTGGACAATACCGGCAGCGAGGAATGGACGACCTTCGAGCAGGTGTTTACTACAAAATCCTCGATTTCCGAGAGCAGAAACGTACTTGCGATCGGCGGTCTTGATTCCGAGATCACCTCTCGGTTGAACGGTCAGGCTCCTGACGCGTACGTTGACGATATCGTGATCGAGCAAATCCCCGCGACGGGCATCTCGCTGTCGCAGGATCCGCTGTATCTGGCGCAGGGTCAGATCGAGCCGATGGAGCTGATCTACGAGCCCGCCGGCAGCAAAGTCGATTCTATTGAGTGGTCCTCGAGCGATGAGACTCTGGCCACCGTGGATGCCGACGGCAACGTGACTGCGGCTCTCGACAAGGAGGGTGAGGTCACCATCACCGCGACGGCGAAGGTCGATGGGACGCCGCTGACCGCGAGCCGTGTTATCACGGTCGTGGGCGACGCGGACACCTTTGAGCTGGCCGAAGAGGCTATGCATCTTGCACCCGGCACCAAGCAAACGGCGGTTGTGAACGCGACCCCGAAGGGTGCCAAGATCGGTACGTTGACTTGGTCGAGCAGCGATGAGGCTGTCGCGACTGTGGATGCCAACGGTGTTGTGACGGCGGTGGCCGCAGGTACCGCGACCATTACCGTCAAGAACGCGGATAACGCGATCTTTGCCAATGAGGTCACCGATACGCTGACCGTGACGGTCGCCGAGGACGGCGAGCGCATCAGCGGCGGCGATTTTGAGACGGATACCGCAACGGTCGTGACCGGCGGTGTCGGTACGGTGGCGGTGGATTCCGCTGACCGTCAGAACAAGGTGTTGAAGCTGGGTGCGAATACGGCACTGACGCTGAACAATCTGACGCTGAATGCGAACAAATCCTACAAGCTGACCTTTAAGGCGCGCGGCGCGGTCGTGACCACCACGGTCGCCGGCGCGGTCGCGGGCGATAAGGACGACGTGAAAACGACGTTGTCGGCTGATTGGACGACAGTGACCCGTACCTTTACAACGGGTACGGAAGCGGCGACTGTCACACTGGCTGGTTCGGCGGCGTTAGAGCTTGACAATATCTCTGTTGTGGAGCTGCCCGAGGCGACCGGCATTACGATGGCTCCCGCAGGCACGCTGACGGTGCTTCCCGACTCCACCTCGCAGGTGGGCGTGACGGCTCAGCCGAGCGGTGCTTTCGCGGGTGACGTAACCTACACCTCCGGCAACACCGAGGTTGCTACCGTCGATCCGGTCACGGGTGCAATCACTGTGGTCGCCAAGAGCGGCGAAGCGGTCATTACCGCAACCTCGAAGAATGAAAAGGGCGAACCGATGACGGCCTCCCTCACGCTGAAAGTGAGCGAGTACGCCAACGTGCTGAACAACGGCGACTTTGAGCTGGGAACGAACAACTGGTCGCTGTATAAGGTAAGCGGTTACGATTTATCAGAGTGGATCGTGGACGGGGTCGGTGTGGATGGCTCCAAGGGTATGGCGCTCAAGTTTGTGGAGGGTCAGTCGAACGTTCAGATCTTCTACAAGAGCGCAATCCCGGTGCTGCCCGGCACGACCTATAAGGTCTCGTTTGACTACAAGGCTACCGATGCAAAGGTCGTGAACGTGTGGTCCAAGAACCTGGGCATTGGCACGGTGTATTGCGAGGCCAGCGAAGGCGAATGGAAGACCACCTCGAAGGTGTTTACGACCTCGGCGAACCTGAGTCTGGAGACCGGTTGGGATTTTGCTATCGTTATTAATTCGGGTGCCGATGCCACGATGGTGCTCGACAATGTCCGCATCGAGATGTACTACAGCGGCGTGGACGCGGAATCCATTGCTATGGATCGCACCACTATCCGTTTGGTGCCGGGTCGTACGACCGGTCTGAGCGTGGGGGCTACCCCCGCCAACGGCGACACCAACGGCCTGATCTGGACCTCCAGCGACGAGAATGTGGCGACCGTTGAGTACGGTGTCGTCACGGGCGTCGGTAAGGGTACGGCGATCATCACGGCGGAGACCAAGAAAGGTAAGAAGGCATCTGCTACGGTCATCGTGTCCGGCGGCGAGGTGCTGATCACCAACGGTACTTTTGATGTTGAAAACGACACCTCGTGGACGACCGAGGGTACAGCCTCTGTCGCAGACGGTGTCGGTGTGAAGGAGACGGCGGCCGGTCAGATCAATGCGGCTGCCGAGGGTGAGACCGCCGGTAAGCTGAGCCAGACCTTTGCAGGTCTCAAGCCGAATACCACGTACACGCTGTCCGTCCGTTATGCGGGTAAGGGCACTGCGGGTATCCTGCTGACCGACGGCACGACCGAGCTGGTCAACGAGACGGCGGCCGCGTCCACAGTCTGGACGACCGGAACCTATGAGTTTACTACGTCTGCGACGGTGAGCGCGAGCGCGACGGTGGCATTTACGCTGGCCGGCGGCGATGGCCCGGTGTACTTCGATTACGTGCTGCTGTCGGAGAACGCAACGCTGATCGATCTGGTCGTTGACGATATCTTCTGGATGGCTGATGTGGATCTGGAGCAGGATCATCAGGTCAAGCCCGGCACGAAGCTACAGTTCTACGTCGTGGTGCGGAATCAGGGTGAGGATCCTGTCCCCGCCGGTACGACCTTCGCGGCTGACATAACGGTCGACGGCAAGGTCGTGCAGACGTGCACCTATACTACGGAGGAGAAAATTGCCAGCGGTGGTACCGCCACTCTTGAGAGTGAGGGTACGTGGACGGCCACTGAGGGCGATCACACGATCTCCGCGTGTGCCAACTCCACGCTGACCATCCTTGAACTGGATGATAGTAATAACGACTATTTCCAGATCGGTCTGCACGTGGACGATGAATTTATTGAGATTCCTGCGATCGCGCAGAATGCCGGCTACACCGAGCTGATCTTCAACGATGAGTTTGAGAGTCTGCACACGATCGATACGCTGGGCACCGGCTCGGCGGGTTACAAGTGGTACATCACCCGTCCGTGGGCCAATACCACGCTGGATCCCGACGATTATGAGATCAAGGACGGTATCCTGACCGTCAAGAACAAGGTGTCCAAGTACAACTACGGTATGGCGACCATCGACGAGAATACCGGTCGCGGCTTTACCTTCAATAAGGGCTATCTCGAGTTCCGTATGCGTATCCCGAGCCACGATGACGAGGCGGAGAAAGACGGTGCCGCAGCTATCTGGTCATTCTCGCCCGAAAAGATTATGGAGACCGGCCCCGGTAGCTATGCCAAGCAGTGGATCGAAATGGACTGGATGGAATACTGGGGCGTCAGCGATAAGTATCCGGAGGGTCACTACACGGTCACGCTGCACGAGACGATTCGCGGCTATGCGGATGACGGCGTTACCGTTGACAACAGCAACGTACTGGCTAACCACTCCCTCGGCGAGTATCGCCACAAGAACGGCTTGGGCGATTCCGAGTGGCATACTCTCGCATTCCTGTGGACGGACGATCTGCTGGTCGGCTATCTGGATGGCGTGGAGAACTTCCGTATGACCTATGGCGAGGGTGAGTTCTCCAATCCGATGTCGGTTAATGCGGCGACCGAGGACGGTACAGGCGCATTCTCCTATATGAACGATCAGTTCCTTGCGTTAATTTTGGGTGGTTCCAGCGTGAACCAGCTTGAAGTGGATTACATCCGCGTATGGAGCGGCGTTTCCACCGGCTACGTGCCGCCCGAGAGCAGCACCGGTGAAGGCGATGGCATCGGCGGAAGTGAAGGTGACGAGGGTTCCGAAATCATATTCGATATGCCTGCGGATAACTTCTGGAACAACTACTGCACCGACGACTGGGGCGATCCCATTATGCCGGAGACGCTCGATGCGTACAGCTGCGAGTACGTGCTGATGGGCACGGAGGTTTGGGCGTTGCTGAGCGAGGAGCGTCAGGCTGAGATCGACGCGTTGCTGAAGCAGAACGGCCAGCCCACCTTTGAGGAGCTGGTGGAAGCGGTTTCCGAGTATCTCACGGAGAATCCCGAGGATATGGCGGTGGTCTTCATCGATCTGTATCTGACGGATGAGAACGGCGATCTTATTATGGAAGCCACCGAAGCGAACTTTGAGCAGATCCTGCTGAGCTCTCTCGTGTTTGTCGGCATGGATTACGAGGCAAAGGTCGCCGTCGTTGAGCTGATGGCTGAGTACGGTATGCCGTCCTACGACGTGTTGCTGATGGATGCCTTGGCGATTGCCGAGGAGGCCGGTTGGCTGGAGGGCGTCGAGCTACCTGACTTCGATGACCTTGAGATTCCCAGTGCTGAGGGGACCCCCGATACCGGCGAGCGTGCTTCGGCACTGCCTGCTCTGATGCTTGTTGTGATGATCGCTTGCGCGGTCGCCCTCTGGGCGACCCGCAAGCGTCGGGCAAACGGTTAATTACATTAAAAAGGAGCGATGTTTATGAAAGTGAAACGCTTATTGGCTCTGTTGCTGGCAACCTGCCTGCTGATGACGTTGGTGGCCTGCTCGGGCAATGGCGACACCAACGTCACGACCACCACCGACGGTACCGTCACGACGACCACCGTGAATAACGACGAAGATGTCGTTGACCCGGTGGGGGATGAGACTACCACCGATCCCAATGCGACCACGACCACGGTGACCGATAAAGACGGCAACGTCGTGACCACCACGACGGTGCAGGGGCAGACCACCACGACGGTTCGTACGAAAAAGACGCTCGTGAACGCTACGACCGCTACGCGTGTTACCGCCGACGATAGCGGTCAGCTGTCGGTCAGCGCGCCCATTACCATTAAAGAGGGCACGACCCCGCTGGAGAAGGGTATGAACTTCGGAGGCGAGACCTTCACCTACGCGTACTACGGTGCCACGGTGTCGGATGGCAATAAGGAGCGTATTGCGAACTTTGAAAAGAAATACAACTGCAAGGTTGACGCTCGTGGCTTGGCGGGCTCGGAATATTCGGCCGGCTTGGCTTCGCAGTTGGCAGCCTCCGAGCCCTACGATCTGGTGTTTTTGTACGGAACCGATTACCCCTCGCAGATCACGGCTAACGTGATGATGCCGCTGAACGATTACATCACCACGGCTGACCTGTGGACGGAAAAATCCGTCACCGAAGGCGGCTTCTCCTACTCGCTGATGGAGGCTCTCTCCTTGAACGGCAATATTTATTGCGTGGCGGGTGCCTATCTGAATACGCCGGCGGTCATCTATTACAACAAGAAGATCTTCTCGGATGCGGGCTATGACGGCAACGAGGATCCGCTGGCTCTGTATAACGCCGGTAAGTGGTCCTGGGAAAAGCTGTATGAAATGCTCAGCGATATTCAGGATGTTGATAAGGGTCTGTACGGTATGAACACCATCTCGCCCTACTATGATCACACGTTCATCAACTCCTACGGCACTGACCTGGCGAAGCTGAACTCCGCCGGTAAGCTGGTGCAGAATTTGGGCGACTCGCAGCTCTACAAGGCGTTTCAGATGCTGCAGCAGTACAACTTCGGTCAGCAGCGCGTGACCGACCCGAACAACCCCGATGAGCACGGTCGTGACCAGTTCCTCAACGGTACCACGGCGGCCTTGCTGGGTAGCTTGAACTACTACGGCCCCCTGACCCGTGCGATGGACGCAAAGACCTACTCCGCGTTCGGTTCCAAGGCGCAGCAGAAGAGCAATCTCGGCTGTGTGCCTGTGCCGGTTGCGAACAGCGACGGCAAGCACGCGATCTGGGCGTGGATGGGCTACGGTGTCGGTAACGGTACGGACGAGAACGGCCGCAACTTCGCGCTGACCTTTGCGAAGTACGACTCCACGTGCAACCAGAGCGGTACCTTCGATGAGTCGTATATGCCTGCGGAGGTCATCAAGTTCTCGCGTGCCATTATGGACGGGGATAACCTGATTGCGCCTCTAAACGGCTTCAAGAGCTCTGCCGGTAGTCTGGACAAAATGAGAAAGACGTTGGCTTCGACCATTGCGCTCAAGGGTGAGAATATTACCAAGACCCTGAAGGCATACGAGAAGCAGGTACAGACCATCATTGATACGGCACTGAAGGGCTAAAAACAGCATACATTTTTCCTCTTTGACGGGCGCTTCGGCGCCCGTCTCTTTTTGTAAACGAAAACCACGCGATAGTCGCGTGGTTCAAAAAAGCTTTAGCGATGAAAAATCCTCC
>CAYYDD010000026.1:0-20540 GCA_964470515.1 uncultured Eubacteriales bacterium | reverse complement strand
GGCGGTCTTGGACTCCTCGACCGTGATAACACCGTCGGCGGAGACCTTCTCCATCGCCTCAGCGATCAGCTTACCGATGAACGCATCACCGGCCGAAATAGTCGCCGCACTGGCAATATCTTCGGAGCCGCTCACCTTCTTGGAATTCTTCGCGACCTCGGAGACGACCGCATCCACAGCCTTCTGGATGCCGCGCTTAACGCCCATCGGGTTAGCGCCGGCAGCCACGTTCTTCATACCCTCACGGATGAGAGCCTGCGCCAGCAGCGTCGCGGTGGTGGTACCGTCACCGGCCACATCGTTGGTCTTGGTGGAGACCTCCTTCACCAGTTGTGCGCCCATATTCTCGAACGCATTGTCCAGCTCGATCTCCTTCGCGATGGTCACACCGTCGTTGGTGATCAGCGGAGCGCCGTACTTCTTATCCAGCACCACGTTGCGACCGCGGGGTCCCAGCGTGATCTTCACGGTGTTTGCCAACTGGTCAACACCGGACTGCAAAGCCTTGCGGGCTTCTTCGCCAAACAGAATTTCCTTTGCCATAGCTCATTCCTCCTAAATATCAGCACTTATTCCACAATGGCCAGAATATCGCTCTGGCGGACGATGGTGTATTCCTCGCCGTCCATTTTCACTTCCGTGCCGGAATACTTGCTGGTGATGACCTTATCACCGCACTTGACATACATCGTGACCTCTTTGCCCTCCACATTGCCGCCGGGGCCCACAGCGATGACCTCCGCCACCTGGGGCTTTTCCTTGGCAGTGCCGGCGAGAATGATACCACTCTTCGTGGTCTCCTCAGCCTCGACCATCTTGATGACAACACGGTCAGCCAACGGTTTGATCGTCATAATCTTATCCTCCTTGCGAGTATTTATAGATAGTGTTAGCACTCGCCTCAACGGAGTGCTAACACTATTGTAGCCGTTTTTACGAAAAAATCAAGACCCTATTTGGGAAAATTCAGATTTTTTACAATTTTTTAACATTTGTACATCCACGTCTGCGGGAAACACGAACGAAATGGCACCCGGCAGGATGGAAAATGACACATCCGTCGTACTGAGGCACTCACCGTCGGCCGTGACTACGGCAGGCGTTTCGGCCAGCACGCGCATCTGCGTACCGCGGAATGTTTCACAGCACGACAGACCGAGATGATTGCCGTTTTTGTACTTACCCAGAAAACGCAGCACGTCGAAGTGGCTCAGATCCTTGACCAGTACAAAATCCAGCAGACCGTCATCCGGCTGTGACAACGGCGAGCCGTGATAGCCGCCACCGTAGTATTGACCGTTAGCGGCCAGCGCAAACAGATAGCTACCCTCGCGCTCCACGTGCCCTTGCTCGGTTTCCATAATAATACGCAGCTTCTGACCCAATCGACCGAAGAAGGTGCGCACGATAGCCAGATTATACGCCATAGAGCCCGACACCAACGGCAGGTGCTTATACCGCACCATACGATCAGCCACGTTAGCATCCATACCCATCGAGCACATATTCAGCGACAAGCGATCATCACAGCGGATCACATCCATCGGACGTGCCGTACCGCAGACCAGTGCGACGGGGTCGTGAAAACGCTCCTCGTCCGGCAAGAAGCGCAGAAAATCGTTACCGGAGCCGCACGGGATGCACGCAAGCTCGGCGTGCGGTGCCTCCGCCATACCGTTAAGCACCTCCAGAACCGTGCCATCGCCGCCGCAGGCGTACACACGGCACTCACCCTCAGCACACTCGCGCTGTGCGATCTCGGTGGCCTCACCGGGACGCGAGGTTACATGGAACTGATGCTCCATCGGATGTGCTACAAAAAAAGCTTCCATTTTTGGGAGGATCTCCAACGCCGTTTGATGCTTGCCCGCCGCAGGATTTAAAATGAAAATGTGTTTCATCGGTCCTTCCTCCACGATCAGCGGTAATACATATACAACTGACATTTCAGCATTCCGTTGTACAGCTTACGCCGTTTATCCGCCTTACGTCCGAACTGCGCTTCAAACGTCTCATCCGGGCTGATAATAGCATAGCTCCAGCCCTTTTTCGATACGAATACCTCACCCATCGTACGATACAGCTTGCGCGCGGTCTCCACATCCAGCAAACGCTCACCGTACGGCGGGTTGCACAGAACGATGCCGCTGTCCCCCTCCGGGCGGAAGGTACGCAGATCGCGCTGCTCGGCACGCACCTGACAGCCGACACCGGCTTTCATCGCATTCTCTGTCGTCAGGCGCACCGCCTCGGCATCCACGTCACCGCCACGTGCGGTAAACGAACGGTCGTGCAGCACCTGCTCGGCGGCACGCTCGCGCTCTCGCTTCCAGATATCCTCAGACAGCCAGCCCCACTGCATCGCCGCAAAGCGCCGATGCGCACCGGGTGCCATACGGCGGGCGGCCAGTGCCGCCTCGATCAGCAGTGTACCGGAGCCACAGCACGGGTCGACGACCTGCTCGGCCAACCGGGCACGGGTAACGTCCACGATGGCCGCGGCCATCGTTTCCTTGAGCGGCGCACCGCCGGCGTTACGGCGATAGCCGCGCTTGTGCAGGCCGGCTCCGCTGGTGTCGATCAGCAGCGTCGCCTCATCCTTCAAAATGGTGAACTGCACCTGCACCGTCGCCCCGGTCTCCTCAAACCAGCCGATACCGTAATGCGCCTTTAATCGCTCAACAATGGCTTTTTTAACGATGGATTGACAATCCGGCACGCTGTGCAGTACGGAGTTCAGTGACCAGCCCTTGACCGGGAAAGCATCCTTTGCCGCAATAAACCATTCCCACGGCAACGCGCGAACACCCTGAAACAGCTCCTCAAACGAGGTAGCACGAAACGCACCCAACTGTAGCTGGATGCGCTCCGCATAGCGGCTGTTGATATTGGCACGCGCCAACAGCTCGGCACCGCCCGAAAACAGCACCTTGCCGTTTTGCGGTGTTACCTCTTCCGCGCCCATACGGCGCAACTCGTTGCCCAGGATCCCCTCAACACCAAAAAGGCAGGGCGCGGCATATGTCAACTGTTCCATAATTCCCCCGTTATTCAACATCGCTGTGTGTTTATAAAAAACGCCGTTGCCTGTGGGCAACGGCTGTTTTCGGTTCGCTCTGTAAGCCGCTCAGGAACGCTTGCGGATAAAGCCACCGTGCTTTCCGTCCAGCGAACGCTTCAGATCCGACATTTTCTCGTCGCTGGTCTGCTTGAAGCGGGACATCATTTCCTCGAAGCTGGCGTTTTCCGCAGGACGGGAGGCTTGCCATTCAAAGCCGCCTGGACGGCCGGGAGACGTGCGCCGCGGCGCGGAACTGCGGCTCGTGCGCGGTGGAGGATCCATTGCCTTTTTGATCGAGAGGCTAATCTTGCCGTCCTCACTGATGCTGAGAATCTTGACCTTAACCTGCTGCCCTTCGGTAATGTGATCCCGAATTTCCTTGACATACGTCGGTGCTACCTCCGAGATATGCACCATACCCGTTTTGCCGCCCTCCAGCTCGACAAACGCGCCGAACTTTGTGATGCCGGTGACCTTGCCCTCGACACACGCGCCAACTTCCAAAACCATGTTGCGGAGTTCCCCCTACTGCTTAGAAAATCATTCACTCGGGATCTCGACCAGAATGGTCTCACCCGGTTTTGCCATCCCTTGCTTACGCGCCTGTTGCTCCAGATATTCCTCATAGCTATCCAGCTTATCCAGCAACACCACGTTGGTATCCAACTGTTCATCCAACTGCTCGTTCAGCTTATCCAACCGCTGCTGGCCTTCATCCAACTGAAGCTGAAGCTGTACGAGTGATATCACGACATAGACAGAAAGAGCCAATAGTGCGATGCGTAGCAGAAGGCTCTTTTTCCTCGGCTTAACGACACGCATACCAACAGCTCCTTTCCGTAAATTTACACACGATGATTATACACTAATTTCACCACGGGTTGCAAGCCTTTTTTAAAAATTTTTCCGCTTTTTTTCGCAACTTTTCCGCATTTTTCCCACAGCGCTCCCATCACACCGCGTAAGTGACCGAAAAACCACGCCAACGGTACGGAAAGCGCGGAGTATATCCGCCGATAAATCCGTTTTAACAGACGAAGTATGCCACAGACAGCTCGAAGCAAAAGATACCCCACCGTATGACGGTATGCCGCAAAGCCAGCAGCCACTCCGATGAGCACGTACGAACGCACCGTACCCTCTGTCATCGCTAACGAGAACAAAAAGACCGCCACGGCGGCGGTGGCGAAAAACAGAAGATCCTGCAAAAAGACCGCCGTCTTGCGTGGATGCAGCAGCCGACGAAGGATGCGAAACACATCGTACCAGGCACCGAGCAAAAAGCCAAGACCTCCGGATAAAAACAGCTCACGCAGCTGTTCTGCGTTCGTAAAGCCCATAGCGGTTACCGAAAGAGTTTCCCGAAAAAGCCGCCGGAACGGCTGTGCACTTCCGTATAGGTCAGTGACTCAATGTTTCCTTCCATTGTCATATCGCCGGTCTCGACGTTCAGGCGATTAATGTGCAACCCGGTACCTTTGACAGTAAGCTCGCCAAGCTCGGTATAGATCACCACCGTCATCTCGTCAAAGCTGTCCACGTCCTGCACACCGGATACCGACAGTGCGCGTCGGTCGCTGAGGCTGACCAGATGCGGCATCGTGCGAGTCTCCTGTTTCGGTTGTTCCTTCATACTACCGCCTCCCGTACCACACTATATGAAACGGGAACGGCGAATATACAAAAACAAGATGCCGCCGGGCATCTTGTTTTTTACAATAATTTATACAGCAGTGCGGCGTCGTTTTTCGCCACGGTCTCCTGCACGGTGAGAATCTCGGCTTTTAACTCACGCGTACCGAACTGAATGGTCAGCACGTCCCCCACCTTCACGTCGTACGAGGCGCGAGCCACCTTATCGTTCACCAGCACACGACCGGCATCACACGCTTCGTTTGCCACGGTACGCCGTTTGATAAGACGGGAGACCTTGAGATATTTATCTAATCGCATACGATACTCCTAACGCAGAAAATTGAAAAGCCGCCCGCAGAACGGGCGGCTTCGCAAACAGTAACTTATTTCGCAACAGCGTCTTTGAACGCCTTGCCGGCCTTGAAAGCGGGCACAGTGGTAGCAGCGATCTCGATCTTTTCCTTCGTCTGGGGATTCAGACCGATGCGAGCCTCGCGCTTACGAGCCTCGAACGTACCGAAACCAACCAATTGGACAGCCTCGCCCTTCGCAACAGCGGCGACGACGGACTCCAGGACAGCGGCGACAGCCTTCTCGGCGTCTTTCTTGGACAAACCAGCTTTTTCTGCAACAGATGCAACCAATTCAACCTTGTTCATAAGTAAATAACCTCCAAAATTTTTGTATTCCAACGGAAAAATCCGCTTAGAATCGGTAGTGGACAAGCTCTACATTGTATTGTAACTCACTTCAAGACGTTTTTCAAGAGCTTTTTGAAAAAAAATTGCGTCAGCATTGATTTTTTGACAAAAACACCAAACGGCGAATGAATTTTTTGACATATTTTACCGAAATTTGTTCACATTTTTAAGATATTGTCCGTGCAACGCTGTGTTTCATACCGTACGCGCTCGATATCCAACGTCAGGAACTCGCCGTTTTTGTACAAAACACGACCGTCCACCACCGTCATACACACGGCGCGGCTACCTGCCGCATACAGCAGATTGGAAAGCGGCGCGTGCGACGGACACAAGCCAACAGCATCGGCATCCAACATCACGAGATCAGCGCAAAAGCCCACAGCGATATCACCGCAGTCCTGCCGCCCTTGTGACAGCGCACCTGCGCGAGTACCGCAATACAGCACCGCTTCAGCGGGAAATGCCGCCGGGTCGCGGGCGATACCTTTGGCGAGCAGACCGGCGGTCTTCATTTCATCCAGCATATCCAGCGTATTGTTGCTGGCGGCGGAATCGGTACCGATCCCCACGGCCACACCTTTTTGCAACAACTTTGCCGTCTGTGCGATACCGCTACCCAGTTTCAGGTTGCTCTTGGCACAGTGCGCTACCGTGGCACCGTGCCGTACCAGACGGTCCATATCCTCATCCGACAGCCAGACACCGTGGGCAACTGTCAGCGGATGTGCCAGCATACCGGTCTTTTCCAACAGTGCTGTAGGAGTCATCCCGTGGCGCCCGACACATTCCAGATGCTCGCTTTGTGTTTCGGAAACGTGTATCTGCATACGCAGTCCATACTCCCCCGCCATCTCCGCTGCATCCCGCAGGATATCGGGACGGGTAGTATATTCGGCGTGCGGCGCTACGTCGATGCGTACACGACCGTCTCCCGCGCCGTGAAAGGCCGGAATCAGCTCTTTCAGTTCCGCATAAGCGGGCAGATCGGCAAAGCGTTTGCTTTCATCAAAGCAAGAGATGCCGCGGCCAATATTGGCCTTGATGCCACATTCCAATGCCGCTTTGGCCGTCTCATCGCAGAAATAATACATATCGGTAAAGGAGACCGTGCCCGTGGACAGCATTTCAGCCATACCGAGCAGACTGCCCCAATACACCGCCTCGCCCGACAGCTTGTCCTCAAACGGGAAGATGCGGTCGAACAGCCACGACTGCAACGGCAATTCCTCGCCGTAGCCGCGCATCAGCGTCATCGCGACGTGGGTATGTGCATTGACAAGGCCGGGAACGAGCAACCGATGCGATCCGTGGATACGCTCTCCGAGTTCCTCGGCAGGCGGCTTGTCCGACAACCAGACGATGCGGCCGTCGCGCACCCCGACGTATTGATCTTGTAAGTAGGTGCCGTCAGCCAGCAGAACGGCGATCTTTTCAAACAGCATTTACGCTTCCGCCCTTTCCAGACGTTCCAGAATATCGCAAACGAGCGCACTGAACCGACCGGAGGTGCGCCCGGCGACCTCGGTCACTTCGTCATCGTTGATGTGCGTACCGGCAACCATACCCGCCGCCATATTGGTCACGCACGAAATACCCAGAATATCCATCCCGCAGCGGGAGGCGACGATGGCCTCCGGCACGGTGGACATACCCACCACGTCACCGCCGAGCATCCGCAGTGCACGAATCTCCGCCGGTGTCTCAAACTGCGGGCCGCCCATAAAGCAATAGACACCCTCGCGCAACGGGATGGACAGCGACCTTGCCGCCGCCTTGGCAACGTCGCGCAGCCGCGGTGCATAAGTCTCCGTCATATCAAAGAAGCGCTGGCCGAAGAACGGATCGGCCTCGCCTCGCTCCGGGCTGTCGGCACACAGCTTGATGTGATCGTTGATCAGCATCAGGTCACCCGGGCAAAACGCCTCGTTCATACCTCCGGCGGCGTTGGTGAGGATCAGCGTACGCACACCCAAGCAGAACAGCACCCTTACGTAAAAGGTAACGGTGCGGAAATCGTAGCCCTCATAATAATGAAAACGACCGGAAAACGCCAGCACGGATTTACCGGCCAGCTGACCGACACTAAGTATCCCCGCGTGCGATGCCACAGTGGACACCGGGAACCCGGGGATCTCTTCATACGGGATGCGCTCCGCGTTCTCCATACGCTCGGCCAGAAAGCCCAGTCCGGAGCCTAACACGATAGCCGTGTTCCCCAGCGGCACACCGGCGCAACGGACACGCTCTTCAATATAAGCGGTAGCGCGCTGCACCTGCTCACGTTCCGTACTCATCAATCCAGCTTCCTGCCGCACTGGTTGCAGAACGACGCATCGTTGGCGTTGAACGCACCGCAGCTGTTGCAACGGATCACATTTTTGCTCTGCATCACGCGCTCTTCCAGACGAGCCAGTGCCGTCTCGCGCTCATCAAGTTCCTCGATGCAGGCCGCGATCAGATCATCCACCGGTTCCTCGGAACGGCGGCTGTCGTACACCAGACGACCCAAGCCCTCGTACAGCGACGCGATCTCGCGGCGCAGATCACCGATCTGTGCGTGAGTTTTGGTCAGCTCTACCAGCTCTTCCGTTTTTCTTCCTGCCGTCTTGGCAATGGATTTTGCACGGGACAACACATCTTCAAACACAGCCATAAATATCGCTCCTTTTCAATTTATACCACTATTATAAAAAATCCAACCGCAAAAAACAAGACCTAACCGATAAATTCCCGCAGGAGAGCATTGTCGGGCAACAGATGTTCCGACAGTGGCTCAAACTCGGATAACGCAGCGATAAGGCGCTGTGCCGTTTCAATATAGCGGCTATCGGCGGGCATCTCCCGCAACAGGGGAAGCAGTTGAGCGCCCAGCATCGCCGGCTCATAGGCATGGGTGGTATCAAACACCGCATCAGCGGTATCCACATACGGGAACAGATACAGATCCTCCCCGCGCACGACCTGCCGCCACATATCCATGGTGTTATCCGGTGAGCTGTTGCGGAAACGCACGTCGCGCAGCAAACGGCGTACTAAACGCATATCACGCGCCGATAACAGTTCACCACCATCATCGTTGACGGAGGACATCACGTTAATAAAGATCTTGAACAAATTATCCGCCGGTAAATGCTGACGCAACCGAGGATTCAGGGCGTGGATCCCCTCGAAGATCACGATGGAATCCTCGGGAATACAAAGCTCTACGCGCTCGGTCGCGGGCGCGTGTACCAGAAAATCGAACACCGGCAGCCGGGTACAGCCGTCGGCGATTAACTCCTGCATACACGCTTCGAGCAACGGAAGATCCAGCGCCTCGACCGTCTCATAATCGTAGCTGCCGTCCGGCAAGCGCGGTGCTTTGCCGTAGCCGCGGTAAAAGTTATCCAGCGATACGGTATGCACCTCCCGTCCGTGGGCACGAAGCTGGTGCTCCAGCTTGAAGGCCGTGGTAGTCTTCCCCGAAGCAGACGGACCCGACAGCAGCACCAGACAGCGGCCGTGCATCGCTCCCACACGAGCGGCGACCGTGCGTATTTCCTTTTCGTAGCGTTCTCCCTCTTTACGGATCAGCCAATGCGGATCCAGACGCAGGAGTTCGCTGATCTGTTGCCGGTGCAGGCTACGCGGTACAGACACCTAACTCATCCTCTCAGTTTTTCGTAAAATGTGCGAACAGCAGCTTTCCGTTTCAGCATCTCCTGCAGATCGGCATTGTATTCATACGGAAACTTATAATTGAACACCCGCTCCAGATAATCAGTGCCCGGCTGCTTTAATTTGGACACCGCACCGGCACCGCAACCTAAAATGGTATGCGTCTCATCCATAATATATACATTATATAAGCCTTCACAGCCGGGACGCGCCCAACCGACGTTTTCCTGATTACCGACGGTACGGCTCTGCCGATACAGATAATAGGAACGATATCCTGCCTCAGGTAGCACACGGGCGGTGTGCGATACCATCCGGGCAGCTTCGTCGGCGGCACGGTAATCCGCCCGCTTTTGCAACGTTAAATTGGCGGCACGCTTCATAGACAGCGTATGCACCGTCACGCTTTCGGGTGACAGCGATAAAATGCCGCCCACCGTTTTGCAGAAGCTATCATACGTATCGGTGGGCAGACCGGCGATCAGATCGGTATTGATATTCGCGTGACCACAGCGGCGCGCGATATCGAACGCCTCATAGAACTGCTCTACCGTATGCCGCCGCCCGATATGGGTCAGCACCGCGTTGTTCAGTGTTTGCGGATTGATGCTGATCCGTGACACGCCCGCAGCCTTGAGCACACGCAATTTTTCTTCGGTCACGGTATCGGGGCGACCGGCCTCCACCGTGTATTCCCGCACCGTGGACAGATCGAAATTCTGCGCGACGCTCTCGGTCAGCAACCGCAGCTGCGGTGCAGTCAGCGTGGTCGGCGTGCCGCCGCCGAAATATACCGTTTCCAGACGCAACCCCAGTTCACGTGCCAGTGCACCCGTATACGCCAGCTCCTGCGACAGTAGCTCAACGTATTCCGGCATCAGCTTGGCCGCGCGGGTGACAGTCTGTGACACGAATGAGCAATAATCACAGCGCGTAGGACAAAACGGAACGGACACATACAAGCTGAACGAATCCGGCTGCGACAAGGCAAGCAGCGCGTTCTCCACCGCCAGTGTATCGCGGCACAAAGAGAGCTTGTGCTCGCTGACAAGCAACCGGTCACGCAGCCACGCGACAGCCCGTTCCTCACCCCACTCCGCCGTCAGACGGCGCAGCAGCTTGACCGGACGCACACCTGTAACGATGCCCCAGTCCTGCGTGATACCGCACAGCTTGACGAATAAGCGATACAACAGCTCACACAGTACCAGCTCACATTCATCGCGATACTCGGGGTGCCCGTTCGGCACCGTGGTCGTCAGGCACTTGTCAAAATCATCCAATGTCAGGTGGCAGGTAAGGATCGTTTGCTCGGTGCCGCGTTCCAGACGCGTTACCGCCACGGCACCGGACGGGAATTCCTCCCCCGCTTCGAGGATGACGATCTTTTCCCGCGGCAAAAACAGGCGACAGATATTCTGCAATTCAAAATGATAGGTGTGACCTTGCAATACTAAAACCATAGTTATTTCCTCATAAAGGGGTTATAACGGCATTCATAGCCGATTGTGGTCTCCTCGCCGTGACCGGGAATGACGCGCATCGCTTCCGGCAGCTCGCTCAGCCGCTGGAGGCTACGGAACATCTCCGCCGTGTTGCCGCCCGGGAAATCGGTGCGACCCATACTGCCGGCAAACAGCGTGTCACCCGAGATCAGCAGATCATCGCAGCGATAGCAGCAGCTGCCGGGCGTGTGACCCGGCGTGTGTAGCACCTCAAGCGTAAGCCTGCCCACCGTGACAGTATCTCCGTCGTGCAGCAAACATTCGGCTTTTAGTGTGTATGGCAGACGGTACGCCGGTATCAGGCTCAACGATTCATCGGACAGCGCGGGCTCGTCCGCCTCGTGCATGAGCAGCGGGGCACCGGTTGTCTCCTGCAATTCACGCGCCGCCAGCATATGATCGAAGTGCGCGTGGGTGAGCAGAATAGCATCCACCGTGCCGCCAAGCGCACGCAGATGCGTAAGCAGTCGGGGCATCTCATCGCCCGGATCGATCACGACCGTATGACCGTTCCCGTCCGACAGCAACACGCAGTTGGCCTGTAGCGTACCCACCGGGTAATACGCGGCGATCACTGCTTTTTCTCCCAATCGGCGGTGTCCAGCAGGATCGTTACCGGCCCCTCGCCGTTCATACGTACCGTCATATCTGCGCCGAATTCACCCGATGCCACACGGATGCCGAGGGTGCGTAGCTCGTCCATAAACCGCTCATACAGCGGCTGGGCCTGCTCAGGGCGGGCAGCCGCGAAGAACTCCGGACGGCGGCCGTGTGAGCAATTAGCGGCCAACGTAAAGTTGGACACCACCAGTGCCTCGCCTCCGACGTCCAGAAGCGACAGATTCATTTTATCCTGCGCATCGGTAAACACCCGCAGATTGGCGATCTTCTGCGCCATGAGCGTTGCCTGTGCTTCGGTGTCCCCACACAGTACGCCGAGCAAAATGAGTGCACCGGCACCGATACAGCCGGTGGTGCGTCCCTCTACGGTGACAGAGGCATCATATACCCGTTGAAAAACTGCTTTCATACTATCACGCTCCGCTTCTTTCCACTGATACGATGCCGCTGATACGCCGCAGCCGTGTCATCACCTCTTGGAGATGCTGCACGCTGTTGACACCCACCGTCATCAGCATTTCGGCCTTGCCGTCACGGCTTTCCCGCGCCTGCATACCGTAGATCATCACGTGCATCGCGGCCAGTTGTGCGGTAATATCTGCCAACAGCTCAATGCGATCGGTGGCCTCGATACGCAGCTCAGCCTTAAATTCCTCGCGCACAGAATCCTCCCATTCCACCGATACCCAACGTTCGGGCTCCGCACAATGCGCAGGATCCTTGGGAACGTTGACGCAGTCGCGCTGGTGAATGGACACGCCGTAACCACGCGTAATAAAGCCGATGATGCTATCACCCGGTACCGGATTGCAGCACCGCGCGAATTTCACCAGACAGTTATCCATATTTTCAATGATGACACCGCCGTTGTGATGGCGGTGCAGACGTTGCGGCAGCGTTTCCGGGGTGACCGGCTCACTCTTCGCGTATTTCTGCGCCTCCTCCTTCATACGGGGGATCAGACGGGATAATAAGATACCGCCGTAGCCGATGGCTGCGTAGAAATCATCAATGGTGGCACAGTGCTGACGCTTGGCCTGAGCCGCCAGAAATTCCTGCATATCCTCCTCGGACAGGCGGATGAAGTTGCGTGACATCTCACGCTCCAGCTCCTCACGACCCTTTTCGATATTCTCCTCCCGACGCTCGCGCTTGTACCACGCGCGAATCTTGTTGCGCGCCTCACTGGTCTTGACCATCTGCAGCCAATCGCGGCTGGGGCCGTGGTTAGGCGAGGTGGTCGTGAGTATCTCTACGATCTCTCCCGTCTTTACCTGATAGTCGATCGACACGATGCGGCCGTCCACCTTAGCACCGACCATACGGTTGCCCACCTCGGAGTGGATAGCATAGGCAAAGTCGATAACCGTCGCTCCACGCGGAAGATTGACTACCTTTCCGCGGGGCGTGAAGACGAACACGTCGTCTGAGGACAAATCGGTTTTGATAGAACGCACGATATCCTCGGCATCGTCCACATCCTGCTGGCTTTCGATAAACTGACGCACCCACGCCACCTTATCCTCCAAGCGATCCTTTTTCTGAATGCCCAGCTTGTATTTCCAATGCGCCGCGATACCGTATTCGGCGGTATGGTGCATTTCCCACGTGCGGATCTGCACCTCAAACGGGATCTTCTCCTGACTGATAACCGTGGTGTGCAGCGACTGGTACATATTGCTCTTGGGTGTGGAAATATAGTCCTTAAACCGATTGGGGATCGGGCGGAACAGATCGTGCACGATACCCAGCACATTATAGCAGTCGTTGACGGTATCCACAATAATGCGGACAGCGTAAATATCGTAGATCTCGTCAAACGAACGGTCCTGCATATACATTTTGCGGTAAATGCCCGTGATGCTCTTTAATCGGCCGCTGATATACGGCTTGAGACCGTATTCCTGCACACGCTCCAGCAGACGCTGCTGGATATCCGCCAAAAAGGCGGCGCGGTCGTCGCTGTGCATATCCAAATTTTCCTCGATCTCCTGACACGCCATCGGATCCAGCAGACGGATGGAGATATCCTCCAGCTCATCCTTGATGGCACGGATGCCGAGACGGTGCGCGATAGGCGCGTAAATATCCAGCGTTTCCTTAGCCTTATCACGGCGTTTTTGCGGATCCCAACCGGAATTGGTACGCATATTGTGCAGACGGTCGGCCAGCTTGATGATGATGACACGGATATCCTGCGACATCGCCATCAGCATTTTGCGCACATTTTCCGCCTGCTGCTCCTCCTTGGTGGAAAACGGCATCTGCGTGATCTTGGTAACGCCGTCCACAAGCAAGGCAACAGTCTCACCGAACTGCTGACTGATCTGGGACAGCTCAACCGAGGTATCCTCTACCACGTCGTGCAAAACGGCAGCTACAACCGCGTCGTTATCCATACCCAGCTCGACCAGAATACACGCCACCTGCAACGGATGGCACACGTAATCACCGCCGGAATAGCGGTGCTGACCGGCGTGTGCCTCGCAAGCGACCGTGATCGCCCGGTCGATCATATCCATATTGTAATTTTTCTCGTTTTCTCCGATCGTTTCGCGCAAAGCGGCGATCGCGTCCTCCTGACGCTTGATCTCTTCAATCGCCACGATCATTCCTCCCTTTTGGTTAAGTAGCGCGCAGTCGCCGTTTGGGTAAGATCGGTCTTACCCGTCGTTTCCCGCACAGCGGCAAATACAGTATCTCCCTGATCCCGCCACTCTATCAATCCCGCTTCGCGCAGGATGCGGCAGGAAAGTAAAATATCGGTGCAGGTCATATCCTCGGCCTTCAAGCGGAAGCACAGCACCTCCACCGAACCGGCATACGGCCGCTGTTTGATAAAGCGATATACACGGGCGATGTGATCCCGATCCGGTAACCGTGCTTCCGCCGATTCACGGCGCAACACCTCTTCATACTGAGCCAGTGCCTCCAGTAGCTCTTCCTGCGGCAGCCCGGTATGGCGAATATCCCGCACCACAATAGATACGCTGACTTGACCGTGATATTCATTGCGATCCAGCACCACGGCCAGGTCCACTGTTTCTCCAACACGATACGGGAACGCATCCGGTAACGTAGAAAACTTCATAGCCGTCACACGTGCGCCGTCACGGGACAGCGTCAACCGCAAATGCTTGCCGCCGCCCACCGGCTCGATACGATCCAGTGTCATCCGCATCAGACCGAATACCGGACGCGGATTGCCGGTCCCCACCGGTTCCAGTGCTGACAGTGCCGAAAGCATACCCGGCGTGATCTGCCCCGGACGCAGACGACAATCCATATTCAGCTCCGCCACCGGCATACGCGGTGCGGTCTGTGCGGCGTAGCGGTTGATACGCTCGCGAAATTCCTCCAAGCGAGCCGCCTCAATAGTAAGACCGGCCGCCTGCTCGTGCCCGCCGTAGCCCAGCAGACAATCGTCACAGGCGTGCAATGCTTCATACAGAGAAAAGCCTTTTAAGCTGCGACCCGAGCCGCGGGCAATGCCGTTATCCGCGCTCAGTACCACGCAGGGCTTGCCGAAGCGTTCCAATAAGCGGGAGGCAATGATACCAAGCACACCCTGATGCCATTGTTCGCCCCATACCACCAGCACACGCTGTGACAACGCCTCGGCATTACCCTCCAGCTTCATCAGCAGCTCTTTTAAGATAGCGGCTTCCGTCACTTGACGCTCATTGTTCAGCTGATGAACCTCACCGGCCAGCGCACTGGCTTCCTCTTCATCCTCACTGAGCAGCAGCAATGCCGCCTTGTACGGATCCCCCATACGCCCTGCCGCGTTGATGCGCGGGGCAATGGTAAAGGTTACACCGGTAGCGTTCATCGCACGTTCCGCACCTCCGTATTCCCGCAGACGGCGTAAACCTAAGCGACTGTCGGGTCGGTTGATACGCTGCAAGCCGCGCCGCACCAGTACACGGTTGTCACCGTGAAGAGGCATCACATCAGCCAGCGTACCCAACGCCACCAGATCGCCGTATTCTTCCAGCATACGATCGGGATCGCCCTCCAGTGCACACACAAGCTGAAAAACCACGCCGACGCCTGCGAGATCCTTAAATTCGCCGGGACAATCCCTGCGATGCGGATCCACCACGGCCACAGCCGGAGGTAATATCTCAGGCGGATGATGGTGGTCGGTGACCACAACATCAATATCGAGAGAGGCCGCATAGGCTACCTCTTCCGCCGCGGCAATACCGTTATCCACGGTGATGATGAGCTGTACGCCGGCTTTGGCCAGCTCGTCGATGCTTTCACAATGCAATCCGTAGCCCTCACCATCACGGCGGGGCAACCGATATTGAACGCGGGCGCCTTTTCTGCACAGATACGAATACAGCAGCACGGTGGCGGTGATACCGTCGGCATCGTAGTCGCCGTATACAGCGATGCTTTCACCCTCGTCAATCGCGCGCTGAACGCGGTCGACCGCTGCATCCATATCGATATAGGAAAACGGATCGCAATACAGCTCGTTTCCCACCAGAAAATCCATTGCCTCGCCCGCGTCGGTAATGCCGCGGCCGGTCAGCAGCAGGCACAAAAGCGGATCGAGTCCGCATTCGGCAGACAGCTCACCTGCCAACTCCTTATCCAGCTGCGTATATGTCCAGCGTTTGTACCCCATAGCGCTTTACCTCGATCAAAAATTCTTACGGTATATCATACCATTTTTCGCAAAAGTATTCAACTGATTTCTTTCAGTTTTCCTTAAAACCTCTTATTTATTTACAAAACGTCCTTTTTCTTGACATTTTTTGGAAACCGTGATATAATAAAAGAAACTTCAAGAAGGAGGGGGTTGTATGAAATCCACTGGTATCGTTCGCCGTCTTGACAGCCTGGGCCGCATCGTTCCGCCTATGGAACTACGCCGTGCGCTGGGTATCGAGGATCGGGATGAGCTGGAATTTTCACTGGAAGGCGATGCCATCGTGATGCGCAAGTACAAGCCGTCCTGCGCCTTTTGCGGCCAAACTGAAGAACTGACAGAGTTCAAAGGTCACTATATCTGCGAAAGTTGCCACCGTGAGATCGCTGAAAAAGCGTAAAGAGATAAGCCTTTACACCACCCTGCCGAGTTATTCGGCAGGGTGGTTTTTCTGCGTTCATTTTTGGACGGTATGCCTCATATACATTAGCAACGAAAGGTGTGAGCACAATGAACGAAGATTTCCGCAGGATGATGGAACGGTATGAGCAAGAGCTGCTGCGACTGCGGCAGCAAGCGATCCCGGTAGCCGCGGCACCGATGACCGTATCGGAAATGCCTCCGGAGGCGGATAACTTTCAGGGGAATATCACGCAAGAGAAAAACTCAGGTGACTATGCCTCAACGATGGAAAACGCGGCATTTACCGCATCGTTTCAGGTGCGGGTGACCACCGCGAATGAAGCGACCCCGATCCCGAACGCGCTGGTCGTTATCAGCAGAGAGACCGAGGGCGAACCGGAGGTACAGCAGATCCTACTGACCGACAGCAGCGGCCTGACTGAGCCTGTGCTGCTACCCGCGACCGACCCCGCTCTGACAATGCAGCCGGCGGATAACATTCCGCTGGTCACGTATGAAATACAGATATCGGCACCCGATTATTACCGTGTACGCAACAACGGCGTACCGCTGTACGGAGGTATTAAAACGGTGCTGCCCGTGTCGATGATTCCGCTGCCGGAATTTGAAGATCCCGATGCGACCGAGCTGGAATTCACCGTGCCGCGCAATAATTTGTAAGGAGGATGCCCCATGCCGGATCTACCGTTTATCCCGGAGACCATCACCGTTCATCTGGGTGCGCCCGATGAGGCAGCACAGAATGTGACGGTGTCGTTTCCCGAATACATTAAAAACGTGGCCTCCAGCGAGATCTACCCTACGTGGCCGGTGAGTGCGCTGCGCGCAAACATTTTGTCGCAGATCTCGTTTGCGCTCAATCGCATTTACACAGAATGGTATCCTAGCCGCGGCTACAACTTTGATATCACCAACTCGACACGATACGATCAGTCGTACGTGCAAAACCGCGATATTTTCGATAATATCAGCCAGCTCGTGGATGAGATCTTTAACGATTATGTGCGGCGCGAAGGCAATATTGAGCCGTATTTTACACAGTACTGCAACGGAACGACCACCACGTGCGAGGGTCTGTCGCAGTGGGGCTCTGTTCAACTCGCAGAGCAGGGACTGAATTCCATTGAGATACTGGAGCGGTATTTCGGCGACGATATTGAGATCGTCAACGACGCGCCGGTCGCCAATAACCTACCGTCGTATCCCGGTACACCGCTACGGTTGGGTGATATCAGCAACGATGTGCTGACCAAGCAAATTCAGCTCAACCGCATTTCGCGCAATTATCCCGCTATCCCCAAGATCGACACCGTGGACGGCATTTTCGGCACCTCGACCGAAGCGGCAGTGCGGGCGTTCCAACGCATTTTCAATGTGACCGAGGACGGCATCATCGGCAAGGAAACGTGGTACCGCATCTCCTTTTTATACAACAGTGTGAAACGGTTGGCAGAGCTGGATTCCGAGGGCATTGCTCTGGAGGATATCCGCAAGCAGTTTTCCGAGCTGCTGCGTGAGGGTGACACTGGCGACGAGGTGCGGGTCATTCAGTACTTTCTGGAGGTGGTGGGCAACTTTTACGACACGGTTCCGTTCATCCCCGTCACGGGGACGTTTGACGCGGCTACCGCAAACGCTGTGCGGGCATTTCAGCGTACGGTGGGACTGACAGAGGACGGTATCGTCGGACAGCAGACCTGGGAGGAGCTGTACCGTGCGTACCGCGGCATCATCGACACACTGGTGCTTCCGGAAAACCGCGTGTCCCCCTACCCCGGTGATCCGTTGACGCTGGGTGCCACGGGTCAATACGTGACCTTTTTGCAGGAATATCTGGCGGTGATCGCGGGGACGTATCCCTCGATTCCCGCAGTGACGGTAACGGGTGTCTTTGACGAGCAAACACAGGCGGCGGTGGAGGCATTTCAGCGGGAATTCGGCTTATCCCCCAACGGCGTAGTAGGCGCTGTGACGTGGAACCGTATCGCCAGTCTATACGAGGATCTGACGGTGGGAATGGAACGGCAACCCGGGCAGGATCCCGGTTACGTGCTTCAGCAGGAGGAAACGGTATGACATATACAGATTGGCAGCGGCGCGATCATATCCGCGAGCTGCAGGAATACCTGCGCACACTGGCGCTGGTGGATAACAATCACCGCGAGCTGGCGGTGGACGGCATTTACGGCGAGGAGACCGCCGAGGCGGTACGGCAGTTTCAGTTGGCAAACGGGCTGCCCGTGACGGGAAAGGTGGACAGCGTTACGTGGAATCGGCTGGTACACGATTATCTGGACGCGCTGACACTGTTATCAAACGCCGTGGCGGTACAGATATTTCCCGCGCCGCAGTATGTGATACGGCCGGGAGACCGTGGGAGTCTGATCTATATTCTGCAAGCGATGCTCAATACGCTGACCGAAGCATACGATGAGCTGGAGCAGCTGACGGTAAACGGAGAATATGACGGCGCAACTACAGAGCGGGTAAAGGAACTGCAAGGATTGAGCGGATTCCCGCAGACCGGTGAGGTGGACCGCGCGTTCTGGGATCATCTGGCCACGTGGTATAACCATGTTTAAACGCTATTCGGTATTCCTCAAAAACGCGGCGATCCTGACGGTGACGTCGCTCATCCTGCGCACCGTGGGAATGTTTTTCCGCGTGTATATGTCGGGCAAGATCGGCGCCGAGGGTATGGGTCTGTATCAGCTGGTATTCTCCATCTATGTGCTCGGCGCCACCTTTGCTACCTCCGGCATCTCCACGGCAGTGACGCGGTTGGTTGCGGATGAGCTGGTACGCGGTACGGTACGGTCGGTGCGGCGTATTTTGTGGCGGTCGGTACTGCTGAGCCTCATCATCGGTGTGGCTTCTACCGCCATCATCTACGCGGGTGCGGAAATCATCAGCGTGTACTGGATCAAGGATATCCGAGCCGTTCCCGCACTGCGGATGCTGTCGCTCAGTCTGCCGTCGATGGGCGTATCCTCCTGCTTACGGGGATATTTTATCGCGCGGCGGAGGGTGGCGGGCAATTCCCGAGCACAACTCATCGAGCAGGCGGTGCGTATCGCGGTCGTCGTGTTGCTCATTGACCGCTTTGTCGAACAGGGGCTTGCGATGGCGTGTCTGGCCGTCATGATCGGCGACACGGTGGCCGAATGGGTATCGTGCGGGTGTCTGGCTCTGGGATATGCGTTGGACCGCCGCCGTGTCACAAAAGAACTATCCGGGCGGCAGACCGCCTCGGTGCATTCTGTCGTCAAAAGTGTGCTGGCCATCGCCGCGCCGATCACGGCGGGGAGATATCTCAACACTACCCTGCGAACCATCGAGAACATTTTGGTGCCGAACAGTATCGCAACCTACAGCGGATCGCAGGCTCGGGGCTTATCGGAATTCGGTGCGCTCAAGGGGATGGCACTGCCTCTCATCTTCTTCCCTGCTTCTTTTTTGTCGGCAATGTCTACGTTGCTTATCCCCGAGATCTCGTCCGCGAACGCACTGCATAAGCAAGAAAAGATCAATAATGCGGTAGGTAAAGCACTGCACATCACGCTACTGAGCTCCATTCTGATCGGCACGGTGTTTCTGGTGTTTTCACGGGAGCTGGGGCTGCTGCTGTACAACAGCACAGACGTGAGCTTGTATCTGCGGGTGCTGGCGCCGCTGACACCCATTATGTACACCGAAAGCATCGTGGACGGGATGCTCAAGGGCTTGAATCAGCAGACCAGCTCGCTGAAATACAGCGTGGCGGATTCGTCCATCCGCATCGTGCTGATCCTGCTGCTGGTGCCTCAGTTGGGTATGGGCGGTTTTCTGCTCATTATGGTCATCAGCAACGTGTTGACCTCGTTCCTCAACGTTCGCCGTCTGCTGACGGTGACCGGGATGTCGGTGCCATGGGAACGGTGGGTGCTTCGCCCGACGCTGGGAGCCGCACTCGCTGCCACCGCCGCCTTGTTTGTGACACATCTGCCCTTTATTTGCGATCTGCCGGGTATAGCACTCACGATTTTGGGCATCGTATGTTTGTGCGGCTTCTACGTCGCGCTTATGTTGCTGATGGGCTGTATTACCCGTTCCGAGCTGCGTCGGGCTGTCGCTTAAAAAAAAGATGAAAATTTTTAAAATTTACACTTGACAAGTGTCGGATGATAGTGTATTATAGTCAAGCAGTTTGACACGCACCATTAGCTCAGTTGGTAGAGCACCTGACTCTTAATCAGGGTGTCCAGGGTTCGAGTCCCTGATGGTGTACCATC
>CAYYDD010000025.1:0-20969 GCA_964470515.1 uncultured Eubacteriales bacterium | reverse complement strand
AGCGCACGGTTCGCATCCGTGAGGTTCGAGGGTTCGATCCCCTTCGGGTCCACCATAACGCATAGATACGAACTCTGTATCACGTGGTACAAGTCCGTATTTGCAATCGACATAGAATTACCGCAGAGGAAATAAACCCTCTGCGGTAATTCTTATTTGTTGAGTTATGAAATAATTAAAGAAAACAACTCAAAATTTTACTTGTTTCTTCACTTCTTGCATTTAAGTTAAGAGCATTTTAATTACTGCGCTGTGTAGCTCTTAATCAACAAATGTACACCGGCGAAGATCCCAAATGCCGAAATAGTAACCGTCCATACTAACTATGCAGCGGTTAAAAATAGTGAGCTTGAGGGTAACTGTGTGCTTCTCAAGGTCATAACCTAAAATTATTATACCACGCTTTTAGCACCTTGTCAATCAGCTTGCTATCTTTTGCGGTAGGTTTTGAAGCCTCTCCGTCATGGTAGTAACCTGCCTGTACGTGGGGCTTTTCTGCCTTGCCGTTTATTTTGTGGTAGTGATCTAAGTCTATCTGCCTAAACCGTTTATTTTCACGGTCATAAAAAGAGATAGATTTTAGCTTGTTCTCAGGCTCACTCACTGTAACATATACGCGCCCTCTTGACATTGTTTCAAGTGGGGCTGTGGGTGATCCTTCGTTTACCGCCACAAACTTGATATTACCTGACTGATGCAGTGTATGGTACTCTGAGCCATAGGGTTTACCTGTTGCAGACATACCACTTGAAGCACCTCTGCCGCCCACGTCAAAGCCCCTCCGTTTTATTACGGGATTTTTCTTGATAGGCTGCAATCCTCACTATATTTCCTCTGCACTCATCCGGCACATTGCCGTAAAAATATATTCTTAGGTGTTACAGCCCGTTTACGGGTACTGTAGATGCAGTAGCTACAGCCCAACTCCTCAACCTTAGCCACAACCGCGTCAGTCTGCCAACCGGGGATATTATCAAAGTCAAAGGTAATAACGTCCCTGCCGGTTACGTTGTTAGACTTACGGTGCGGATTACTGAGAGATCCGCCGACAAAGCCGCCTACGTCCTTCAGAGTGTCCTGCTGAGCCTTTTTCATTTTCATATAATCAGCATAGGACTCTATGCTTTTTATTGGATTACGCAGGCGCTCATACACCTCTGCTACTGTTAAAGCTGTCTGCCTCCAATTCAGATCACGGCGGTTAGTACCTACCGAGATCACTATTTGTCTATCGTGTTTCATATAGGTCTTTTTTAACAAAATCCACCCTTTCGGGTGGGTGAAACATTGCTTCGCAATGTGAAATACGCCCGCGGCGTATGAAATGCCTGCGGGCGTGGGTGGATTTCATTTCACATTTTGCGTAAGCAAAATATTTCACCGAAGCCGTAGGTTTCGATTTCACCGTCCGTCAGCACGATTTCACTAAATCGTTAAATTACTGATAAGCGTTGATTAACAAGGTTATCGTTGAATTATTGACAAATCGTTGAAATAGTTCGTTGCTTGTGATTCATTTTACAAGAGATATATGGATAATGCGCTTGTAGATCAGGATCCTCTTTCGGATATTATACTGGAGTTATCTACGGTAGGTGCCGATGATTTTTCTTTTTTGAGCCGAAGGGGATCGAAAGCCCGTTAAGAAAACGCGTCGGTGGCGCGTTTTTAGGGCGTGGGATCATACCGCCCGTATTCGCTGTGCGCCAAAACTCATCAAGCGTAAGCGAGATATTTCATCGCATAAGGTCTCCGCGGTGGAGGACGTGCAGGTGACGACGGGCGACTGATAGCCGCCCCTACGCCCAAAACCAGCATCGTAGGATCGACCAGTGGTGGTCCGTCGAGGTTACAAATTAAGATCGGGTGTGTAGGAGAAGCGTTTCGCCTACCTTTTTCATTAGCGGGAGGGGACACCACTCCCCTACGGCACTGATTTTGATAGGCGCGAATTTCAGTTGCATAAAATGGCCCCGGGCGGCTCACACCGAACCGTCCGGGGTCTTGTTTACAGCACATACAGAATGATACACAGAAATTGCAACACGCTGCCCGCCACGACGAACAGATGGAACAGCGCATGCATCCACCGCCGTTTTTTGCCGAGCCCGTACAGCACCGCACCAACGGTATAGGCGATACCGCCGCTGAGCAACAGCAGCAGGCCGGGCAGTGGGATGGCTTTGATGGCCACGTCCGCGGCGAGCACCACACACCAGCCCATACCGATGTAGCAGCACATCGAGAACACGGCATACTTTTTCAGATCGATAGCCGTGAACACGGTCGCAAGCGCGGCCAAGCCCCACACCAGACCGAACAGAGACCACGCCCACCCGGGCGATACCGGCCGGATAGCGCAGAACAAAATAGGCGTATATGTTCCGGCGATCAAAAAGTAGATGGTACAGTGATCAAGCACCTGCATCACCTTTTTGGCAGTAGGATGCCGCAGACCGTGATACACGCTGGACATCGTATACAGTGCGATGAGCGACACCCCATAGATAGTACCGCCGACCACACCGTACACGTTGCCCTTGAGTGCCGAAACCAGCACGCACAGCACCAGCGCTACTATGCCGATACCGCCGCCCACGATGTGAGAGATCATATGAAACAGTTCCTCGCCGTGGGTGTAGGTTGGCAGCAACCGGTCGCGTAATCGCGTTCTTGTCATGGGGTCATCGCTCCTTTCGGTGCTCAGTATACCCCAAAACAAGCGATAGAATCAATCTACGATGAAAAGGCGCGGGTATCGCGGGGGTAGAGTGGATTTTCAGAGAGTAGAATCCTTGTAACGGCGGGCGGCATCGACAAAGACCTGGGTAACAGCCTCGCCCATTTCGTTCGCCTGCTCCCAATCCATGGCGGCGATATTGTAGGCCTCCATCGTATCGTGCACCGCCTTCGCCTCGGCAGACAGCTCTCTCGCCTGCTCCAGCAGCTCGCGCGCGGCACGGCGGTTGAACGATTGCAGTTGCCGTTTGGCACACAAGGCCTCGGTATCCAGAAACCGTGTAGCGTGGATGCGGCGGTAAACGGGGAAATCGGCTTTATGAAATACGTTCGAGGTGGTAAAGCCCACCCCGACCGACGGAAACAGCAGATGCTCCGCTCCCTCGTCGGGTGCTAACGGGCAGGGACATGCAATGCCGTCCACACCCGCCGCCTGCGCGTGCCGTGTGAGCTCCGCAAGCAGCAGCCGCGATGCGGCGCCCTGATCGTCCTCGATCGTATAAATGCGGGGACACAGTGCTTGCAACGTTTCGTAAAAGGTGACCAACCCCTCGGGCGTGACAGCGCTGAGAAAGCGGTGGGTCAGCCTTCCCTCACCGCCGCCCGCGCCGAATTCCTGCGCCGCCAGACGGGCGGCCAGACGGCGCACCTTATCCACGTTCAGCAGCGCGTCGCCGATACGGCGATTTTCTCGGAGCAAGGCACTCGCCGCGTGTATGTACTTGCGGCAGCGTGCGTGCAGCACTTGATTTTTCCGCGTGACCGCCATGATCTCCGCCGCCTGCCCGTGCAATACGCTTTCGTCCATACACACCGACAGCGGCACGAGTTGCTCCACAGCGCCCCAGAATTTGGGCTCGACCACGTGCGGCGCGGTCGCGTCCAGAATACACAGCTTTAATTGCGGGAACAGCACGCCGTCCAGCGACGACGGATCGGAGGAACAGCAGATCACCTCCGCATCGACCGACAGTGCTGTCACCCGCTCGTAAATTTTCCGCATCAGCGAGGATTTGCCCGTGCCCGGGCCGCTTTTGATAAGATACGCCTGCCACCCGCCGTCGGCATCGTACAATTCGTCTGTAAAGCCCACAAACCCCGTGGGCGTGTTCGCGCCCAAAAAGAATTTTACCGGTGCATTCACCGTTGCCATCGTCATCCCTCCAGTCGATAAGCCCGCACGGGCGGGCTTCTGTTTCATACTATGACAAAGGATGCGCTGCGTGTCTGTCCGTAAAAACACAATGCACCGTGGCTATGGCGATGCGCACGTCCAGTCCCAGCGACAGCTCACGCGCGTACTGGGTATCGTACCGCACTTTTTCCGGTACCGTTACGGTATCGCGGCCGCTGACCTGCGCGAGCCCCGTAATACCGGGGCGCACGCGATCGGCGCCGCTCAAGCGGCGCAGGCGCAGCAGCTCGTGCTCGGTGAGCACCACCGGACGCGGGCCGACAAAGCTCATATCCCCTTTTAATACATTAAACAGCTGCGGCAGCTCGTCTAAGCTGCTGCGCCGCAAAAACCGCCCGACCCGGGTGATGTAGCGGTCGGGGTCGTGCAGCTCGGCCGCGGCCACATCGTGCGGCGCATCTGCGTGCATCGTGCGGAATTTATAGATCACGAACGGTCGCCCGCCGCGACCCGCGCGCCATTGCCGAAACAACCCGCCGCCCGGTGTATCCAAGCGGATGATAAGCGGTATGACCGCCAGCAGCGGCAGTAATACTATAATAAGCAGCAGCGACAGCACGGTGTCGGCTGCCCGTTTGAAAACTCTGTACACCGTGCGATCGCCTCCCGCATTAGTATGTCCTTGATAGGTACTGTTTTCGACGAATTACACCGTCGAACCACTGGAAAATCAAGAAAATTTTTCTGTTTTACAATAATTTTCTAAATTTGGAAGTCTTATTAGACGAAAAAACGGGCTGATTTTTAGATACCTTGCACAAAAGGCGAGTTGCTTTTCCGTCAAAATGTGGGCGGCCGCACAGACTTTCCGGGCGGTCATTGAAAAAGACTTGCTTTTTTTTACGTTCGGTGGTACAATGCGATTGCTGCCTGCGAATAATATGTGAATTCACTGATTTTTCGGTTTTGTTTTTGTCTGTGTTCTTTTGACAAGTCAGGAAGGAGGAAATCCGTTATGCGTGAGGTTGTTGCTCTGTCTTCGCAGTCTTATCGCAGCAAGACTGACAATGCCTATTCTTCGTTCAAACGGTTTCTGGATCTTATCATTTCTTTTGTTGCTATTCTTGTGTTATCTCCCGTGATGGCGTTGGTCGCTATCGTCGTCGCGATTGACACCAAGGGCTCCCCCATCTTCGTGCAGGAGCGTATGGGTCGGTACAGTGTTCCTTTCAGAATTTATAAGTTCCGCAGTATGAGCGTGCACGCCCCGGCCAACGTGGCCACGCACAAGCTGGAAAACGCCGAGCAGTATATCTCCCGCGTGGGTCACTTCATCCGCAAGACCAGCTTGGACGAGCTACCGCAGCTCATCAATGTGCTGAAGGGTGATATGAGCTTTGTCGGTCCCCGTCCGGTGGTGCTATCCGAGCGTGACCTTATCCGTCTGCGCCGCCGCAACGGCGCCGACCGTGTGCGTCCCGGCATTACGGGTCTGGCACAGGTCAGCGGCCGCGATACCGTGACCATCCGTGAAAAGGCCCGGTATGACGCCCAGTACGCCAAGTCCTATTCGCTGAAAGCCGACCTGTCCATTCTGTTTAAAACGACCAAGCAGGTGGTGGTATCCGAGGGCATCGTTGAGGGTGCGAACAAGGAGATCACCGCCAAGCCGCAGCAGCGCATCAGCCGTTCCGCATAAAATACGCTTGAAGATCACGGGGTTCGTTTGTACGAGCCCCGTTTAGTGTGCCATAGGAGGTTTGGAATATGAGCGAATGTACGCACAATTGCAGCTCCTGCTCCAAGGATTGCGGCGAGCGCAAGGATCTGCACGCAAAGCAAAATGAATTCAGTAACATTAAAAAGGTCGTCGCTGTCAGCAGCGGCAAGGGCGGCGTGGGTAAATCCTCCGTCACCTGCCTGCTGGCGGTTATGATGGCGCGCCGCGGCTACAAGGTCGGCGTGCTGGACGCGGATATCACCGGCCCGTCCATTCCCCGCGCCTTCGGTATCACACAGAAGGCGCAGGGCTCTGAGATCGGCATTCTGCCTGCGGAAACGCATATGGGCATCAAAATTATGTCCATCAATCTGCTACTGGAGGATGAGACCAAGCCCGTAGTGTGGCGGGGTCCCGTGCTGGCGGGTGCTGTCACGCAGTTCTGGACGGATGTCGTCTGGGGCGATCTTGACGTGCTGTTCATCGATATGCCGCCCGGCACCGGTGATGTGCCGCTGACGGTGTATCAGTCGTTGCCGGTGGACGCGACGGTGGTCGTGTCTACGCCGCAGTCGCTGGTACAGATGGTGGTCGGCAAGGCCAAGACGATGGCGGATATGCTGAATATCCCCGTGGTGGGCTTGGTGGAGAATATGAGCTATTTGGTATGTCCGGATTGCGACAAGCGCATCGCGCTGTTCGGCGACGAAAACGGTCTGGACGAAGCCGCCCGCCGTATGAACGTTGCGTTGCTGGCGAAGCTGCCCATTGATCCGACGGTGGCCAAGCTGTGCGACAGTGGCGATATTGAGCGCGTGGTGTGTGACGAGATCGCCCCCGCCGTGGACGCGGTGGAAGCTCTGCTGAAATAAAAGACACGAAAGGCACTCTCCGTAGCAAAGAGTGCCTTGTGTTTTTAATGTAGCATTTACTTTTCGGCCTCATCATAGTACAATAATCTCGAACGGAGGTATCCTATGAAACACAGCTCCTTGCTATCGACGCTCCTCGCGCGGGCAAAACAGTTGGGTGAAGAAGCCGGGGTCAAACACCTTTCCGCACCTTGCATTTTGGTCGCCGTTTCCGCGCTATGTGCTACCGCCTATACCGGACTGACACCGTACGACAACGACCGCTTTCCCGAGATGTACGAGGAGGAGCGGCTGCGGTATTTGTATAAGCAGGTGTTCCGCTCAACTGCCTCGCTCACCGGCAGAATACTCAAACGACGGCTGACCGGAGAATTACGGCGGTACGACACGGATTTTTTTGCCGCCTATACGCCGTTTTTGGAAACGGAGACCGCCTATCGCGGCAAGGATATACTGACCGCCGATCTGGTGTTCCTCACGGCGGTGCAGGCTTTGGATGCGCCCGACCGGCTGGGAGCGTCACCATCTTATCGGACCGTGTTTTCCGTGCGCGATGCCTTGGAGGATGTCGATGCTCACATTTATGATTTTGTGATCGGTGAGATCGCCGTTCTCCGTCAAAGGCTGCAGACCAAAGCCGACGAGGCCGCCGCCAAACGCGATTGGCGACCCGCGGCAAAATTTATCGACCCGGAGGAGCTTCCGACATTACTGCTGACTTCGGCATCGACCGTGTATGCCGATAACACGCTGGAACTGACACTTCCCTTTTTCTTTGCTGCACAGGACGGTGCACTGCACTTATCCATCCGCCGCACGGGCGGTGTGTATACGGTGTGCGACAACGGGTGCGCACTCACTCAGTTAAAGCGGCATACCGGCACGGCGTTCTCATCCGTTCTGCAAGCGATCCGCAAAAATCTGTCACTGGAAAGCAACGGCATCATCGGAGCCTTCAGTCAGCCGCACGCATTTTTCCATTATCTGCAAACGCTGATTTTTGTTGCCAATGCCGACTTATATCACGGTGAATTGAGCGAGGACGGCTTGTATTGTGATCCCGACCTTACCTTTGCCACCGTAGGTGAGCCGTTTGATGCCGGCGACCTCCTCGATCAGCTAAAGCGCCGGATCCAAGGCAGATACGACGAGCATATCGGCCTGTATCTGAGCATCGCGATGACCTATTCCCTCAACTCCACCACCGTATCCTACCGCATCGAAGCGCTGGATGACGGGACACTGCGCATCAGTGACAACTGCCACGGGCAGACGGAGGGAGAGATTTTTGAGAGCTTTTATTGGACCGACCGCTCACTCCACTCCTATCGCGATTATATCGGTCGATTTTGTGACCGATTCGGTGCTGATTTCGACGGTCAGGCTATCAGCCTGAGGACGAACGGCGACTTGGCACCGGCGATGTTTCGGTTTATCGGGCTGGCGGTGCTCCTGTCGGAGTTTGGCAGACTGATAGAATTACCGCAAAACACATAAAGGACTTGGCGTATGAGTAAATCCAAAACCTTCTTCGTCGTGTCGGATGTACACGGCCATTACACCCCGCTGAAGGCGGCGTTGGATGAAGCGCGCTTCGACCCGGAAAATGAAGATCACATACTGATCTGCTGCGGCGATTATTTTGACCGCGGTACGGAAAATCTCAGCGTGCTGAAATACTTTGAGCGGCTGAAGCACCGGGTGCTGCTGCGCGGCAACCACGAGGATCTGCTGTTGGAGGTGTTCCGCACCGGGCGGCTGAAGCCGCACAACTATCTCAACGGTACGCTGGAGACCGTTGTGGAATTCTTCGGGAAATACGCGCTGGACGGTGCGTCCGACGAGATCGACTTTTCAGGCCGGGAGCGCACGCTGGATCGGATAACGGAATTTATCGGGGAGACCGGCGATTATTTTGAGACCGTGCATTATGTTTTCACTCACGGCTGGCTGCCAACCGTATTGCGGGATGAGCGACCCTACGTCGCCCCGAACTGGCGTGAAGCCTCCGCCGCACAGTGGCAAGCAGCGCGCTGGACAAAGTGGACGGATATGGTCGGCATGTGCGACCGTCTGCCGGACAAGACCGTGGTATGCGGGCACTTCCCCGCATTTTTCGGTAGCCGTTTTGATCCGACCATTCAGCCGGACACAGCGGTGATCTTTCGCGGCGACGGTGTGATCGCCATCGACGGCGGCACCTACACCACCGGCCGTGTCAACGTGTTGGTTGTTGAAGATGAATTATTATAAAAAGAAGCCCCGCAGAGGCACTCTCCGTAAGGAAGTGTGCCTCTGCGGGGCTTCTTGTTTTATCCTTGATACGTTGTGATCTCTACACTCTTGATACAGATATCAACCAGCGGCTTGTAGTTGGAGTCTGTAACCGCATTGGCGATCTCCTCCACCACGTCCATCCCCTCAAACACCTGACCGAACACCGTATGCCCGCCGCTGCGGCGGAACGCACCGTCCAGATGCAGGTTGCCGCCGTTTTTCAGGTAGGCCTCCCACACCTCTTCGGGGATCCAATCGTAAACGTAGGTTTCTGTGATGAAATCCTCCCAGCCGGCAATGCCGTATTTATCAGCCAGCTCCTCCGCAGTCAACTGCTCCAGTGCCGACTCGTACATCGCCTTGGCCGTGCTTTCACGGTATTCCGGGGTGTATGTCTCCCGTGCGCCGAAGGCATCGGCATTTTTCTGATTGATGTAAAACTGGCTGCCGTTATCATCCTCACCGTCGCTAGCCATAGCCAACGCACCGTACAGATTTAACAGCTTGGTGTCAAATTCATCCTCAAACGGTTCGCCCGTGGCACTCTCGCCGCCGGTGCCGGTGGCTGTCGGGTCACCGCTCTGGATAATGAAATTCTGGTGCACGTAATGGAACGTCAGCCCGTTATAGTAGCCCTCCTCGGCCAGCGCAATAAAATTGCTGACCGCTTTGGGGGCTGCCTCGGGGAACAGACGCACATAAATGTCACCCTTGTCCGTGTGCAAAATAGCAATCTGCTCACCTTTTTCGGGCTTTTCCGTCTGGAAACCGGCAACCTCATCCGGGTAGGCGGTCACGGCATCCTCCTCGCGGGCGGCAGCGGTGGTACGGGTGGTCGTCGTGGTGCTGCCGCCATCCGGCTCGGCCACACGGAGGCCGCACGCCGACAGGCATAGGCACAGTATCAGCACGGCGACAAGGGCTCTCAGCTTTTTTGCTTTCATCCTTCGTATTCCTTTACCTCGATAGTGTTGATGACCACGTCCTCACGCGGGCGATCCTGCGCACCTGTGGCCACGGCCGCGATCTCATCCACCACGTCCAGCCCCGCGTACACCTGACCGAACACCGTGTGGTGATAGTCCAGATGCGGGGTACCGCCGACCTCACGGTAAGCCTGCTCAGCGCTTTCGGGGAAATAGTCACGCAGCTCGGCCATCTGCGCGATCAGCGAGGGGTGCACCTGCTTGGCCTGCACGATGAAGAACTGGCTGCCGTTAGTGCCGGGACCGGCATTCGCCATCGACAGTGCACCGCGCAGGTTGTGAAGCTCCTTAGAAAATTCATCCTTGAACGGATGACCCCAGATGCTCTCACCGCCGCAGCCGGTGCCGGTGGGGTCGCCACCCTGGATCATAAAATCGTTGATGACGCGGTGAAAGATCAGCCCGTCATAATACCCGTTTTTCGCGTGGGTTACAAAATTTTCCACCGTTTGCGGAGCCTGCTCGGGGAACAGACGCACCGCGATATCGCCGTGATTGGTATGAAACACCGCCACGGTCTCGCCCGCCTTCGGAAGCGCTAACTGCTGCATAGGGATTCTCCTTTGTATCGTAATACTACAATTATACGGGTTTCGCACCCCTTTGTCAAGGCAAGCCACGCGGCTGTGTTGCTATTCTGTTTGCTTTGTGCCGACTGTGAGCATCCATACGCCGCCGAGAACAAGCAGTGCCGCTGACATCGCCGCCGAGCCGGAGGAGACCTCGGCAACAGGTTGCTGCATCGTACCCCAGACCGGCTGGGTGATGGGGATCCATTTGAGCAACAGCAGTGTCAGTACAGCCGTCAATCCACCCTGCGCCAGACGCGCTAAAAAGAAACCGCCGTTCATCAGCCCCAAGCCGCGCAGCGACGAGGCCAGTTGACAATGCACCGACAACCCGCCGAAGCCCACCGCAAAGCCGATAAGCAGTGCCGTATGACCGCCGAGCGACGCGGCCGCCGTGCATCCGCAGCTGACCTCCAGCACGCAGGCGATGAGTGCGGAGATCAGCCTTTCACCCATCGGTGTACCGCCGAGTACCGCCGCAATGCCGGATACGTCCACCAAAGCCAGCACCGCCGCAAACAGCAGCACAAAGCCGCACATAGACAGCAGCGAGCTGCACGCGGCGGTCACAGATTCCACCAGTGCCGCAGCAGGCGGCAGCGATACCGCTGTTTGCCGCCGCACCGCTGTCCGGCGGCGGGCCTCACGCGGGACACCCGTCATCCCCAGCGCCAGCGAGGCCGCGAGATTGGCAAAAAACAAGATCGTGCCGAAGGTAGTGCTACCCGTCAATTCCGCGCCGACCGCGCTGATGACGAAGCCCGGCCCGCCGTTGACACAAAACCGCAGCATACGGCGACCCTCCTCGCGGGTGATATGACCGTTGCGCATCAGCTCGCCGACCACGTTGCCGCCTGCGGGATAGCCACCGATCATCCCCAGCAGTATTCCCGCCGCGCAGCAGCCGGGCAAACCGAAAACACGCCTGGTAAGCCACTCCAGCCGCCGACCCACGGCGGCTGCCACGCCGGAGCGCGTCAAAAACCCGCCGAGCACCAAAAAAGGGAACAGTGAGGGGATCAGCACGTCCGCACATACCGACAGTCCCCGGCTGATGCCTCCCGCTACCGCCTGTGGTCTCCACAGCAACGCCGCCGCCGCGCATACGATCCCCCCGGCAAGTACCGCCGTTTGCCACCGCTGTTTTGTCATTGTACATTCCCCCTATCGTTTCATCTTACGAGGCCTCCGCGCCGCATTATTCCTGACAGCGGCGCATAAGATGTGAGCAAGGAGGGGGTTTCCGTGAAAGCATCCGAACGCAAACAAGCGCTGTACCAGCGCATCGAGAGCACCTTAGACCTGCCCACCGGCGTGCTGACCACCGCGCCGCGTATCGAGTTATCCGGCGACCGCCGCGTGTTGATAGAGGGTTGCCAAAGCATTTTAGAGTGTGACGAGGACCGCGTCCGCTTGCGCACCGCTATGGGGGTCGTGCGATTTACGGGACGGGAGCTGTGTATGCACTGCCTGACGCCGGAGCACGCCGTCATCACCGGCCGTCTCACGTCGGTGGAGTTTCTGTAGGAGGTGCGGTATGGCTTTGCCGTCTGGGATCGCCGGCTGCGTCCTCATTGAATGTGAGGGCGGCTACCCGGAAACGTTTTTAAACACCGCCTCCGCACTGCAAATACCGCTGTGGGACGTTCAACGCCGCGAAGCCTCGCTGTGGTGCCGTGCGTCGGCCGCCGATTACCGACGGCTACGCCCCGCTGCGCGCCGCGCATGTGTGCGGATGCGTGTACGCGGAAAACGCGGGCTGCCGTTCTGGCTACGCCGACGAGGGCTGCGGCTCGGGCCGGTCGCGGGGCTGATCGTCTTTTTTATCCTTTTGCATCTGTTATCCTCGCGCGTCTGGGTCATCCGTGTGGCAGGCAACAGCACCGTGAGCGACGGGGAGATACTGTCCGTGTTGGAGCCGCTGGGCGTGCGGGAGGGTGCGTCGTTTGGCGATGTGGATCTCACCGACCTGCGGTTGACCACCCTGCAACAGCTTCCCGAGCTGACGTGGCTGACGGTCAATCAATCCGGCAGCATCCTCACCGTGGAGGTCAAGGAACGCACCGATACCGAGCCGCTGACCGATAACACGCCTGCCAATCTGGTGGCCGTATGCGACGGCGTGATCCTCGGCGTCGACGCGGTGACCGGGCAGGCGATGGTGCGCCCGGGCGATGCCGTGCGCGGCGGGGATCTGCTTATCAGCGGCGTGATGGACAGCACCGTAGGACCACAACTGAAAAAAGCTGCGGGCAGCGTGATCGCCCGCACCACCCACACGCTCACCGTGACCGTGCCACTGGCCGAGGACGTGACCGTACCCGGGCGGGAGATCACCCGCCCGCAGCTCAACGTGTTCGGCTGGGCTATCCCGTTGTATGCGAGCGGCGACCTGCTCGGCGAGCCGACCGCCGTTTCCACAGAGTATCCGCTGACCGCCAACGGCGTGCCGCTGCCTATCGGACTGTCGGTAACGCGGTTTCAGTACACCGAAACCGACCTCATCATCCGTACCCCCGAGCAAGCGTTGACGCTTGCCGAGCAAAGGCTGGCCGCGGTGGAAACTGAATTGCGTGAAACGCTGACGGTAGAAAACCGTTCACTTGAGATAAAAACCGACGACCGGGGCGTCACACTCACTGCGGTCTACATCGGAAAGCAGGAGCTCACCGTTGCCGTGCCGATTGGGTGAAACGCCCGCTTTTGCCCGGATTTTTTGTACATTTTGCTAGTGACAAGCCGGATTTTTTGTGGTATACTAACATAAAAAGCAAAAAGAGGGCTGTGCGTGGAACAACTTATCAACGTGGATCGTATGGAACAAGCGGTCGCACTTTTCGGTAATTTTGATGAAAATATCCGCCTGCTGGAGCAACAGTACCGCGTGCGCATCCTCAGCCGTGACAGTGATATCAAGGTCAGCGGCGAGCCGGAGGATGTGATGCGGGCGGCCCGCGCCATCCACGGTCTGCTACAGCTCATCAGTCGCGGCGAACAGCTCACAGAGCAGAACGTGCGGTACGTGATGATGCTTGTCAACGAGGGTGCGGAGCAGGAGCTACCCGCACTGTCGGGCGACAGCATCTGTATCACCTCTAAAGGCCGCCCCGTTAAACCGAAAACGTTGGGGCAAAAAGCATATGTGGAGGCCATCCGCAGCAACACCATCGTGCTGGGCATCGGCCCCGCCGGTACGGGAAAAACGTACCTCGCCGTCGCTATGGCGGTGGAAGCGTTCCGTTCGAAGCAGGTCAATCGCATCATCCTCACCCGCCCCGCAGTGGAGGCCGGTGAAAAACTCGGCTTTTTGCCGGGCGACCTGCAATCTAAGGTCGATCCGTACCTGCGCCCGCTGTACGACGCGCTGTTTGATATGCTCGGCACCGAGACCTACCAGAAATATCTCGACCGCGGCAACATCGAGGTCGCGCCGCTGGCGTATATGCGCGGACGCACGCTGGACGATTGCTTTGTCATCCTCGATGAGGCGCAGAATACCACCCCGGAGCAGATGAAAATGTTTCTGACGCGTCTGGGCTTCAATTCCAAGATGGTCGTCACCGGCGATATCACTCAGATCGACCTGCCGGACGGCAAAAGGAGCGGTCTGCGCGAGGTGATGCGCATCCTCAAGGACGTGGAGGACGTTGCCGTTTGTACGTTCAATCAAAAAGACGTGGTGCGCCACCAGCTGGTACAGCGCATCATTAAAGCTTATGAGGATTACGAAAAAGCCAAGCAGGAAAGGAAGCGAACACGCAATGCTGAAAAAAATTCGGGTAGACATTGAAAACCGTCAAAAAACGGTAAAGATCCCCACCGGACTGCGTATGCTTATTCGCCGTTGCTGCCACGCGGTACTGGATCTGGAGGGTATGGAGGGTTCAGCGCAGGTGGACGTGACGCTGGTGGATAACGAGCTGATCCATCAGATCAATCTGGAGCAGCGCGGCCTCGATGCTCCGACCGACGTGCTGTCTTTCCCGCTCGGCGAAAACGGCCAATTTGAAGTAAATCCCGAGACCGGCGAAAAGCTCATCGGCAACATCGTGCTGTCGCTGGAGCAGGCGCAAAAACAGGCAGAGGATTTCGGCCATTCGTTCAACCGCGAGGTCGGCTATCTGACGGTACATTCGATGTTCCATCTGCTCGGCTACGATCACGTCAACGGCGGCTTAGAGGCCGTGCATATGCGGGAAAAGGAAGAGACCGTGATGGACCAGATCGGTCTGTCCCGCATCAACAGCTATGTCCTCGGCGAGTAAGCGCGGCGTCTTTTGGCGCGGCTTTCGCTGGGCACTGCGCGGCGTGTGGCTATGTATCAGAACCGAGCGGAATTTTCGCTTCCATCTGGCAGTGACCGCCTACGTGCTGGCGTTTACACCGTATTTTTCGCTGTCCCGTGCCGAATGGGCCGTGCTGTGCCTGACCTTTGGGGCCGTGCTGTGCGCGGAGCTGTTCAACAGCGCACTGGAACGCACGATAGACCGCATTTCCGCCGAGCCGCATCCGCTGTCCGGCGCAGCCAAGGATCTCGCCGCCGGAGCGGTGCTCGTGCTGTCGGTGGCAGCGTTCGCTGTGGGGCTTATCCTGTTTTTACAGCCGGAGATCTGGCTGGCGATCTTTAAACGCTGGCAGACGGAATGGTGGCAGCCTTGTGCACTGCTCGTTTCTTTCGTGCCCGCGTGGTTGTTTATTTTTAACCACAACTGACGCACTAAGTGGAGGTAACTATGTCGGATACCAAATCAGCCTTTATCGCCATCGTCGGCATTCCGAACGTGGGAAAATCGTCGTTGCTCAACGCGCTGGTCGGCCGCAAGGTGGCCATCGTGTCGGACAAGCCCCAGACCACCCGTAACCGCATTATGGGTGTGCTGACGAAGGACGACACCCAGCTTGTGTTTCTGGATACGCCCGGATCACACCGCCCTCGCACCCGCTTGGGGGACTTTATGATACAAACCATCGGCGAAGCGGTATCCGGTGTGGATGCGGGCATTCTGGTAGCGGAGCCCACCACGGTGGTGCGTGATGCCGAAAAAGAACTGCTAGAGCGTTTTCGTTCGCAAAAGCTGCCGGTACTGCTGGCGCTGAATAAGCTCGACACACTGGCGGATAAATCGTCACTGCTCGCGTGTATCGACGCGTGGCGGCAGGTGTATCCGTTTGAGGCGATCCTGCCCGTTTCCGCACTGACCGGCGAGGGCATTTCGCTGCTGGGCAAGGAGCTGGCCCGTTATGCACTGCCCAGCCCGCATTTTTTCCCGGCGGATACCACCAGTGACCAGCCCGACCGCATCCTTGCCGCAGAGCTTCTGCGTGAGCAGATGCTGCTGCAGCTGCGTGAGGAGATCCCGCACGGCGTGGCGGTGGTGGTGGAACGGTTTGAGGAACGTGAGAACGACCGCGGCTCGATCTTAGAGATCGACGCGGAGATCTTCTGCGAGCGCGATACGCACAAGGGCATCATCATCGGCAAGCGCGGCACGATGCTCAAAAGCGTTGCTTCCGCCGCGCGGCAGGAGATGGAGTCGCTGTTCAACACACACGTTGATCTGCAATGCTGGGTCAAGGTAAAAGAGGACTGGCGCAACCGTCAGGGTCTATTAAATTCCTTCGGTTACCGCGCATAATCGTCCGCCCCTTCGCTCACACTGTGAGTGGAGGGATCGGTATGGATCAGGAAAAGCTGTGGGCGACCTTTCAAAAGACCGGCAAGGTTGAGGATTATCTGCGTTACTGCGGCATCGACGTGTATACCGCAGGCACTAACAGCGTGGCCGCAGAAGAAAACGGAGAAGCTGCCAATGAAGCTGACCACCGACGCACTGATCGTGCGGGAAAACAACAATATCGGTGAGTCGGATCGCTTTGTCACCGCGCTGACGCGCGACTGTGGGGTGATCCGTGCTTCGGTGCGCGATGCGCGCAATTTAAAGAGCCGCAACAGCTCGGCAACGCATCTGTTGTGCTATTCCCGCCTGACGCTGTACAAGGGGCGGGAAAAATACATAGTGGACGATGCTGAGTCCATCAACGTGTTTTTTAAAGTGCGGGAACAGTTGGACACGCTGGCTCTCGCGCAATATTTTTGTGAATTGGCGGGCGTGCTCGCCCCACAGGAGGAGCCGGCCGAGGAAGCGTTGCGCCTGCTGCTCAATTCACTGCATTATCTGGCAGAGGGCTCGCGCCCATTACCGATGCTCAAGGCCGTAACGGAGCTGCGGCTGTTACGTCAGGCGGGCTATATGCCCGCCGTTGCCGCGTGTGCCGGCTGTAACGCTGAGAGCGGCACGTGGTTTTCGCCGTTGCAGGGCGTGCTGCTGTGCGATACGTGTCACGGCACCATTCCCGCAGTAGCGGTATCCCCCACCGTGCTGGCGGCGATGCGGCACATCGTTTACGCGCCCTTTGAACGCTGCTTTGCGTTTTCACTGCCCGAGGCCGAGGCCGCCGCACTGTGCGACGTTGCAGAGCGGTTTTTGCTGACACAGCTCGGTCGCGGGTTTAATACCTTAGATTTTTATCATAGCATTAAGGAGTCTCTATGAACAAGCATTACCGGTCATTGGAGCTGGATAAAATTTTAGACCTGCTCGCCGCGCAGGCGACGTGTACCGATACGGCCGAGGCCGCGCGTGCACTGCGTCCCTCACCGTTTACGAGTGAGGTGCGTACTCTGCTGGATGAAACGAATGCCGCCGTGATGCTGATGGCAAAGTTCGGCGCACCCTCGTTCGGCGGTGCAACCAACGTGTCCAATGCCCTGCGCCGTGCGCAGGCAGGGGCGACGCTGTCACTCGGCGAGCTGTTGCGCATCGCGGGAACGCTACGCGTTATCCGCTCCCTGAAGGAATGGCATCAGCACTGTGAGGGCGTGTCCACCTGTCTGGACGAGCGATTTTCTCTGCTTTCTCCCAACAAGTATCTGGAGGATAAGATACACACCGCCATTGTGTCGGAGGAAGAGGTCAGCGACCACGCCTCCACCGCCTTGGCAGATATCCGCCGACGTATGCGGGCGGCCTCCGCCCGCGTGCGGGAGCAACTGGATAAGCTCATCCACTCTCCCAACGCACAAAAGTTGTTGCAGGACCCGGTGGTCACCATCCGCGGCGGACGCTTTGTCGTCCCCGTTAAGGCGGAGCACCGCGGTGACGTACCGGGTCTCGTGCACGACACCTCGGCCTCGGGTGCTACCGTGTTTATCGAGCCGATGGGTGCCGTGGAAGCCAACAACGACCTGAAGCTCTGGGAATCCCGCGAGGCGGCGGAGATCGAACGTATCATTCAGGAGCTGTCTGCCGAGGCCGGCTCGTTTGCCGATGCCGTTTTGCAGGACTATGCCGTACTCATCGAGCTGGATCTGATCTTCTCCAAGGCGCGGCTTGCCTATGCGATGAAAGCCACCCTCCCCGCGGTGACGGAGGACGGATGTATCCGTCTGCGCCGTGCGCGGCATCCGCTCATCGCGGCTGACCGTGTCGTCCCCATTGACGTGGAGCTTGGCTTTGCGTTTGATACCCTCGTCATCACCGGTCCGAACACGGGCGGTAAAACGGTGACGCTTAAAACGTTAGGACTGCTGACCCTGATGGTGCAGTGCGGCCTGTTGCCGCCGGTCAGCGACGGCAGCTCGTTCTCGGTGTTCCGCACCGTGCTCGCGGATATCGGTGACGAGCAATCCATCGAGCAATCGCTGTCTACGTTCTCGGCACACACCACCAACATTATCCGTATTCTGAACGAGGCACACAACCGCAGTCTGGTACTGCTGGACGAGCTGGGCGCGGGCACCGACCCCATCGAGGGTGCGGCACTCGCCACCGCCACCTTGGAGCAGTTGCGTGCGCAGGGTGCACACATTGCGGCAACGACGCATTACGCGGAGTTGAAGGCCTATGCTCTGCAAACGCCGGGTGTGGAAAACGGGAGCTGTGAGTTTGACGTTGCCACCCTGCGGCCGACCTACCGTCTGTTGGTGGGTGTGCCCGGCCGTTCCAATGCGTTTGCCATTTCCGAGCGGCTGGGTATGCCCGCCGCGGTGGTGCAGCACGCCCGCTCGCTGGTAGACAGCGACGAACGCCGTCTGGAGGAAGTAGTCGTCGGATTGGAGGAAAAGCGGCGCGAACTCGAGGAACAGCTCACCGCCTCCCGCCGTATGGCTGCCGAGACCGAAGCTGTCAAAGCCACGGCCGAGCACCGTTTGGAGGAGCTCGACCGTCTGCGCGAAAAGGAACTGACCGAGGCACGCGACCAAGCCAAGCGTCTGGTGGAGCGCGCGCGGCGGGATGCCGAGGCACTGGTGGAGGAGCTTGATAAGCTACGCCGTCAAAAGGACGAAGCCGACTTTTCACAAAAGGCCGCTGCGGCTCGTTCACAGCTACGCAACCGGCTGAACAAGCTGGAGGACGATATCGATCCCGTGACCGAAAAACGGTGCGATAACTATACTCTCCCCCGCCCGTTGCAGGTGGGTGATGAGGTACTGCTGACGGATATCGACAAGCCCGCCGTGGTGATCTCGCCGCCCGGTGCCTCCGGCAACGTGGAGGTGCAGGCGGGCATCATCCGTACGCGCGTGTCGGTAGCATCGCTGCGGCTCTTAGATAAAAAGGTCAAAACTGCCACACCTGCAGGCGTGCGGAGGGCATCGGGTGACCTGTCCCGTTCCTCGCGCTCGGCACGAACCGAGCTTGACCTGCGCGGGCAGACTACCGAGGAAGCGCTGCTGGAGATCGATAAATTTCTGGACGATGCCCGTCTCTCCGGACTGGAGCGCGTCACCATCATCCACGGCAAGGGCACCGGTGCGCTTCGCGCCGCCGTGCAGGCGCACCTGCGGGGCTATCCCGGTGTGGAGTCGTTCCGTTTGGGTGCCTACGGCGAGGGCGAGACCGGTGTGACGGTCGTCACGATGAAATAAGCAAAAAACAAGGAGGTGCCGCGTATGTTGCGGCTGGTATTTTGTGATGTGGACGGCACGCTGTTGCCGCGCGGTGAAAACGCGATATCGGAGGAGGCGTGCGACCTGCTGCGTCGGCTGACCGATCGCGGTGTCACTGTGGTGATCGCCAGCGGGCGACCGTATACGCAACTTCGCACGCTGTTCGGCGCATTGGCGCATCGGCTGGTGTTTATCTGTCTGGACGGTGCGCTCACCCGTCGGCACGATTTCGTGTTGCACAAGCGCCCCATCCCCGCCAAGGCGGTGAAGACCCTGCTGAATAACTACCCAAAAGTCACCGTTCACGGGCGCGAGACCGCGTACAGCTTGGGCGGTGCGCCCGTCGGCAAGCCCGTCGCCAATCCCAATGAGATCGGGGAACCGGTGTTAAAGCTGGAGCTGTTTACCGACCGCATCCCTGCGGAAAGCCCCAACTATCGCTTGGCGTACCGCGAGCCGGGCATCGCTGAGCTGGTCGCGCCGTGCGCCAATAAGGGCAACGCCGCCGTTACGCTGATGGAGAAGCTCGGCATCCCGCCGCAGCAGGCGGTCGCCTTCGGCGACGGCTGGAACGACGCGGAGCTACTATCCGCCGTGGGGCATCCGTACCGTATGCGCGGCACGTTGCCCGGCAGTGATGCCACCGAGACCGACAGCGTCATCACCACCCTGCGCGAGCTGTTCCGATTATAAAAAAACAAATGGCATCGCGCAGCGATGCCATTTGTTTTTACGTTCCGAGCAAGACCATATGACAGATACCGGCAAAGTCGCGGATCCAATAGCTGCCGAGCAGCTCCCACGGGGTGTGAGCGGTCACCGCACCGACCTCGGTAAACCCTGCGGTCTTGGCGAATTGCTGTGCGCGGTACTGGTGAAACTCCTGTGTTACGACGGCAATTCGAGAAGAAAGGCCGTTTTTTTCGATAATTTCCTTAGAAAATTTAATATTTTCAAACGTACTGGCTGACTTATCCTCCACGTAAATGCGTTCGGAGGCGATACCGGCGTTCAAAAGATACGTCTGCATCACCGAGGCCTCGGTGCAGATTTCATCCGCGCCCTGACCGCCGGACACGATACACTTGACCTGCGGGTGCGCCTCCATATACTCCACGGTGGCGTTCAGACGACCGCGTAAAATTTTGCTCGGCTGATCACCCCGCAACCCGGCACCGAGCACGATAAGCGTGGCCTGCCGATCCGGTGCGTTGAAGTTCGCACCCACCATCATCACGGATACCACCGCGAATAGCACGACAAGTGCCGCCGCGATCACCGCCACGGCGATCAGCAGTATGCGACCGGCGACCGGCTGCCACAGCCGACCGACAAACGCCGCCACCGTCGTAAAACGGATACAGACAAACACACCCAGCGCACCGACGATCAGCATCGTGATGCTACCCGCGTGCAAACGGGCCGTAAAGGCGGGTAACAGCCCCCACAGCGCAATCAATGCACTCAGCCCCGCACCCACGGTGCGCAGCCCCATTGCCCAGTTCATCCGAACGCCTCCCCTCGACAAGGTATAGCCCAAAAGCCGCCCTATGGGCAATTAGGGATTCGACCCTTTTCGATTATGCCATTAGTTTATCACATTCGCAGACGTTTGTAAATGTGCTTACGTAATAAAAATCCCCCCGCATAGTGAACTGAACCGGTGAAACCGGACAATAGACAAAGTACCCCCTAACGTAGGATAATAACTACGTTAGGGG
>CAYYDD010000024.1:0-21020 GCA_964470515.1 uncultured Eubacteriales bacterium | reverse complement strand
CGTGACATTTCCCTCACAGTGTGAGGGAATCGACCCTCGTCAGAGGGAGCCAAGGTGTAGATTTGTCCCTGATTTGACACAAGCATATAATAAACCCAAGGCGGTGGTGATATGAAAAAGAAAATAATTATCGGTATAATTGGTGTGTTTAGAGGACGCCATCCCAGTAAATATTTTTAATAAGAACGCCGTAATTTCATCATAAAAGCAGGAGAATAACACGATGACCAACACCAAGCGATTCGACGGAAAAGGTGAGCTGTATGCCAAGGCGCGGCCGAAATACGCTACCGCGCTTTTCGCATATCTACAGGATACCCTGCACATCCCCGCGAGCGGTGTGTTTGCCGATATCGGCTCGGGCACGGGCATATTCACCGAACAGCTGCTGAACTGTGGCTATACCGTGTACGCCGTGGAGCCCAACCGTGATATGCGTATCCAAGCGGAGAAAAAATTGTCGCACAACGGCCGCTTCCATTCGGTCGCGCGGTGATACAATAGACAGTATCATTCACAAAGAAGTCAGGGTCGGTTATGAAACACAATCATTTACAACAGCTTATCAATCTTATCTCCCCCGCCGTGGTGTTCGGCTCGGTCACCGGCATTCTGACCGCCGTGACCGTGACGGTATACAAGGTGTGCGCCAAGCACATGATCCGCTGGTCGGAGGAGGGCTATCACTATCTGCGCGGGCATCTTTACTGGCTCCCGGCGGTGGCTATTGCCCTGCTGGGACTGGCATTGGTGTTTGCGCTTTTCTATAAGAAGATCCCGAATCTCCGCGGCGGAGGTATCCCCACCTCCATTGGTATCCTGCGCGGGCTGATCTCGTTCCATTGGCTGCGCAATCTCTTCGGTACATTTTTGCTGTCGCTGGCGACGTTTTTGACGGGTGTGCCGCTGGGCACCGAGGGTCCCTCGGTGCAGATGGGTACGGCCATCGGTCGCGGCAGTGTGTTTTCGTTTGCCAAGACCCACCGCGCGTGGGATCGGTATTCGATGACCGGTGGTGCCTGTGCGGGGTTTTCGGTAGCGACAGGTGCACCCATTTCGGGTATTATGTTTGCGGTGGAGGAAGCGCATCAGCGTATCTCTCCTATGATAATCATCGTATCCGCCACCTCGGTGATCTCGTCGATGCTGACCTCCGAATGGCTCGCACCGTTGTGCGGCGTAAGCGTCACACTGTTCCCGAAGCGGGTGCTAATCTCGCTGTCCGTCGAGGACATCTGGATCCCCGTGGTGGTGGGTCTTGTTGTGGGGCTGTTCGCCGTACTATTTTTAAAATACTATCAAGCCCTCACCACTCTGTTCAGCCATAAGCTAAAAGCAATAAAACCGATCTATAAGCTGTTTGCGATTTTTGCGGTCACGCTTATGTTAGGATTGTGCTCCTTCTCGTTCGTTTCAACGGGTCACGAGCTGATCCTTTCATTGTTTGACGGCACGCCCTCCGTGTATATGCTGGTGCTGATACTGTTTATCCGTTCCACGCTGACGCTTGGTGCCAATTCCAACAATGTCACCGGCGGTATCTTCCTGCCATTGCTTGCTATCGGGGCGGTGTTATCGGCACTGCTCGGCAAGGCTGCAGAAGTGACTTTCGGGCTGGGGCACGAGTATTACGTTATCATTCTGGTGCTCGGTATCACCGCCTGCATCGCCGGAATGATGAAAAGCCCACTGACAGCCATCTTCTTCTCTATTGAGGCCTTGTCCTGCTACGATAATTTGCTGTACGTCATCATTACTGCGGCGACGGCGTTTATCATCACCGAGGTCTTTGATGTGAAATCCATCAACGACAACGTGCTGGAGCATCGTGTGGAGAAGATGCATGAGGGACACACGCCCAAGGTGTTTGACACCTACGTTACGGTGCAAAAGGACGCGTTTGCCGTGGGCAGGCAGATCCGCGATATCTTCTGGCCGGCTAATTTGTTCGTTTTGTCGGTACGGCATCCCGCCGAGCACAATGCCGAGGTGGACAGACACGGCGGTAAGGAGATCTGCGAGGGTGATATTCTGAACGTACGCTATTCCACCTACGATCCCGAACAGACCCGCGCGGAGCTGTACACCATCGTGGGCGAACCGAAGGAAGTACAATGAAGAAAGAGTTACTGAAAAGATCGACCGTATGATCGACGATGCTCGTACTGATCCGGACGAAACGACCATTGAGTTGGTCAATGTCAAAAGCGTTCAGGGAGCACCACGACCGCAGAAACGCCACCAGATGTGGAATGGTAATGCGCAGAGCCGCATAAAATCTAATGTTGCCAACAAACGAAAAGTGTGGTAAAATAGGAATACTTTACCGATTTGAGGGTGTACGTTATGATCTACAATACGATCCTGGAGGCCTTGGGGCATACGCCGATGATCCGGCTTCAGCATATGACCGAGCCGGAGGATGCGGAAATTCTCGTCAAGTTTGAGGGACTGAACGTGGGCGGCTCTATCAAGACCCGCACCGCCTACAATATGATCGTTGAGGCAGAAAAGCAGGGCCTGCTGAGTAAAAATACGATTATCGTGGAGCCGACCAGCGGCAATCAGGGCATCGGCTTGGCACTGGTCGGTGCTGTACGCGGCTACCGGGTGCGCATCATTATGCCCGACTCGGTCAGCGAGGAGCGCCGCAAGCTGGTGCAGCATTACGGTGCGGAGGTCATTCTGGTACACGACGCCGGCAACATCGGTCTATGCATTGAGGAATGTCTGAATCTGGCTCTGAAAATGAAGGCCGAGGATCCCAACGTATTCGTGCCGCAGCAGTTTGAAAATCCCGCCAACCCGGCGATCCAGCGGTTTGCAACGGGTATGGAAATACTGGAGCAGGTAGGTGCGCCCATTCACGGCTTCTGCTCCGGCATCGGCACCGGCGGTACCATCACCGGTATCGGTGAAACGCTAAAGGCGCAAAATCCCGATATCACCATCTGGGCAGTCGAGCCGGAAAATGCGGCCATCCTTTCGGGCGGCTCCATCGGCACGCATATCCAGATGGGCATCGGCGACGGTATCATCCCCGCCATCCTCAATCAGGATATCTACGACGACGTATGCATCATCAACGATGAAGAAGCTCTGTGCACCGCCAAGAGCTTGGCTGCCAAGGAGGGCATTATGTGCGGCATCAGCAGCGGTACCAATGTGGCCGCCGCCATCCGTCTGGCGAAGAAGCTGGGTCGGGGCAAAACGGTGGTGACGGTACTACCCGATACCGCGGAGCGCTATTTTTCCACCCCGCTATTTGAATAAATTTGTCTTTTTCAGTCTTTTTTGAAATAACCTACCCGATTTACGCAACATCGCGCAAAAGTATTAACTTTTGCGCGATGTTGTTATTTAATGAACTCAGTATGCTAAAAGGAGTTGTAGCAATAGCTTCCCGCAAGGAAAAATGGCGTAACGAAAAGAAAGTCGGTATCTTTATGCACTACGGTCTGTATTCGCAGATCGAACGGGGAGAATGCACGATACCATACGATTACATCCCCTATAAGGGGTGCACCAAGCTGGCGGATATCTTTAACCCCTCGCATTTTGACGCGGAGCGTCTGGTGTGTCAGGCCAAGGACGCCGGTGTCGGTTATTTGGTGCTCACCACCCGCCATCACGGCGTCTTCTGCTTGTATGACAGCCAGTATTCCGACTACAACGCTGCGAAGTACGTCGGTCGCGACCTTATCCGTGAGTACAGCAACCAAAGTTCTCCTTCAAAGCCGCCTGCGGCAACGCGGGGATCTCGGACACCGCCTCTACGGCTACCGATTATTTAAAAAGCACGCGGGTGTCACGCCCGGACAACATCTATGCGCAAAACGATTGACAGATGTGGGCGAGCGGTGTACAATCGTTCGTGTAAAAGGAGCGTTGTCTGAATGGATTCATTGGTATTTGCTGTCAGTGCCGTAGCCCCCATTATATTCACGGTAGCTATCGGCTATATTCTGAAAAAAGTCGGGTTTATGACCCCGGATTTTGCCAAAGCCGCGAACAAGCTGGTGTTCCGGGTCTTCCTGCCCGCGATGCTGTTTCTGAACGTGTATAAGATCGAAAGCATCGGCGGCATCAACCTGGGATATATTGGGTATTGTCTGGCAGTTCTGTTGGCTATTTTCCTGCTGTCCATCCCCGCCGTGATCGCTGTGGCGCGCAAGCGAGAATACCGCGGCGTGCTGTTGCAGGGAGCGTTTCGTTCCAACTACGCGCTCATCGGTATCCCACTGGCGCAATCGCTGTTCGGCGATGACGGCGTGATAATCGCTACCTTACTGTCCGCGGCGGTCATTCCCGTGTTCAACGTATTGGCGGTCATCAGTCTGTCGGTCTTTCGCGGCAAACGCGGCGAAAAATACAGCATCACGCATATTTTGCTGGATATTCTGCACAACCCGCTGATCCAGGCCATCGCCGTGGGTGTGGCCGTGCTGGGTATCCGCGCTTTATTTGTCAGGTACGGCATTGCATTCCGCCTGACGGATGTAGTGCCGGTGTATACGGTGCTGGGCTATCTTTCCGATATGGCGACCCCGCTGGCACTGCTGGTGCTGGGTGCGCAGTTTGAATTTTCTGCGGTAAGGGAGCTGAGGCGTGAGATCATTTTCGGCACACTGATGCGTGTTGTTGTGGTACCGATTCTCGGTGTGGGCACGGCGTATCTGTTCTTCTCGTCACAGTTCAGTGGTGCTCATTTTGCCGCGTTCGTGGCGATGTTCGCTACACCGGTGGCGGTATCCAGCGTGCCGATGGCACAGGAAATGGACGGTGACGTGTCGCTGGCGGGTCAGCTTGTTGTGTGGACAACGTTAGCATCGGCTTTTTCCGTGTTCACCATTGCCTTTTTGCTGCGCACGGCGGGGGTGTTTTAACGAAGAACCGCAAGCGGAGGCTCGGTTTATGTGTAACGCTGGTATTACTGATCTTCTGGATCGCTTGGGACAACACTGCGTTGGAGCTGAACACCATCTCTGTGTACAGCGACCGCTTGCCGAGTATCGCATCGTACACATTTCCGATCTGCACAACGCCGAATTAGGCGAGGACAGCTCTCTGGTATTCAAAGAACCGCACACAAGAGATAGAATTGTAAAAACAGAGCAGCCACCCGACAGGGGTGGCTGCTCTGTTTTATGGTTATACTACTTCGGCACCACACATACGGCAGAATTTGGCGTTTGGAAGCAATTCGGCGCTGCACTGACTGCACAGCTCGATTACGGGTCCCGTTTCCCGACCGCATTCGTGACAGAATTTTGCCTCGGGAACCAGCTCGCAGCCGCAACCACGACAAAGCCAGAGGTCTTCTGTGGTGGGTTCCGCCAGCTCCTCTGCCGGCAAATTGACGGTATACCCCAGATCCTCGACGGTGATCGCAACGCCGTCAGGTGAGGATGTCGCAAACAGCTCCCGTCGTTTATAAAAATACACCGCATTGGGCAATACCCAAGCCGTACCGACGACCACCAAGGCCATCAGTAGTACTAAACTCGGCGGTAGGATCAGCCAGCAATTGACCATCGTTTCATATCCCAGCAACAGCGCAACGAATACAAGAAAAGCCCCATTCAAAATATACGACAGCCACAACAGCTTGCGCATACACACAAACAGCACGATGCTGAATACAGCCGTAACGATATATAACGCCTCCTGCACATACAGTAATACGATAAACTCCTGATAAGCGGTATCCTTAGCAAAGTAGCTGTGAAGCGATGCGTACGCATCGGTGTGCAGCTGCCATATCGCATTGACTGCGCTGAAAGTACCGAAAAGCAGAAACAGCGGCAGTACAATGTGTATGTACATCCACAGCCAGCGCGTTTTCAGCGAAAAAACTCGCGTCTTATCCCGATACATCCCCATGGATACCACTCCTTACCGACAGTATACAATATTCCGTAATTTTTGGCAAGTATGACTTTGTCCGCAGTGTGACAGTTATCGGCTAAATTTAACAAATTATTCACACTGGATATTCTTGACATTTCCGTACATTGTGTGGTACACTTGCTATAGTTTCATAAGGGAGTAGCAAACGTGCTTCGGTACGTAGCAAGTCAACATCCTGGCATTCCGCCTGGCTTGCTTTCATTTGCGAGACTTATGTGCGCCATAATCGGTCTTGCACGGGTCTCTTATCCTTCACAAACTGACCCGGGTATGACTGTACGGTGTACCCGGGTTTTCGTTTGACCTTCGGGAAACTATCCTATACTTTGTATCGGGAATCGAAAGGAGCGCATAGGTATGAAATTTTACTGTGAAGATGCAGACGCGGTATTAAAGGAAGTCGATTCCACCTCCGAGGGTCTGACGCAGGCAGAAGCCGAAAAGCGATTGGAGGCAAACGGCAAAAACAAGCTGGATGCCGCCCCGGGTAAATCCCTGATCCGTCGCTTTCTGGAGCAGTTGGCCGATCCGATGATCATCATCCTGCTGATCGCCGCTGCTATCAGCGGTGTGCTGGCTGTGGTGGAGAACGAGAGCTTTACGGACGTTATCATTATTCTGGCTGTCGTTATCATCAACGCCGTGCTGGGTGTGTATCAGGAAAGCAAGGCGGAAAAGGCCATTGAGGCACTGCAGGAAATGTCCGCCGCTACCTCAAAGGTACTGCGCGACGGCCGTATTGTGAGCATCCACAGCGAGGATCTGGTGGTCGGTGATATCGTGCTGCTGGAAGCCGGAGACGCTGTTCCTGCGGATGCCCGTATTCTGGAAAGCGCCAGTATGCAGGTCGAGGAGGCCGCATTGACCGGTGAATCGGTGCCGGTAACCAAGTTCATCGATCTCATTAATCTGTCCGATGGGCAGAAGGATGTGCCGCTAGGCGACCGTAAAAATATGGTGTATATGGGCGGTACCGTCGTGTACGGCCGTGGTACCGTGGTTGTGACCGGCACGGGTATGGATACCGAGATGGGCAAGATCGCGGGTGCTCTGGCGCAGGCTGAGGAAGGCAAGACCCCGCTGCAGATCAAGCTCTCACAGTTGTCCAAGATCCTGACGTGGCTTGTGCTGGGCGTTTGCATTATCGTGTTCGCCGTGCAGCTGCTGCGCGCGGGTGGCTTCAGCTTTGAAGTGGCTCTGCATTCGTTTATGGTCGCCGTTTCGCTGGCTGTTGCCGCGATCCCCGAGGGCTTGGCCGCTGTTGTGACGGTGGTGCTCTCCATCGGTGTTACCAATATGTCCAAGCGCAACGCCATCATCCGCAAGCTGACCGCTGTGGAAACGCTGGGCTGCGCACAAATCATCTGCTCAGACAAGACAGGTACGCTGACCCAGAACAAGATGACCGTCGTGGATCACTACGGCGAGGATGAAAAGCGTCTGGCTACCGCGATGGCACTGTGCAGCGATGCCGAGCTGGATGCAGACGGTACCGTGACCGGCGAGCCGACCGAGGCTGCGCTGGTGGTGTGGGCCAATAAACTGGGGCTGCCCAAGACCGATCTGAAGGATGCTCTCCCCCGCTGCGGTGAGGCACCGTTCGATTCCGGCCGTAAGATGATGTCCACCGTGCATCCGAAGGACGGTGCGTTCATCCAGTTCACCAAGGGTGCGCCGGACGTTATCATCGACAAGTGTACGCATTATCTGAAGGATGGCGTAGCCGTACCGATGACGGCAGAATACCGTCGAGAAATTATGGCGGCCAACAAGGCAATGGCCGACCGTGCACTGCGTGTTCTCGCCTGCGCCGAGCGCCTTTGGGATGCCGCTCCGACCGTCTATGAGCCGACTGAGCTGGAAGATGAGCTGTGCTTTATCGGTTTGTCGGGTATGATCGATCCCGTTCGTCCCGAAGTGAAGGATGCTATCGTGGAGTGCCGCGATGCCGGTATCCGTGCCATTATGATAACGGGTGACCACGTGGATACCGCTATCGCCATCGCCAAGGAACTGGGTATTCTGGATGACGGCACACGTGCCATCACCGGCTCCGAGTTGAACGAAATGAGCGATGAGGAGTTTGAAAAGGAATTCCGCAATATCAGTGTATATGCGCGTGTGCAGCCCGAGCATAAGACCCGCATCGTCAATGCGTGGCGCGGTGCCGGGTTTGTCACCGCGATGACAGGCGACGGCGTTAACGACGCTCCATCCATCAAATCAGCCGATATCGGCGTGGGTATGGGTATCACCGGCACCGACGTTACTAAGAACGTGGCGGATATGGTGCTGACCGACGACAACTTCGCCACCATCGTGGGTGCTGTCGAGGAAGGCCGCCGCATTTACGACAACATCCGTAAGGCCATCCAGTTCCTGCTTGGCTCGAATATGAGTGAGGTCATCAGTATCTTTGTGGCCACGTTGCTCGGATTTACGATTCTGGAGCCGGTGCATCTGCTGTGGATCAATCTCGTGACTGACTGCTTCCCCGCTCTGGCACTGGGTATGGAAAAGGCGGAGCGCAACATTATGCGCCGCAAACCTCGTGATGCTAAGGCCGGTATTTTCTCCGGCGGTATGGGCTTCGACGTTGTTTATCAGGGCGTGTTGGTTTCCGCGCTGGTGCTGATCTCCTACTTTGTCGGTCACTTTATCGAGTCCGGCAGTTGGGCTACCGCCAACAGTGCTGACGGCACCACGATGGCGTTCCTGACGATGTCAATGGCGGAAATCTTCCACAGTCTGAATATGCGTTCGCAGCGCGGCAGCTTGTTCACGATGAAGTCGAATAACAAGATGCTGTATATCGCGGCACTGGGCTCGTTCGCCGCTACCACGCTGGTGTGCGAGGTTCCGTTCCTTGCGAATGCGTTCCAGTTCGCACCCGTCAGTCTCACGGAGTATGCCATTGCGATCGGCCTTGGCTTCTGTGTCATCCCGGTGGTGGAGATCGTCAAGCTCATTCAGCGCAAGATCGCCAAGGATTAAATTCTCACAAAAAAGCACGGCGCGAGCCGTGCTTTTTCCTTGCCTTTTGGACCGTATATGATATGCTGAATACACGTAACGACATAAAGGAGCCCATACAATGGCTATCACATTTAATAAGGTATCCGACACCTTATTTATTTCAGCGGTAAGTTGCAAACGCCCGAAATGCGGGCTGCCTTAAAAGCATAAAGAAAACCGGTGGGGGTCGATCCTCACCGGTTTTTGAATACAAACAATTTGCTGACAATGTAATTGAGTATGAGCACCACGATCTGCGCAGCGAGCTTGACCGCAAGCCCGGGAAACCTCAGCCAGGTGATAAACACCAGAATGATAAGCTCCTCGGCCGCAAAGGTCGCTAAACGGCCACCGTAAAAGCGAAGCAGCTGCCGCACAAATGCGCTGATACCGTTGGTGGGTGCCTGAAATACCCACAGTCGGTTGGTCACAAAGGCAAACAGCACCGCCAGTAGCCACGAGCCGGTATTGGCCACGTGTTCGTTAAGCTGCAGGACACTGTCAAGCAGCCAGAACGAGCCGATGCTGACGACCGTTGTCAGCCCGCCGAAAACTATGTACAGCAGCACTTCACGGTGTTTTTTCCAAAAGGGCTGCAGCGGCGCAAACCATCGGCAGGCAAACAAGCGGTCAAACAGATCCCCGCTGCTCATACAAAACTTCCTTTCCGTTTGTGTTACTTGGCAACACGGCGAACGGCTGTTACGATACGCTCCGTAATCGGTGCCAGTATCACATTCAGCCCGAATTCAATAAGGAAATTGGTGCCGATGAGGCCGAAGAAGATATAATATACCACGTCCTGCCCAGCGGCCCATCTGATAAGCGTTTCTCGGAACAAAAACCACATAGCCAACGTAAACAAGCCGGTGTTCACGATCGGGACGGTGACCGCCGCAGCGATAACACCGACAATAGGTTTCCCCCATTTCCGAAATAAGGCCGCGACAGCCGCACCGGCCGCACCGGCGGCAATGCCCTTAACAAGGCAGACCAGCGCCGTCAGCAACGGGTCAACGTTCCAGAGAATGTTACCGCCGACATCCATACCGGAAATACAGCCGATAATGACAACAACGCTAAAAACAAGGCCCAGCATCGCACCGGAGCGCACGCCGAACAGCACACCGCCGACGACAAGCGGGATCAACACCAGTGACAAGTTAAAGGTGCCGATCTTGATCCCGTAGCTCATCAGCTGCAGAACGACGATCAACGCTGCCAGAATGGACAACTGGGTCAGACGAACCGTTTTCTTTGATACCATATAAAACACTCCTTGCTGTTGCTCCCATACGGGATGCAGCGCAAATTTTTATAAAAACCCGTCAGGCGCGGTTCTTATCGTAGATCAGACGCAGACCGTCCAGCAACAGACGGTCATCGTACACCGTATCACGGCGGCAAGCGGTAGCGATCTCACGGCCGAGCCCGCCCGTGACCACCACAGTGGCCGCCGTACCGAGCTCCTGCTCAATGCGGTCGCACATTCCCTCCAGCATCGATGCGGTACCGAACACCGCGCCGGAGCGCAACGAATCGCCGGTATTAGTGCCGATGGTGTGCTCAGGTGCTTTGATGTGGACACGCTGAAGCAGCGACGCGTTGCTGATAAGCGAATCCAGCGAGGTCGCCACACCGGGCATAATGGCACCGCCGCGGAAAGCCCCGTTACCGTCGATCGCCGAAACGGTCGTCGCGGTGCCGAGATCCCACACGATGCAGGGAACGCCGTATTTGTGTGCGGCAGCCACCGCACCGACCAACAGGTCGGCACCAAGTTGCGCAGGATTATCAATGCGGATATTCATACCGGTCTTGACGCCGGGGCCGACCAGCAACGGCTCCACGCCCACGATGCGCTGTACGGCAGTGCACAGCACCGCATCCAGGCCCGGAACGACCGAGCTTAGGATTGCGCCGTGAATGGCCTTGGGAGCAATGCCGTTCAGCTGCAAAACCGACAGCAGCTCCACCGCGTACTGATCGCCGGTGCGGGAACGGTCGGTCGCCAAGCGGCATTCGCACACCAGCTCGTCATCGTTAAACACACCGACGGTGAGATTGGTGTTGCCGAGATCAAGTGTCAGAAGCACGGGATAGTTCCTCCTCGGTACGACGCGCCACGATATAGCGCGGACGGTTTTTCACTTCGTCGTAAATGCGGGCGATGTAATGCCCGATGATACCCAGACTTAACATAATGGAGCCACCGATCAAAAGTAGCAACAGGATCACCGTAGTAAAACCCTCGACCGCAGTGCCTGAAAAGAATTTCACCAGCGTTTGTACACCGAGCACCAGCGTACACGCCAGCAGGATACCGCCTAGGATCGTGACCAGACGCATCGGGGCCGTGGTAAACGAGGTCAGGTTATTGACGGCATATTTGAACAGCCCTTTGAACGACCATTTTGATTGGCCATTCGCGCGTTCCGCCACCTCAAATTCCACGGTAGCGGTACGGAAGCCCGCCCAGAAAGATAACGCGCGGAAGAACGTATCACGCTCAGTCAGTGCGTTCAGTGCATTTACAACCTTGCGGTCGAGCAGTTTAAAGTCAGAGGAGGACTGCATATCCATCCCCACCGCGTGACCGATCATCCGATAAAACAGACGGGCAAATGCTCCGTGTGATGCACGCTCGTTACCGCGGGTACTTTTCTTCCCTTCCACGACCTCGTAGCCCTGCTTCCACAGTGCCACCATCTTCGGAATAACCTCCGGCGGGAACTGCAAATCGCAATCCGTTACCACGCATGCTTCGCCCTTCGCTTCGCGCAGACCTGCAAAAATAGCGGCCTCCTTACCGAAATTACGGCTGAACGATACGCCGCGCACCGACGGGTGGCAGCGCGCCTCCTCACAGATCAGTTCATAGGTGCGGTCGCGCGAGCCGTCGTCCACGAAAATCAGCTCGTAGGTGATACCGGCAGCCTCCAGCACCTCGGAAAGACGCGCGGCGGCCAGTGCGATATTCTTTTCCTCGTTGTACGAGGGGATCACAACAGATAACAGACCCATCCGTACGTCCTCCTTGCTTTAATAATCCCTGCGCAAGGCGCGCTCCGCTTCGCGCTTCATATCACGCTTCGCGGCATCCTCACGCTTATCATACAGTTTTTTACCGCGGCACAGCCCCAATTGCACCTTTACACGGGAACCTTTAAAATATAGAGATAACGGGATCAGCGTAAGTCCCTGCTGCTGTTTCAGCAGACCGTACAGCCGGAATATCTCGCGTCGGTGCATCAAAAGACGGCGGGGGCGCACCGGGTCACGGTTAAAGATGTTACCTTGCTCATACGGACCGATATGCATCCCCTTGACGAACAGTTCCCCGTTTTCCACAGCGCACCACGCGTCCTTCAGATTGACGGCACCCTTGCGCAGCGATTTGACCTCCGTGCCGCACAATTCAATGCCGGCCTCCATCGATTCCTCCACAAAGTAATCGTGAAAGGCCTTGCGGTTTTCGGCAATGGTCTTGGTAGCGACTCTTTCGCCTGCCATAACATTTCTCCTTACACAAATACCTACAGCTCGCTACGACCCTCCAAAGAGCGGCGTAGCGTGACTTCATCGGCGTATTCCAAGTCACCGCCGACGGGGATACCATACGCCAACCGGGTAACCTTGATCTCAAACGGCTTGAGCAGACGGGACAGATACATTGCCGTCGCCTCGCCCTCCACCGTGGGATTGGTGGCCATAATGACCTCGGCAACGTCGGTGTTCGCCACGCGGGTCAGCAGTTGCTTGATGCGTAGCTGATCGGGACCGATGCCATCCATCGGCGAGATCGTGCCGTGCAACACGTGGTACACGCCCTGATATTCGCGGGTACGCTCAAACGCCAGTACGTCTTGCGGCTCCTCGACCACACAGATGACGCTTTCATCCCGATTCACAGCGGAACAGACCGTGCATTGCCCGCTGTCAGTCAGATTGCAGCAGATCTCACATTCGTGAATGAGCTTGCGAGCATCCGTGATCGCACCGACAAATCGACAGGCCTCCTCCTCGGACATAGCCAGCATAGAAAACGCCAGCCGCACAGCCGTTTTATGGCCGATACCGGGCAGACGCTCCCATTGCTCTATCAACTTATCCAACGCGGCTACACGATACGCCATACGTTAAAATCCTTTCTTTTGCAGCTTTACACGGCAACGGCAAAGCAGTACGGCCGCTCCGGCACCGAGAAAAACACCCACGATATCCTTAATAATATCAGCGAGCTCAAACGCACGACCGACGGAAAACCATAATTGATGACACTCATCCAAAAATGCGTACCCAACGCATACACACACGGCGATGAATACCCACCGACGTGCGGTATAACTTTGTGTCAGCAACGAAGCAAACAGCCCTAAGGCACCAAACAGTCCCACGTGTGCTGCACTGCGCACCAGCTCGTGCGCTGTTTGCTGCTGCTCGGCCGTGAGTTGCAAAAAGGAAAACAGACCGCCAAGCAGGCCTTGGGTTACTTCACCACTGAGTGTGCTGGATCGCTCCGCCGTCTGGGAAGAAAACCAAAAGATCACACCGGCAACCGACACGGTGAGAATCCACAGAACAAGGCGGTATACCGTTTTTGTATTCATCAGAACGGCAGATTCATACCGCCGGTCAGCTTGCCCATCGTTTCCTCAGAATCGGCCTGCGCTTTACGAACAGCCTCGTTTACAGCTGCCACGATCATATCGGACAGCATCTCGGTATCCTCCGGGTCCACAGCCTCGGGATTCAGCTCCAGCGAACGGAGCAAATGCTTGCCGTTTACCGTGGCGGTCACCATACCGCCGCCGGCCGACGCGGTATATTCCTTCAATTCCAGCTCCGCCTGCGCGGTCGCCACATCCTCCTGCATCTTCTGCGCCTGACGGAGCATCGACTGCATATTGCCGGGACCGCCGCCGTAACCCTGCGGTAATCTTGCTTTCATCGTTCTCAACCTTTCTCATCGATCATAATGCCGGATTCCGCACTGCGTTGTAAAAAAGCAGTAAGCGGGTCGGCAGGACCTTCCGCAACCGTCTCCGAACGGGCAGGCCGCCCGCGCTTGATACGCATCGGTCGGCCGACCACAGCCTGCACAGCATTCAAAAGGACCGTTTTATTGCCATCGGATTTCACCAAGGGAATAAACATATCGTTATCGGTAATGACCACTAACTGTTCACCGTCGATCAGCGCGGTGGAATCTGCCAGCACACCGTACAGCGGCGGGCTTTGCTTTGCGATATACGCCAGCACATCCGCCCAATCCGTAAACGGCACGGGGTTACCGGCGGGAGCCGTCGGCTCCTCCTGCTTCGGCTTTTCTTGAACGGGAGCAACGGCTTCCCGTTTCACCTCAGACGGCCGCTCCGCTTCGACCGTGGAAGCAACCGCTGCAGGTATAGCTACGACTGGGCGGGTCTCCAGTGCTTCAATACGACGCAACAGGCTCTCGGGCGTGGTATCCAGCCGCGGATCGCACAAGCGTAGCAGCGTGGTCTCCATTTCCACACGGCGGGATACGCCGCTCTTCAGACGATCCAGCGTGCGCTGCAACACGTCCATAATGTGCAGAATTGCTTCCAGCGACAGCGCTTCTGCTTCCCGACGAAGCTCGGTCAGCTCGTCGGCCGATACGACGATAAGCGAGCCGGGATCCCCAACGCTCTTTAAGATCATAATATTACGATAAAAATCGATCAACTCCACGCACAGACGTTCCATATCCTTGGAACCCTCGTAGAGCGAGCTGAGTATGGTAAGTGCGGCGGCACCGTCCTGCTTTCGCACCGCCGCCGCCAAGCGGAATACGTGCTCCCGCCCGGCCATACCGATGGCCTCCGCCACCAGCGCCGCGGTGATATCCCGCGAACGGGACAAGCACTGATCCAGCAGTGACAGCGCGTCACGCAGGCCGCCGTCTGCCAAACGGGCAATGAGCAATGCGGCATCGTCCGTCAAGGTGAATTGCTCCTGTTGCGCCACGTACTGCAAGCGGGTGCTGATCTCTTCTGCTGGGATGCGACCGAAATCAAACCGCTGGCAGCGAGACAAAATGGTCGCAGGAAGCTTATGTACTTCCGTTGTCGCCAAAATAAAGATGACATGCTCCGGCGGCTCCTCCAGCGTTTTCAGCAGAGCGTTGAACGCACCGGCCGACAGCATATGCACCTCGTCGATGATATACACACGGTATTTTGCAACCGAGGGCGAGAAATTCACTTCATCGCGCAGGTCGCGGATATTATCCACACCGTTGTTGGAGGCGGCATCGATCTCGACAACATCCAGAATGGTGCCGTCATCAATCCCGCGGCAATTATCACATTCATTACACGGATCGCCGTCGTGCGGAGATAAACAGTTAACCGCTTTGGCTAAAATCTTAGCACAGGAGGTCTTACCCGTGCCACGCGAGCCGGTAAACAAATACGCGTGTGCCAGCCGCCCGGTACGTAATTCATTTGTGAGTGCCGTGGTAACGGCAGGCTGACCGTACACCTCTGAAAAGGTCTGCGGCCGCCATTTGCGGTACAATACCTGATACAAGCCGGAACACTCCTTCCTCAACGGTGATATAAAAAGCGCCTTGCACCCTCGGGTGTACGGACAGACAGGCTCCCTGCGGCGCACGGCTGAATGCCGCTTAATGCTGCTCGGTTCCCCGCCTGACATGGTTCACGGATCGCCGTCGCGCAGGACCCGCCCGTCCGTACGCCCCAAGGTACACGACGCTGTGTACTATTATACTGTATTAATTTAAAAAAAGCAACAGCAACAGCGTATTTTTTTACGCAGTCACATACGATAATCCGTCGCTGGCGTGTAACGTGCCATCCTGCCTCACAAATAAGGCTTCAACGCCGTCCCATGTCCCAATCAATTCCAAGGCTCGCTCCTCGCCCAGTACAAAGCACGCCGTGGACAGCGCATCGGCCTGCACCGAGCTTTCGCACACGATAGTGACCGAAGCCAGACCGTTCTGCACCGGCATCCCCGTCTCGGGTGACAACAGGTGATGATACCGTACGCCATCCAGTGTAAAACCACGCTCATAGATACCCGATGTGACCACTGACAGTTCCTGCCCCGTTACGATAGCGCACAGCTCGGACACATCCGCCGGGTCTTTGATACCAATGCGCCAATCCTCCCCGCTTATGCTGCCGCATACCACGATATTGCCGCCAAGATCGATCAATGCCGAGGTGACACCGCCCTCCTCCAGCAATTCACGCATGCGGTCTGCGATATACCCTTTGGCGATACCTCCCAAATCCAGTGCACCGTCCGTCAGCGTCACACGTGTACCGGACACTGTAAGATTGTGATAATCTACCGTAGAAGCTGCAGCAGCGAGAACATCGGCCTCCGGCAGCACGGATGCGGAGAAATCCCACAGCTCCGTCACCGAGCGCAGTGTGATATCGAACGCTCCGTCGGACAAGGAGGCATATTGCAGGCTGAGAGTCAATAGCTCGGCCGTCTCCGCCGCAACGGTCACCGGCGCACCACCCGCATTATTGATACGGGAGATATCACTGTCCGGTAGCATAGCACTGAACAAGCTCTCCAGCCGCTCCATCTCGGCAAAACAGTCATCCAGCAACGACTCAGCATGCGCATCTGCCTCATAGATGGTGATACTCACCACCGTATCCAACGCAAAACCCGTGCGGGAGACGGCGGGCACATCACTGCAAGCCGACAGTAACAGTATCAGCACACACACCGGCACAGCACACATAACGCGGTAAAAACGCCGCATACTCTCCCTCCTGTCAGACGATTATACTGATATAAAGTTTACCACGCCTTACCGAAAAATGCAAAGTATTCCTTACAACTTTGTAATAAAGATTGCCAGATCAAATTTTTCTGGTATAATAATACTGTTAAATCAATGCGGGAGTGGAGGTGTTTCGGTGCGGCAGAAATTGAATTTTGTGTTATCCGAGGGGATCCCGTACACGTTATCCGTCCTGATGCTGGCGGTGATACCGTTGTTCCCGGAATACTGTGCCCCGATGCTGGCCATCGCCTCGCTGTTCACCGCATATCGGGATGCCCGCTCCCGCGGCGGCATCCGCATCGGTGTGTTGGGCAAGCTACTGCTACTTTATATTGCCTATATGAGCCTCGGCGTGCTGTATTCCGCCCACCGTGGCAACAGCTTTGCCACCCTGCTGATGTGGATCGTGATGTTTTTGGTCTACCTGACACTCAGCACCGTGCTGACCAGCCGCAAGAGACTGCGTATCGCTTTGTTCTTTGTCGCCGCAACGGCCGGTATGGTGGGACTGATCGCCTGCGCACAGTATGTATTGCGCAGTATTCTGGGCTTTACCTCTCTCCCCAACCAGTTCTGGCTGCCTTTTGACGAAATTTTTTACGCGCACTTCCCTATGAATATCGATCTCACGATGGGCGCTGACCGTGCATCCGGCACCTTTAACAACCCCAATATACTGGCCGAATATCTGGTGATGGTGATCCCGCTCGTTGGGTACTACGGTTTTTACGGCAAGCGTACGCCGTTGCGTATGCTGGGACGTTGCTTCACGATACTGGCAGTATTCGGCGCCGTCGTTTCTTTCTCTCGCGGTGCGTATATCGCACTGCTGTCAATGCTACTGCTTATCATCGTCACCCATATGCGGCAGTTATCGCCCTTTATTATGTGTCTGATCGCCGCTATATCGCTGATTCCCGAGGCGGTCATCGGCCGTTTTCTCTCCATCGGCGATGGCGGCGAAGCGATATTTGAGCGCTTTGAAGCGTGGGAAGTGGCCATCCAAGCCATTATCCAAAGTCCCCTGATCGGTTTAGGGCCGGGTGTTTCAAACTTCTGGGAATACCTCACACAAATGGGCGTCAGCGCACCTCACGCACACAATCTAATCCTGCAAGTGCTGGTTGAGGGCGGCTTTATCGCATTATTCCTGCTGTTTCTGGTAGCCACCCGCTTGCTACAGGATAGCTTAGGTCTGCTCAACCGTTCACGACAAACCGCTCCGACGGGACTGATCTTCCTCATTTTTGCTGTAGCCTTTGTTGTTCATGGTATGGTGGATTATCCGTTCCTCTCGCCAAAGCTTATCGGTATCTTTTGTCTGATGCTCGGCTTCTTTGACGCTATGTCGGCACTATATCTCCCGGACAGGTTTACTCCGCTGTCCAAGCTGTTTGTACCGCTACTGAAACGCCTGAAAGCGCTGCCTCGCCTTTTAAAAAAGAAATAAGTTTAAAAGCCGCTGTTGCCCAATGGGTAACAGCGGCTTTTTACGGATTACACATATTCGACAGCATCGACCCAACGCAGAATATTCACAGCAGATCACTCCTTGCCCGTCCAACAGTATGTGCAGAACTTGCAGGCAGGCAGGCCGGTAGCCTCGATCATATCGTCGAGGCGCTGATACTTCAGCGAGGTAAAGTGCAGCTCCTTGCGGATCTCCTCCACCATATTGGCGTATTCCGGCGTATCGGGATCGGTGTACAGCGACAGCCTTTCGTCGGCTTTATCCCCCTCCAGACGCGCGATCACGCGACGGGCGATGAGATCCAGTTCCGAGGTGGAACGTGAGAAATTGAGGTATTTACATCCAAACATAATGGGCGGGCAAGCGGCACGGATGTGCACTTCCTTGGCACCGCTGTGATATAAAAACTCTGTGGTCTCCCGCATTTGGGTACCACGCACCAGCGAATCATCGATGAGGATCAAGCGCTTATCGCGGATAAGCTCGCCCACCGGGATGAGCTTCATATGCGCAATGAGGTTGCGCTGGCTCTGCTTTTGCGGCATAAAGGAACGCGGCCATGTCGGCGTGTACTTGATAAACGGACGAGAAAACGGAATACCCGTACTGTTGGCATAGCCAATGGCATGCGCCGTACCGGAATCCGGGATACCCGCAACACTGTCGGCGTCCACGGGATCGCGCTTCGCCAGCATATCACCGCAGCGGCAGCGCATCTCCTCCACATTGATGCCCTCATACGATGAGGTGGGATAGCCGAAATATACCCACAAGAACGTGCATATCTTCATCTCGTCACGGGCGGGCAACAGTGTTTCCACCTTATCTGACGTAATAAACACGATCTCACCCGGGCCAAGCTCGCGCTCTTTATCGTATCCCAGATTGAGGAACGACGAGGACTCAAACGATGCACAGTGCGCACCGTCCTTCTTACCGATGACAACGGGTGTGCGCCCCACGAAATCACGCGCAGCATATAGGCCCTCGGGTGTCAGCAGCAGCAACGACATCGAGCCCTTAATGAGCGTCTGTGCGTGGCGGATACCTGCTTCGATCGTATCCTTCTGGTTGATGAGCGCGGCTGTCAGCTCCGTCGGATTGATGTTGCCTCCGCTCATTTCCTGAAAATGCGGAATACCAGTAGAAAACGCAAGCTCGACCAGTGCATCGATATTATTGATGCGACCCACCGTGGTGATAGCATAGTTGCCGAGATGCGAACGGACGATGAGAGGCTGGGGCTCGGTATCCGAAATGCAACCGATGCCGGAGAGACCGTGCATGTCGTCCACATCTCGTTCAAATTTCGTGCGGAACGGCGAGTTCTCGATATTATGGATAGCGCGATCAAAGCCGGTCACTTTATCATAGACCGCCAAACCACCGCGCTTGGTACCGAGATGTGAGTGATAATCCGTACCGAAGAACAGATCAAACACACAATCCTTTTCTGATACAACGCCGAAAAATCCGCCCATTGTGCTATCTCCTTTGAAAAATAAAATGCTTGTCCATTTTATCATATATTCTGAAAAAATGCTACAGTGATATTGAAAAAAGTTTAAAAAAATCAACGCGCACGGCTTTTCGCCATGCACGCTTTGTTATTTACAGTACTTCTAAGTCCGAACGGATGGCAACATGCATCTCCGATTTTTCGACGAACACCTCGACCATCGGTGAAGAAATAAGGAACGAGAACGTTACACCGAGAGGAAGTCCCGCACTTGTAAAACCAATAAATAGCGGGATAGACGAGCAGGAACAGAAAGGGGTTACTGTACCAAGCAAAGCGGCAACAATATTGGCTCCGATTCCGTGAAATCTGCCGAGTATCTTCTTTGTTCGCTCCGGAGGGAAGTAGCTTTGAATATACGAAATAATCAAAATCAACACACCGAGCAATACCATAATTTTGACGGTATCATAGATAAAGAATTGTACGCTACCGCCGATCTTGCCCGCAGTATCTAAACCACAAGCATTTAATAGGCTTTCGATCAACCGATTCAGCCAATTCATTCCGAGGACTTCATCTTGTATAAAGTTCCACACAGTTTTTAGTGCTTCCATAATAAAAAGCCCCTTTAATGCATAAATATATTGAAATGCGTCTATGTGTTAGTGTTGAAGGAAGTCGTGCGGAAAAGTTTGGACTTCCTACTTTTCACATCACGACTTGTTATCCTTTTCAGCGGATGTTAGTTCCTTTATGCAATCCGCAGCGACTTTCGCTCCTTCTGCTGAAATCGAATAATATATCCACTTGCCTTCCTTGCGACCAAGCACAATACCGGAGTCACAAAGAATTTTCATATGATGGGACAGCGTAGGCTGTGTTACATTGAGTTCGTCAAGCATCTTGCAAGCACACTTTTCGCCGCTTCGGAGCATTTTCAAAATGCGGATACGGTTTTCATCGCAAAACGCTTTGAAGATCAACGCCATCTTTTTTTCATCCATCCGAAACGCCTCCAATAGACAATTATCTATATGTATTATACGCAACACATAGATGTTTGTCAATAGGTCTTGTGGTCTTTTTTCTACCTTATGAATCTTCAAACAACGCAAAAAGTGCCCCCGACAACTGTTTCTGGCTGCCGAGGGCGTTGCAAGTACAAAAAGAAACCTCTCTTGTCTTGATAGACAAAAGAGGTTTCTTTCTTGCCAAAGACTGACCAAAAGTAGTATAAATGAGGGCAAGAAAGACTAAAAGTAGTATGGCCTACCAAAGAATCTTATACTTGTCTAAAGGGAGTCATTTTATAATCGGACTTACCTTCCATGAACTTTACAATATCATCTACAGCGCCCTCTACA
>CAYYDD010000023.1:0-23008 GCA_964470515.1 uncultured Eubacteriales bacterium | reverse complement strand
TGGTTTTGCCATATACCCAACACCAATTCTCCGGCACTTCATACGGCTGTTCATCAGCCGGGACGAGAGCATTTTTCAGCCGTTTTTCCGGTGATAAGGCGGACGTGCTTTTCTTGACTATCATTATGTTGCATCCACCTTTCTCTGTATTCTAACTAAAAAATTATACCGTAACCGCAACGCGAAGCGTTGTTTGGGCGAAGCCCTCAAAGGCAAAGCCTTTGAGGGTTATTATAACACCATTTGCTTTAATAATCAACCGTCTATATACGTTTACAGGATTTTGTCAAGCTGTTCCTGCGATAAGAAAACGGTTGACAAATGTCGAACAGTGTGGTATGGTAAAGAAAATTGAATAAGAATCGCAGATAGAGGTGCGGTCAACATCAGTAGCATACGGATAAGCACAGGCAGTGCGTATGTGAAAGGGGCGACCGCCGAAGCGGTACACACGGCTGCCTGTCGGGTACCTGCTGGGCGTATGCAGAATATGCAGCCGACTGTCACACCGGTGGAGCACTATCACACGATATACGAAATGCCCCTTGACCCCGACTTGTTTTATATCGCGGCCGCTCTGTTTGTGTGCGGCCGCGATTGTTATTCGTTGGGAGGGTAAAGGTATGAGAAACAAAAAATGGTCGCGTTTCGTCGTCACACTGGCACTGTGTGTGCTGGTGTTTGCGATGACCGCGATGGGTATCTCCGCCTCCGGCGAGGAGGCCGCGGCGGTCGGCTCGTCGTTCACGGTGGGCGAGATCGCCTACGACCTGACGGACGGCGCGTCCGCGCAGGAATACGTGGACGGCTATGCCGACAATCTGGCGGCTGACCCGTCGTTTGAGGTACATCTGTCGGAGGCACTGGGCACGATGCGGGAGACCATCCCTACCTACGCGACCATCTGGTCGTTGCTGCCGCCGCTGATCGCCATCGTGCTGGCTCTCATCACCAAGGAGGTGTACTCCTCGCTGTTCGTCGGTATTCTGGCGGGCGGCCTGCTGTACGCGAACTTCGGCTTTGAGGGCACCGTCACCCACGTGATCTCCACCGGCTTTATCGGCAGCCTGTCCGACAGCTATAACGTCGGTATTCTGGTCTTCCTCGTGATGCTGGGTGCTCTGGTCGCTATGATGAATCACGCCGGCGGCTCGGCGGCGTTCGGTCGTTGGGCGACATCGCGTATCAAGAGCCGTGTCGGCGCACAGCTTGCTACGGTTTGTCTGGGCGTGCTGATCTTTGTGGACGACTACTTCAACTGTCTGACGGTCGGCTCGGTGATGCGCCCCGTCACGGATAAGCAGAACGTATCCCGTGCAAAGCTCGCGTACATCATTGACGCGACTGCCGCGCCGGTCTGTATCATCGCGCCGATTTCGTCGTGGGCTGCGGCAGTGTCCGGCTTTGTGGAGGGCACGAGCGCTACCAGCGGTATCGCGCTGTTCATCAGTGCCATTCCGTACAACTTCTACGCGCTACTCACCATTGCGATGCTCATCTTCCTCGCGCTGACCGGCATCGAGTACGGCCCGATGAAGAAGCACGAGGAAAACGCCAAAAACGGCGATCTGTTTACCGTGGAAACGCGTGAAGCCGTTGAAGAAATGAACGTCAATCCCCGTGGCCGCGTGTGCGACCTCGTGGTGCCGATCGTGTTTCTCATCGTGGCGTGCGTGGTCGGTATGATCTATTCCGGCGGCTTCTTCACCGCCGACAGCGACGGCTATCGCGACTTCGTCACCGCGTTCTCCAACTGTGACGCGTCGGTCGGTCTGGCGTACGGTTCGTTCTTTGCGGTGGTATTCACCGTCATCTTCTATCTGTGCCGCCGTGTGCTCAGCTTCCGCAAGTGTATGGATTGCGTGCCCGAGGGCTTCCGCCTGATGGTGCCCGCCATTATGATCCTTACCTGCGCGTGGACGCTGAAGACGATGACCGATAGCTTGGGTGCCAAGATTTTCATTTCACAGCTTGTGGAGAGCTCGGCCGGTGCGTTTGCGACGTTCCTGCCGGCGGTGGTCTTCCTCATTGCGGTAGGTCTGTCGTTTGCGACGGGTACGTCGTGGGGTACGTTCGGTATCCTCATTCCCATCGTTCTCAGCGTGTTCGGTGCGCAGGACGGCGTTATCACCACTATCGCGATCTCCGCGTGTATGGCGGGCGCGGTGTGCGGCGACCACTGCTCGCCCATTTCCGATACCACCATTATGGCCTCGGCCGGTGCGCAGTGCGATCACATCGCACACGTGTCCACGCAGCTGCCGTATGCGATGACGGTGGCGGGTGTGTCGTTCCTCGGCTACGTGCTGTGCGGCTTTGTCCAGAGCGCGTGGGTGGTGCTTCCTGTGAGCATTGCCGTGCTGTTCGCGGTGCTGTGGGGCATCAAGTTACTGCAAAAGAAAAAAGCGTAAGCATAAAACAACGCCGCCCGGTCAAACGACCGGGCGGCGTACTTTTTATGTTCAATTTTTGATATGCAAAAGGTCATTATAGCATTCACGAGCGGACGGCAAGGCTCTTCAGGAAAAAGCGCGGTGAGTGGGTGAAATTATCCCGCAGGCCATTTTCATTCCTGCGTTACCGGCGGGCTGTGTCATAAAATCGTCGGGATGAGCGTGGATAATGACGGCGCGCCCCACTACCTCGCGCACGGTGAAACGGTCGGTCAGCACCGCCGAAAACGCCCGCCCGCCTGCTCCGAACAGTGGCGGCAGATCGCCCGCGTGGTACGGGTGCTGGCAGCCGTCGGGGTCGTAGTGTGTCAACGTGTCGGCAAACGGATCCTCGGCATTGCCGGTACAGCTGTTGCCGCTGTGAACGTGAAAGCCGAACACGGGGGCGGCACACGGGTCATCGGGTGTGGGCAGGCCGATCACCTCGGTGACCACCAGCACGCCGCTGCGTGCCTGATACAAACGAACCAGTCCCCGGACAGACGGGTACGCGGTGCTGCCCTGCAGCACTGCGGCGGCCTCCGGTAAACGTCGCGGTATGGTTATCATAAAAAACACCTCCGTTACGGTCTATGCCGACCGCAGCGGAGGTGTGCCGTTTATTTCGCTGTTCAGGAGATGCGATGCTTATCCAGATAATCGCGCCACAGCAGGTAGCCCTTGGCCTTGATGTGGATACCGTCACCCGCAGCGTAATCCTTGTTCAGGTTGCCGCCCTCGTCGTCAAACGCGGGGTTGAGATCGAGATAAAAGACCTTTTGGTTGTCTGCCAGTGCCGCGATGAGATTGTTGAAATCGTTGATGCGGGCATTGGTAAAGATGGCCTTGGAGCCACTCGTGATATCGTTGCAGGCCTTGGTGACGTGCAGCGTGGAATTGACGATGACCTTCACATCCGGCTGCTTTTCGTGAATGCCGGTGATGAGCTCGCGGTATTTCCGGGTGGTCGAGTCCAAACCGTAGCCCAGCTCGTTGATACCCAGCATAATATACACCTGTTTGAACTGCTTTTTCTCCAGCAGTTGCGTCAGCGTGACCTTACCCACGCCGGACACCTCGATGGATTCCTTCCATACCTTGTACGCATTCAGACCCACACTGCAAAAGAATGTGGCATCCGACAGCTTGCCGTATTCCTTAAGACCCACCGAGCGGGAATCGCCGATAAACAGCGTATCCGGGAACGACACGGTCACACTGCCGTCCGGCACGGTGGGGGATACGGTGCCGGTCTTGACGGTCGTAGTCCTGGTCGTCGCGGAGGTGGTCGTTGTCGGTGCCGTCGTCGTCACGGTCGTGGTGGTGGCGGTGGTCGTTGTCGTTGTCGTCGTTGCCGCCGTGGTCGTCTTGTTAGACGACACCGCGTTGCTGATCTGGCAGGCGGGGATCACGATCAGGCACGACAGCACCAGCAGGATGGTGAAGGAATAACGCAGTAGGTTTTTCACAAGGCATACCTCCTAAAACCGGAAATATAAGAACGGATCGTTCAGACCGATGTACAAACAGTACACCGAGCCCCAGAAGATCGCCAACAATACGAGTGTGCCCCAAATGGTGTTTTTAAATCGGTTGTACAGCCGCTCCGGCCATTCGGTGGAAAACAAAAGACCGACAAGCAACAGCACACCGTACATCTTGCCGTATTTCAGCCAATCGCCTTCAAACACGTTGATGGGTTCTCCCGGCAGGAATGGGAACAGACGCTCAAAGTAGATGCCCATCTCGGAGAAATCCGTGACGGCGAAGATCAGCCACGTCAGCGGGATGATGAGGATCATATACGCGTGCCCCAGCACGGCGTATTTGTCCAGTGCCGACTTGATGGCAAATTTTTCCAGCATCAGCAGTGCGAACAGCACCGCGCCCCACAGCACGAAGTTCCAGCTCGCACCGTGCCACAGACCGGTAAACAGCCACACAACCAGCATATTCCGCACCGTGCTGAAGCTACCCTTGCGGTTACCGCCCAGCGGGATATATACGTATTCGCGGAACCACGAGCCCAGCGTGATGTGCCACCGCCGCCAGAACTCCGTCATACTTTTGGACATATAGGGATGGCGGAAGTTTTGCGGGAGATCGTAGCCCAGCGTTTTGCCCAGCCCCACCGCCATCAGCGAATAGCCGTAAAAATCAAAATACAGCTGCATACTGAACGCGATGATGCCCATCCATGCGAGCGGGGTGGAGATACTGTCGTACCCGATGGAGGCAATGTCCGTCCACAGATTGCCCACCTGATTGGCCAGTAGCACCTTAAGACCCAGACCGTAGGTGAAATCCTTAAGACCCTCGTCCACGCGAGCCATCGAGATGGCGGGACGGTCAAGCTGATCCTTCATATGCGAATAGGTCACGATGGGACCCGCGATCAGCTGCGGGAACATATACAGATAGGTGGACAGCTTGAGCAGTGACGGCTCGGCCTCGTAGGAACGCTTGTATACGTCGGCAATGTAGGACACGATCTGGAACGTGTAAAAGCTGATGCCGATGGGCAATACCAGCTCCACGCCCGGCAGCGCGATGCCGGAGGCGGGGAGCACGGTGTCCAGTAAGGACTGCACCGAGGAAAACAGAAAATCTGCGTACTTGAACACGAACAGCCAGCCGAAATCGTAGATCAGACCGGCAATGAGCCACGCCTTGCGGTGGCGGCTGCGCTGGATACGCAGGCCGACGAACCAGTTAACGGCCGCCGATGCCAAAAACAGCAGAATGTACAACGGCTGATCCCACGTGCCGTAGGCGTAAAACGCGAGACTGCCCAGAAACAGACACGGGTGGCGGAGCTTCTGCGGCAGGATATAATACAACGTAAAGAAGATGGGGAGAAACACAAACAAAAAGTCGATACTGCTGAAAACCATAGGTATGCCGCTCCTCCTCTCTCCGTAGTATTCATAAGTATATAGGAAAACCCACTCTATTGCAAGCCCCACAGCGGGGATTTTTATTGTTTTTTGCGAAAAAATTTTTTCGGTTGCAGAGTACGGTGTTTTGTGTTACACTATTCACAGTATGATGGAAACGGAGGTGTGCGGGATGTCAAAAAAGGCCATTGGTATCATCGGCGGTATGGGGCCGGAGGCCACGCTGGATCTGTTCGGCAAGCTCATCCGGCACACCGATGCGTCGTGTGACGCGGAGCACATCCGTGTGTATATCGACTGCCACACCGGTATTCCCGATCGCACCCGTGCCATTCTGAAGGGCGGCGAGTCCCCGGTACCGTACATCGTCGAGTCGGCGGAAAAGCTGGCGGCGATGGGGGCGGATTTTCTGCTGCTTCCCTGCAACACCTCGCATTATTATTACGATGAGATCAGTGCTCGTTCCCCGGTGCCGGTCGTGAATATGATCCGCACGGCGGCCGAGGCACTGAAGGCGGAGGGCGTTACCCGCGTCGGTATTTTGGCGACCGACGGCACACTGCGCTCCGACGTGTACCAGCGCGAGCTCGCCGCGTGCGGCGTGGACTCCGTGTGTCCCGAGGGGGAGGAGCAGCGCGCCGTGATGCGGCTGATCTATGAGGGCATCAAGGCCAACGCGCCGACGTTTGACACCACTCCCGTTGAGCGGGTGTTAACACAGCTGCGGCAGCAGGGCGCACAGCGCATCGTGCTCGGCTGCACCGAGCTACCGGTGGCGTTTGCACGCTACGGTATCGACACCGCCGATACGGTGGATGCCACCGATATCCTTGCCCGCACAGCGGTCGCCGCCGCCGGCTATCCGATAAAAGATTGAGTGCTTGGACGCTTCGGCTGAAGCGTCCTTTCTTTTTTCAAAACAGGGCTTGACAGCGGGGATGCCGTGTGCTATAATGCCTGTAAAGCAAAAACCTTTACAGCAAACGTGAAGGGAGGGGCAGAGAATGCCGAAGGATATGGAGATTGCCTGGTTGTTTGATTTTTACGGAGACGTGCTCACCGAAAAACAGCGTCAGGTGGTGGAGCTGTATTACGAGGAGGATCTGTCCTTAGCCGAGATCGCGGAGAATCAACGCATCACCCGTCAGGGCGTGCGCGATTCGCTCAAGCGCGCCGAAGCGCAAATGCTGGAAATGGAAGAGCGCCTGCATCTGGCCGGTCGCTTCCGCGAGATGCGGGATGGGTTCGATGCCATTTGCGAGGCCGCGCGGGATATCCGTGTGCTGAACGACCGATACAATCACTCCCGCGATATCGACGAGCGGGTGGGTCGTATTATGGAACTGGCTGAACAACTGAGAGAGAGGTAACGCCGTGGCATTTGAAGGGCTGTCCGAAAAACTGTCGGCCGCGTTCAAACGGCTGAAAAATAAAGGTAAGCTGACAGAAGCCGACGTTAAGGAGGCTATGCGCGAGGTGCGTTTAGCACTGTTGGAGGCGGATGTCAACTATAAGGTCGCCAAGGATTTCACGGCGGCTGTTTCCGAACGTGCCGTCGGTGAAAAGGTGATGGAAAGCCTCACCCCCGCGCAGATGGTCATCAAGCTGGTCAACGAGGAATTGACGAAGCTGATGGGCGGCGAAGCCGCCACACTGGCGCGCGCCAATCGCCCGCCCTGCGTAGTGATGATGTGCGGTTTGCAGGGCTCGGGTAAGACCACCCATTCCGCCAAGCTCGGCAAAATGCTTAGGTCGCAGGGCCATCGCCCGCTTCTCGTCGCGTGTGACGTGTACCGTCCCGCCGCTATCAAGCAGCTGCAGGTGGTGGGCGAGGCGGCCGGTGTGCCGGTGTTTGAGCGCGGTACGGTCGATCCCGTGGATATCGCCCGTCAGGCGGTTGCCCACGCGCGTGACCACGGCAACGACTACGTCATTCTGGATACCGCCGGTCGGCTGCACATCGACGAGCAGCTGATGACGGAGCTGAAAAATATCCGCGCGGCTGTCGAGCCGCAGGAGATCTTGCTGGTCGTCGATGCGATGACCGGTCAGGACGCGGTGAATGTCGCCCAATCCTTCAACGAAACGCTGGAGATCAGCGGCGTTATCCTCACCAAGCTCGACGGTGATACCCGCGGCGGCGCGGCCTTGTCGGTGCGCGCGGTGACGGGCAAGCCCGTCAAGTTCGCCGGTACCGGCGAAAAGCTGGAGGATCTCGAGGTGTTCCACCCGGAACGGATGGCATCGCGCATCCTCGGTATGGGCGATGTGCTGTCGTTCATCGAGAAAGCGCAGCAGCAGATCGACGACCGTGAGGCTGAGGCGCTGGCCAAAAAGCTGCAGGAGGATAAGTTCGATTTGAACGACCTGCTCGACCAGTTCCGCCAGATACAAAAGATGGGCGATATCAAGAGCCTACTGGGTATGATCCCCGGTATGGGCAAGCAACTCAAGGATGTGGATATCGACGAAAAGCAGTTTTCCCGCGTGGAGGCCATCATTTTGTCGATGACCAAGCGCGAACGCGAAAAGCCCGAGATCATCAATCCCTCGCGCAAACGGCGTATCGCCTCTGGATGCGGGATGCGGGTGGAGGATGTCAACCGCTTGCTCAAGCAGTACGACACCATGCGCAAGATGATGAAGCAGATGAAAAATATGGGCAAAAAAGGTGGCCGCGGAATGGGAATGCCGCCCGGTATGGGCTTCGGGGGCAAGGGCGGCCGGTTCGGTTTTTAACCGCAAAGACGCACTAAGCGTATTCAATACAGACCGTACGCGGTCGGGTTTGAAGAATAAACAAAAACAGTAGTTTTGGAGGTACCAACAATGGCAGTAAAGATCAGACTGCGCCGTATGGGCGCGAAGAAGGCTCCGTTCTATCGCATCGTGGTGGCGGATTCCCGCTATCCCCGTGATGGTCGCTTCATCGAGGAGATCGGCTATTACAATCCGCTGGAAGAGCCCGCTGTGGTGAAGGTGGACGTTGAGAAGGCGAAGAAGTGGATCGCCAACGGTGCTCAGCCCACCGATACCGTGAAGGCTCTGCTGAAGAACGCCGGCGTGTAAGCTGCGTTTGTCAGTAGAAAGGTAGGACAATATGGAAGAATTGCTGTTGGCCATCGCCCGCGGTCTGGTTGAAGACCCTGCGGCGGTCGCGGTTACGCAGGACGAGCCTGCGGCAGACGGCACCATCGTGTTCCATCTGCGTGTGGCGGCGGACGATATGGGGCGCGTGATCGGCAAGCAGGGTCGCATCGCCAAGGCGATGCGTACCGTGATGCGTGCCGCCGCGTCTCGTCAGGATGCCAAGGTCTCGGTTGAGATCGACGACTAAGTAAAGTACCTCTCACAGAGCACTGTGAGAGGTATTTTCGAACGGAGGGGCAGTATGCCGAAAAAGCGCTATCTGGAAGCCGGTGAGATCGTCGGCACGCACGGCGTGCGCGGCGAGGTGCGGGTGTACCCGGAATGTGATTCGCCCGAGGTACTTACGGATCTGAAAAAGCTGTATTTTGACGGCGGCACCCGCGCGGTCAGGATCAAAGCCCGTGCTCATAAAAACGTGGCGATCGTCAAGCTGGACGGTATCGACACCGTTGAAGCCGCCGCCGCATTGCGCGGGCAGATGCTGTATCTTGACCGCAACGACGTAAAGCTGGAGCGCGGCCGGTATTTCATCTGCGATCTGATCGGTGCGTCAGTGGTGGATGACGATACCGACGAGGTATACGGCGAATGTACCGATGTGAGCCATACCGGCTCCAACGATGTGTACCATATGCGCACAACGACCGGCCGCGAGGTGCTGATTCCCGCGATCCCGTCGGTCATCCGCCGGGTGGACGTTGATCGCGGCGTGATCCGAATTTTTCCGATGTTGGGACTGTTTGACGATGAGAATTGATTTGCTGACCCTGTTTCCCGAGGCCTGCGACCGTATGATGGCGGAAAGCATCATCGGTCGCGCTCGGCAGCGGGGGATACTGGATCTGCGGTTTCACCAGATCCGCGATTACACGGAAAACCGCCAGAAGCAGGTGGATGACTATCCGTACGGCGGCGGTATGGGTATGGTGATGTTCGCTCAGCCCATCGCCGATTGCTTCCGCGCGGTATGTGCGGATATCGGGCGCCGCCCGCCTCTTGTTTATCTGTCGCCGCAGGGTAAAACGCTCACCCAGCAGCGCGCCAGAGAACTGGCACAGTTGCCGGAGCTGTGCTTGCTGTGCGGGCATTACGAGGGCGTGGACGAGCGTGTGCTGGAGGCCTTGGTAGACGAGCAGATATCCATCGGCGATTACGTACTGACGGGCGGCGAGCTGCCCGCCTTAGTGCTGACGGACTGCGTCGCACGGATGATCCCGGGTGTGCTGTCGGACGAGCAGTGCTTTACCGAGGAAAGCCACTATGCCTCGCTGCTGGAATACCCGCAGTACACGCGCCCCGCCGTGTGGGAAGGGCGCGAGGTGCCGGAGATCTTGCTGACGGGTCACCATGCCAATATCGCCGCGTGGCGGCGGGAGCAATCGCTCATCCGCACCTTACAGCATCGCCCGGATATGCTGGAGCACGCGGAGCTGACCGCGCGTGAACGGCTGTTTTTGGAGGAGCAAAAGCGTCTTTTGGAGGATGCTACCTCGCAATGTGACTAAAATCTTTCCACCGCTATGGTCAAATTGCCCAAATCAGGGACGAGCTTTTTTCGCAAAATAGGGCAGGCAAACGAATTTGCGAAAACGTGCTGATTTTGTTTGACCGTGTGCAAAATTGTGGTATAATATATACTATCATAGTGGATAATGAGGTCGGGTTCCCGGCCTTGTCAGTGATGAGAGGGAGTATTCGTATGTATGTAAAAGAGGTACTGGTACAGAATCAGGTAGGGCTGCACGCCCGTCCGGCTACGTTCTTTATTCAGAAAGCGAACGAGTTTAAGTCGTCCATCTGGGTGGAAAAGGAAGAGCGCCGCGTGAATGCGAAGAGCTTGCTGGGTGTTCTGTCGTTGGGTATCGTCGGCGGTACGAACATTCGCATCACCGCAGACGGCAACGACGAGGAAGCTGCGGTCGACGCGCTGGTGACACTGGTCGAATCGGGTTTTGCCGAATAATCAGCAGGGGTTTGTTTTGAACGGGGGTTTCACAGGCTGTGAAGCGTCCGATACGCAGTCGCGCCGCGCGGCTGCGTTTTTTTGTTAGTCGCTTAGACTGAATTCCACCACCAGGGCTCCCTGGTGCAAAGGGCGGGGGATCACGCGGAGCCTGGTGGAGAGATTGTCGATCCCGCATATATCAAGGAGGTGACACGGATGACTGATAAGCTCAAGGAGCTGCGGCGCGCGGCCATGGCTCTGCCGCTTCAGCCCGGCGTGTATATTATGAAGGACAGCCGCGATACCATCATCTATATCGGCAAGGCCAAGCAGCTGCGCAACCGTGTCAGCCAATACTTCGGCTCGCATACCAACCACACCGAAAAGGTGCGGCAGATGGTAAGTCGTGTGGATCACTTTGAATACGTTGTCGCAGGCAGCGAGTTTGAGGCACTGGTGCTGGAATGCTCGCTCATTAAGCAATACGCGCCGAAATATAACATTCTGTTAAAGGACGACAAGGGCTACCGCTACATCCGTATCTCGCCCCCACCGTATTCCCGCATCACCGAGGTCAAGCAGCGGAGAGAGGACGGTGCACGGTATATCGGCCCCTATATGAGCTCGTTTATTCTTAAGCAGGCGGTGGACGAGGTCAACCGTCTGTTCCAGCTATCCACCTGCAAAAAGCCGCTGCAATACGGCAAACGCGGCGACCGCCCGTGCCTCAATCACCACATCGGGCAATGCTGCGCACCGTGCACCGGGCGCGTGAAGGAACGGGACTACGCCGAGCGCGTCGAGCAGGCGGTCACGTATCTCACGCAGGGCAGCGCCAAGCTTATCGCCCTGCTGACACAGCGGATGAATGCCGCCGCAGAGGCGCTGGATTTTGAGACCGCCGCGCGCCTGCGTGACCGTATCCGTGCACTCGAAAAGCTGGGCGAAAAGCAAAAGGTGGTGCAGTCCCGCGTGCCGCGTCAGGATATCGTGGCACTGGCTCAGGCGGGGGATATCGCGTGCTTTGAGGTATTTCGCTTTACGGGAGGCGCACTGTCCGACCGTGAGGAGTTTTTAGTGGATGCGGTGGAGGAGACCGCGGCGGCCAAGGCGGAGTTTTTGCGCCGCTATTACACGATGCGGGATGCCATCCCGCCCCGCGTGGTGCTGGACGGTCCGGTGGAGGACAGTGAGCTGCTGGAGCGCTGGCTGACCGAACGCGCCGCCGGGCAGGGTGCGCGGTATGAGGTCAAGCTGGTGTTTCCCCAAAAGGGGCAGCAGGCACAGCTGCTCACGATGTGCCGCGACAACGCGGCCGAGCGGGTAGCGCGGCAGTTGGATATCGGCGGCCGTGACGTGACGGCACTGGAGGAGCTGCGGCAGCTGTTGGGGCTGCCCGAAACGCCGTGCCGTATTGAGAGCTACGATATTTCACACACAGGTGGCACCGACGTGGTGGGTGCGATGGTGGTGTTCCGTAACGGTAAACCCTCCCGTCAGGATTACCGGCGGTTTGCCATCCGCACCGTGCAGGGGCAGGATGACTGCGCCTGCCTGCGCGAGGTGCTGGAGCGCCGTCTGCGCGAATACGAGCAGCACCGCGACAGCGGTGAGGGCTTCGGTGAGCTGCCCGACCTGATTCTGCTGGACGGCGGTCAGGGACAGCTTGATGCCGTTAAGCCGCTGGTGGACAGCTTCGGCTACGGTATCCCCGTGTTCGGTCTGGTCAAGGACGGCCACCACCGCACCCGTGCCATCACGGCCGAGGGCGGCGAGATCGCCATTCAAGGTCGCCGTGCGGCGTTTACGCTCGCGTCCTCCATTCAGGAGGAGGTGCACCGCTTTGCCATCGGATATCATCGGCAAAAGCGGCGGCGCGTCATCGGTAGCACGCTGACAGATATCCCGGGCGTGGGCGAGAAACGGGCGGCACTGCTGCTGCGGTATTTCGGGTCGCTGACGGCGGTGCGCGGTGCGACTGTTGAGCAGTTGGCGGCGGTCAAGGGAATGACACGCCCCGCAGCCGAGGCGGTTGCTCGGTTTTTTTTCGAGGAAAAGTGATTGCTTTTTTGTAAAAAATAGGCTATACTGAATAGCGAAAGGTGTGACAAAGTTGGATACGTTTGTAGAACAAATCATTGTACGCAAAAAAACAACGTCGCAGGTCGTGTACGCGGTGCTTATTATGGCGCTGACCTCACTGCTTATCACGTTTTCATTTTTGATGATCGGGTCGATGGCGTTGATTCTGGTATTCGCCCTCGGTTACGGTATGTGGTGGCTGCTGTCGGGTATGAATATCGAGTACGAGTACAGCATCACCAACGGCGATATTGATATCGACAAGATCACCGCCCGCCGCAAGCGTGAGCGCGTGGTATCGGTCTCGCTGCAAAAGTTGGAGACCGTCGGTCGGTATGATCCTGCCCAATGGAAGGAGCGTGGGCTCGACCGCACGGTGATAGCGGCGCCCTCCGAAAAGGAGGAGGGGCTGTATTGCTTCAGCTACCGCAGCAAAAAGCGCGGTCATACGCTGGTGGTATTCCAGCCGAACGAGCGGGTGCTCGCCGCGTTTGAGCAAGGTCTGCCGCGCCTTCTCCAAAAGGAGCTCCAAAAGTAATTGATGGGCGCGGGTGCGGTATGCACCTGCGTTTTTTGAGGTGAACCGTATGTTGGAGGAAATTCGTTGCTGTTTCCCTCCCCGTGAGGCGGACAGTCACAAGGGTACCTACGGCACGTTACTGTCGGTCTGCGGCAGCTACGGTATGGCGGGAGCCGCGTTGCTGGCCGCCAAGGCCGCCCTGCGTTGCGGCACGGGGCTGGTCGTGGCCGCCTTGCCGGATGCGGTCTATCCGATCATCGCCGCAGCACTGCCGGAGACGGTGTTCGCACCGTACCCGGAGGCGGGTGCCCGTGCGGCGGTCGGGCTGCGGCAGTGGCTGAACAAAGCGTCGGCACTGCTCGTCGGTTGCGGGCTGGGTACCGGCTCCGGCGAGGCGGAGCTGTTGTCGGCATTGCTTTGGGAGGCGGTGTGCCCCATTGTGCTGGATGCGGATGGTATAAATCTGGTCGCACGGCATATAGATATAGTGGAAACGATCTCTGCGCCGCTGATCCTGACACCGCACCCGAGGGAGCTGTCCCGCTTGCTCGGTTGCACGGTAGAGGACATACGGCGCGACCGTACAGCCGCTACCATCGAGGCAGTGCGGCGCACAGGTGCCGTCGTGGTGCTCAAGGGGCACCGCACCGTGATCGCTGCGCCGTCGGGTGAGGTATGGGTCAATCCCACCGGCAATCCCGGTATGGCGGTCGGTGGCAGCGGCGACGTGCTGGCGGGTATGATCGGCGGCTTTGTGGCGCAAGGCTTTGCACCGCTGGATGCCGCCCGCTGCGGCGTGTATTTGCACGGGCTGGCGGGTGACCGCGCGGCGGCGCGGCTGTCACAGCACGCGATGCTGCCGTCGGATATCATCGACGAGCTGAGCGGGGCGTTTCTTGAACTGGAACGAACGGAGTGATGTTATGCGCCGTGCCGCGTGTATCGTAGTGTGCTTGTTGGTGCTGCTTACCGGCTGTAGCGGCAGTAAGCCGGCCGCCGATCCGGTCAGTGAGGGCTTTAGTTGCACCGTGCAGGCCGTGTACCGCGATATGACGGTCGCGGGTACTCTCACGCGGGAGGCCGCCGGCACGCTGACGCTGGCGTTTACCGAGCCGGACACACTGAGCGGCCTTACCGCCCGCTGGGACGGGGAGACCGTTACGCTGTCGATGTACGGGCTGGAGTTTTCCGTCGATCCCGCCACCGTGCCGGAAAGCGCACTCGGTGAGGAGATCATCGCCGCGTTTGACACTGCCCTGCGGGGCGAGGGTGAGCGTACGACCGAGGACGGTAAGCTGGTCATCACCGGCAATGGCTCAAACGGGGCGTATACACTGACGTTTGATGCCGAGACCGGCGTACCGCTGTCCTTGTCCGTCCCGTCCCTGCCCTTATCCGCCACCTTTTCCGATTTTGAACGAAAATAAACACATCCTCCGGGAGAACCCCGGAGGATGTTTGTTTACCACCGACCGAACAAGCCGCGGCGAGTGGTTTTTAGTTTTTCAAACAGTGCATCGGCCTCAGCGGTCAGTGCGGCGCGCATTTTTCGCGTTAAATACGGACATTTTTCAGCAGTTTTCAGAAGATTTCCGAAAATATCCGCTGTTTTTTGATGACTTTCGATGCGTATCCGTTGACCGCTGAGCGTTTCGTACTGTGCCGTCAGCTCCTGCGAAAAGCGTGCCGCGAACCTCTCCTGAAGCCGAGGATCGTCCGTCAGTGTCGTGCGCTCATAGTAGTACATATAAAACGCCAAGTCGTTGCCCGGATACCCGTCGTTGCCGTTTTTCAGATAGTGCGTAATGAGCTTTTCAAAAATATCCGCCTCGAACAGATGGTTGAAGCTGAGCTCGTAAAAGTGCAGTATCTCCCGCAGCTTAAAAAACTCCTCCGGGGTCAGCAGGGTGAGAAGTGTTTCCAGATGCTCCTTTTTATACGGCCGGGTCTCCGGTGTATCTACGAAAAGTGTGCGCATACTGAAATGCTTGTTCATCCCTCGACACACGCTTTCCAGCATACACAGTACAAAGGCGGGGAGCTGCTCGTTGACGGCCGCACGCACGATATCCGGGACAGCGCGTTTATTCTTTTGGGCATCGTAGGTATCGAACACCGCGTGGTTGATGGCGGTGATGGCATCGGCCACGGTGAGGAACAGCGGCCGTACCGTTTCCTCGTCGGGGTCAAGGCGGACGGCGACGTATTGCAACACCTCGAGATAATACGCAGTGACCAGCTCATTGACCTGCACGCACAGTGCGTAGACATCGCCGCCTTGTGACAGCAGGGCCTTGATCTCGGCGAGCGCCTGCTCGCGGCCGTACACGACGACGTGCATCAGCTCTCGTGTGTTTTTGATGCGCACGCTGAGGCGTACCTTGTACGTGCCGATGCGCGCGAACGGTACTTTGTTCAACTGCGGTCCGTATGCGTAGCCCGAATCGGCCAAAAAATGATACTGCGGGGTATACTCGCGGTGCATCGCGGTGAGATAGGTCTTAAACAGGTCCAGTGCTTTCCTGCCGATTCCCATAGTTCCACCTCCGCTTGTACTCTTGACACCAGTATAGCATATTTTGCAAAAAAAGTAAAGGCTTGCCGTGCGGCAAGCCTTTGACGGATAGTGTTATACCTTGCGGTTGTGGAGATTGCGGAAATCACGCGGGGTCATACCCTCGCGCTCGCGGAACAGTGCGCAGAAATGGGAGGGACTGCCGAAGCCGCAGTCCTGCGCGATGGCGGTGATGGGACGGTGCGTTTGTGCCAGCAAACGCCGCGCCGAGGTCAGCCGCTGCTCGTTTAGATACTGCACGATGCTCATACCCGTGCTGGCGCGGAACAGACGGCATAGATAGTATTTGCTGATGTGCGCGTCCTCGGCCAGCACGTCGATGGTGATGGGCTCGGTGTAGCGGGTGTGCAGGTAATGCAGTACCCGTGCGACGCGCGTATCCGACACCTGCGCATACAAGCGATCCTGCGGGGTCAGCATCGTCAGCAGCCGTAAAAAGGCAGGGAACACCGCAGCATTTTCGCCGTTCTTTTCTGCCATCGTGCGAAAGATATTGTCCACCTCACCGGCCGTTTCGGGGGCTAAGGTGAAGCACGCGCCGCCGTTTTCGTCGAAGATCGTCAGAAGCGACAGCGCACCCGCCGCGCGCAGCGCCCTTTCCACGGTGCTGCGGCAGACGATGAGCTTATTGCGGCAGTAATCCGATTCGGACTGCGGATTCAGCGAGTGAATGGTCGAGGCATCAATGAACAGCAGGATGCCGGGGGACAGGGGATACGTCTGGTCGCCGATGAGGGCGTTGCCGTCACCGGACAGGATCTGAATGATCTCCAGTGAATCGCTGTCGGTGTGGGTGTGGTGGACGGACGGAACACGTCCTTGCTGGTGGTAGGAAACATCACGGGTGAGCACCATAGTTTATGCCTCCTGACGGTTATAAGGTCTCGGTTTCGGTCTCCGGCAGAGAACAGCTGATCTCCAGATTGCCGTTGCGGCAGCGTAAGGCGTCGATGAACTCCTTTTCCTTGGACGCGTCTCGCAGGGTGACGGCGTAGGTCAGCCGGAACAGACTGCCCAGATGGGTGGTCTTTACACGGGTGAGCCGATGGGCGGTGGTGTAGGTCTCAAACAGATCCTCAAACACGCCGCCGTAATCCAGATCCTCCGGAATGGTGATGCGCAGGAGCTTATCGCAGGTGCGGGTAGCACCCGCGTGGGCAATGCGTTCATATAACAACTGTACCGCGCCGATGACCACGGTGAACAGCGCCGCATAGGCGAGGTAGCCCATACCGGCGGCGAGGCCCGTGGCCATCGCCAGAAAGATCGCGCCGATCTCCCGTGCGGTGCCGGGGGCGGAACGGAAGCGCACCAGACTGAACGCACCCGCCACGGCAACGCCCGCGCCCAGATTGCCGTTGACCATTAAGATCACGACACACACCACGGCGGGAAGCAGTGCCAGTGTGACGGCAAAGCTGGGGGTGCTGCGGTTGGTGAGGCGGTAAAGCAGTGCCAGCACAGCGCCCAGCACCAGTGCGGTGCCGAGACATAACAAAAAAGAGAGCGGGGTAATAGCCGAGACACTGCCGTTCCCGGCGACGCTACCGAACAATTCAGTGACAGTCATTAAGAAGTCCTCCAGTGCGTAAAAATGCAGTACCGTATTTGGAAAAGGAAGTGCGATACAGTCGTTGCTCCTCCAACAGACGTAGCAGCCACAGCGGCAGTGCCGTAGAGGTCTTTATCTCCAGCAGGCACTCGTCGGGAAGCAGTAGCTTGCCGCTTTCTATGTCGCCGAGCGTCAGCTCCTGCTCGCGAAAGCGTACGCGGTGGTCGAATGTGATGCGCAGTTGGCGGTCGCTTTCCGCCACGTAGGCCTCACGGTCATACATCAATAGCATTGCCGGTTGCAGCTGCGGGTACAGCGTGCGGAAATAGCCGATCTCGCGCAGTATCTGCGTTTGCGGCACGGGACACGGCTTGCCGGATAAATACGCTGTAGCCTCGGCGGAGGTCATCACGGTGCGCCGCTTGTGCACGACGTGGTCGTATTTCTTTTTTAGCTCCATGAACACGCTGTCATCACCCGTTGCAGGACCGTAGCTGCGCACCCGCAATTTTTCCTTATAAACGGGATGCTCCAGTGAGCGGCGGATCAACCGACGGTCGGGTGTGTCGTAATACAAGCTACCGATAACGCTGCGGTGATACCGATCGGGTTGGATGTGCGGTTCCAGCGTAGACATCAGGCGGTCATATTGTGCCAAAGTCATACGGTATTTCAGTTCATACCGCTCAAAGATGCCGGACGTTGCCATGGTATATCTCCTTCCCGTTGTTACCGATGTACTTACCATAGCAAGCGAATTTAAAAATAACCTAAAATGAGGCGATTATTTTAAAAGACGGCGGTGATGCACAAGGAACGCCCATCTGCGCTGTGCGCGGTGACGTGCCCGTTCATCGAGGTGACGATGGCCTTGGCAATGGACAAGCCGATGCCCGAGCCGCCTACCTCTGACGAGCGGGAGGGGTCGCTACGGTAAAAGCGTTCGAATAAGCGCGATTGATCGCCAGGCTCGATGGTGTCAACGGGATTATGGCATTGGAGTACGGAGCGCTTGCCCTGCCGCCGGAGAGAGAAGCAGATGCGCCCGCCTTCCGCGGCGTATTTGACGGCGTTATCCGCCAGCAGGGAGACCAGCTGGCGGATGGCCCGTTCATCGCCGTGCAGGGTGATGCCATTCTCCACGTCCACGCACAATTCTTTGCCGCGCTGTGCTGCCGGCGCTTCAAACGGCTCCAGTGCCTCACGCACGGCATCCGACAGCGAAAAATCCACCGCATACTGTGCATTGCCGGTCTCCTCCATACGGCACAGAGCCGTCAGCGAATCGGTGAGCGAGGCGAGCCGTCCCACCTGATTTTTAATGCTGGCGGTCCACTCGTTTTCACCGTGCTCCAGCTCCAGCACCTCGGTGTTTGCGTCGATGATGGTGAGCGGTGTTTTCAGCTCGTGGCTGGCATCGGTGATGAAGCGTTTTTGTTTTTCGTAGCTTTCCGCGATAGGCCGGATGACGCGGCGCGACAGTAAGACGATCAGCAGGAATACCGCCGCCAGACCGCCCAGCGAGATGTACAGACTGGACAGAAAAAACGATCTCAGCGTGGAAAGCTCACGCTCACGATCCAAAAACAGGTACAGTGTGCCGCCGCTTGCGGTGACCCGTTTATACTTATACACGCCCATATAGCCCTCATCGCGGTCACGGGAGCCGGCGACCTGTGCATAGAGGACGGCCGTTTCATCCGTTACCGCCGCGATGGAATTGGTGTTTACCTGCACCGCCTGCCCGCTGCTGTTCAGCACCACGGAAAAATACCGTGTTTCAAACGGGGTTTCTGCGGAGAACGGGCGTTGGCCGCGGTGGGGTATGGTATTGGTGGGCGGAAACGCGCCTTGGTGTTCCGCCAGCAGAGAAAGCAACTCATCGGCACTGTTGTCCACACGCACGGCGTTGACGACGTTGATGCCCGCCATTAAGATCAGCAGCACTGCGGCGACAGAGCACATAGATATCAGAATAAATTTCCGGCGCAGTTGACGGATCACGGCAACACCTCCAGTGTATAGCCCATACCGCGGAAGGCACGGATACGGACATTGGACTCCAGTGTGGCCAGCTTTTTGCGCAGGTAGGACAGATACACCCACACCACATTGATCTCGGCTTCACTGTCATAGCCCCAGATGCGTTCCATAAATTGCTCGGTGGTGATGCGGATGCCGGGGTGTGACATCAGCATTTCCATCATCTGAAATTCTTTGCTTGCCAGGTGGAACGAGCCCTTGGCGGTGGACAACTCAAAGCTCAGCCGATCCAGCGACAGATCGCCGATCTGCAGCACCGAGGCGGTCATCTCCGCCTGGCGGCGCGTCATAGCGCGGATGCGTGCGAGCAGCTCGCGTGTGGCGAAGGGCTTGGTGAGATAATCGTCGGCTCCGGCATCCAAACCGGCGACGCGGTCGTCGATCTCGGAGCGGGCGGTGAGCAGCAGGATGGGTAGGGAACAGCCCTGCTCACGCGCACGGCGCAACACGGTCAGTCCGTCCAGCTTCGGCATCATAATATCCAGCACCGCACCGTCGTACGAGCCGCCGAGCAGATAGTCCAGTGCCGTCTCGCCGTCGTATACCGCGTCCACGGAATAGTGGTTGTGCTTTAAGATCGTTGTCAGCGCGTGGGACAGCTCGCGCTCGTCTTCTGCTAACAGTAAACGCATCGGTATTCCTCCATTCGGATACGCAGTATAGCAAGAAAACCTAAAATCAACTTAAATTATACCGCGTTTTTACCACTTTGACAATCTTTTTTCACAATCTGCCGCGGATTTTTCGCGGAAATATTAGGCACAGTGATAAATTTAAAAAATTGTAAAAAAGGTCTTTTCAATTGCAGAAAAATTTGGTATAATAACTCCAGTTATGTCGGTGTATCGTCGGCATACCCAAGCGATTCTGAGGAGAAAATCAAAAATAAAAGAGAGGATGACTGCAACAATGAGTCACAAGTATGTCTACCTGTTCAGCGAAGGTAACGCGAAAATGCGTGAGTTGCTGGGCGGTAAGGGCGCGAATCTCGCGGAAATGACGGGCCTCGGCTTGCCGGTGCCGCAGGGCTTCACCATCAGCACGGAGGCCTGCACTCAGTATTATGAGGACGGCCGCAAGATCAACGATGAGATCCAGGCGCAGATCATGGAGTACATCGACAAGATGGAAGGCATCACCGGCAAAAAGTTCGGTGACAAGGAAAACCCGTTGCTGGTTTCCGTGCGTTCCGGTGCCCGTGCTTCGATGCCCGGTATGATGGATACCATCCTGAACCTCGGTCTGAACGAGGATGTCGTGGAGACGATGTCCGAGAAGTCGAACAACCCTCGTTGGGCGTGGGACTGCTATCGTCGCTTTATCCAGATGTACTCCGACGTTGTTATGGAAGTCGGTAAGAAGTATTTTGAAGAGCTCATCGATAAGATGAAGGAAGAGAAGGGCGTGACGCAGGACGTCGAGCTGACCGCTGACGATCTGAAGACGCTGGCCGGTCAGTTCAAGGCTGAGTACAAGGCCAAGATTGGTAAGGATTTTCCTTCCGATCCCAAGGAACAGCTGATGGGCGCTGTGGAAGCGGTGTTCCGTTCGTGGGACAACCCCCGCGCCAACGTGTATCGCCGTGACAACGATATCCCGTATTCCTGGGGTACCGCCGTCAATGTGCAGATGATGGCGTTCGGCAATATGGGTGACGATTGCGGTACCGGTGTTGCCTTTACCCGTGACCCTGCCACCGGCGACAAGGGTTTGATGGGTGAGTTCCTGACCAACGCGCAGGGCGAAGACGTGGTCGCGGGCGTGCGTACGCCGATGCCGATCGCGGAGATGGCCAACAAGTTCCCAGAGGCGTTCAAGCAGTTCCAGGATGTGTGCGCCCGTCTGGAAGACCACTACAGAGATATGCAGGATATGGAGTTCACCGTCGAGCACGGTAAGCTGTTTATGTTGCAGACCCGTAACGGTAAGCGTACCGCGAAGGCTGCTCTGAAGATCGCCTGCGATCTGGTAGACGAGGGTATGATCGACAAGAAGCAGGCTGTGGCGATGATCGATCCCCGTAACCTCGACACCCTGCTGCATCCGCAGTTTGACCAGAAGGCACTGAAAGCGGCTACCCCTGCGGGTAAGGGCCTGGGTGCTTCTCCCGGTGCTGCCTGCGGTCGTGTGGTGTTCACCGCCGATGACGCTGTGGAATGGAACGAGCGTGGCGAGAAGGTCGTGCTGGTGCGTCTGGAGACCTCGCCCGAGGATATCACAGGTATGAAGGCCTCGCAGGGTATTCTGACCGTTCGTGGCGGTATGACCTCTCACGCGGCTGTCGTGGCTCGCGGTATGGGTACCTGTTGCGTGTCCGGCTGCGGAGAGATCAAGATGGACGAGGAAAACAAGAAATTCGAGCTGGCCGGTAAGACCTACATCGAGGGCGATTACATCTCCATCGACGGCTCCACCGGTAACATCTACGACGGCATCATCCCGACCGTTGACGCTGAGATCGCCGGTGAGTTCGGCCGCATTATGGCGTGGGCGGATGAGTTCCGCACGCTGAAGGTCCGTACCAACGCCGATACGCCCGCCGATGCCAAGAAGGCTCGCGAGCTGGGTGCTGAGGGTATCGGCCTGTGCCGTACCGAGCATATGTTCTTCGAGGCTGATCGTATCGCGGCGTTCCGCGAGATGATCTGCGCCGATACCGTGGAAGAGCGCGAGACCGCGCTGGCCAAGATCCTGCCGTATCAGCAGGGCGACTTCGAGAAGCTGTACGAGGCACTCGAGGGCAACCCGGTGTGCATCCGCTTCCTGGATCCCCCGCTGCACGAGTTCGTTCCCACCGAGGAAGCCGACATCGCGGCACTGGCTGAGGCCCAGGGCAAGACGGTTGCCGATATCAAGGCGATCATCGCGTCGCTGCACGAGTTCAACCCGATGATGGGTCATCGTGGCTGCCGTCTGGCCGTCACCTATCCCGAGATCGCAAAGATGCAGACCACCGCTGTGATCCGTGCTGCCATCAACGTGCAGAAGGCTCACACGGATTGGAACATCGTTCCCGAGATCATGATTCCGCTGACCGGCGAGGTCAAAGAAATGAAGTTCGTCAAGGATATCGTCGTGGCGACCGCCGATGCCGAGATCGCCGCTGCCGGCATCGATCTCAAGTACGAAGTCGGTACGATGATGGAGATCCCGCGTGCCTGCCTGACCGCGGATGACATCGCGAAGGAAGCCGAGTTCTTCTGCTTCGGTACGAACGACCTGACCCAGATGACGTTCGGTTTCAGCCGTGACGACGCCGGTAAGTTCCTGTCCGCTTACTATGATACCAAGATCTACGAGAACGATCCGTTCGCGAAGCTGGATCAGACCGGTGTCGGCAAACTGATGGATATGGCCGTTGCGCTGGGTAAGAAGACCCGTCCCGCGCTGCACTGCGGTATCTGCGGTGAGCACGGCGGCGACCCTGTCTCCGTCGAGTTCTGCCACACGATCGGTCTGGACTACGTGTCCTGCTCGCCGTTCCGTGTGCCGATTGCCCGCCTCGCCGCTGCTCAGGCTGCTATAAAGGAAATGAAGTAATCGGAAAAATCCGAGCATTTCAGTTCACTTTAAATCGGAAAAATGCTGAAGATTTTATCAAAGCATTTCGCCCGAACCAGCGACTCCATTCCTTCGATGATATAACCGTTGAAGTGTGGATTTAGCTAGTAAAATCAAGCATTTAGCCCACTATCGAAGAATTTCGGTAGTGGGCTTTTTGTATCTTCGCACATTTGTAACTGCTCAATTTTTCTGTTAAAATGCACCTCAGAAAGAGAGGTGTAAAAACAGTACCAAATCGGGATAGCTAT
>CAYYDD010000022.1:0-23549 GCA_964470515.1 uncultured Eubacteriales bacterium | reverse complement strand
CCCCCTAACGTAGTTATTATCCTACGTTAGGGGGTACTTTGTCTATTGTCCGGTTCACCGGTTCAGTTCAAAAAACTCTCGGGGTATTTGAAAAAACTTGTTAACCAACGATACCGGTACGTTCGATACTTTCCACGAAATGACGTTGCAGGAACAAGTACAGCACCAGCGGAACGATGATCGTCAAAATACCGGCGGCCGACAGGATACCGCGGGAGGACAACGCCAAGCCGGAGGCACCGCCGTCGTTGATATCGGTTTCCAGTGCGCCCTTGATGGACTGCATCATCGGAATCAGCGCCTTCGGCTCCTTAGTATACAGCATCGCGGAATAGTAGTAGTCATTCCAATGCCACACAAAGGAGAACAGCGTGACCGTCACAATACCCGGTCCGGAGCTCGGCAGGATAATGCTGATAAACGTGCGAAGCGGGTTACAGCCATCCACCCACGCGGCTTCCTCCAGATCCTTCGGCAGGCCGAGAAAGAACTGACGGAAGATGAAGATGAACAGACCGTTGCGCAACCCCGCGCCAAACAGAGCCGGCAGGATGAGCACCAACGGTGTATTCAACAGGTTAAATCCAAGAAAATCCTTATACTGCAGATACTGCGTGATAAGCAGGGTCTGCGGCGGGACAATGATAGTGAGCACCACACACATAAATACGATGCCTTTTTCCGCGAAATTGTACCGCGCCAGACCGTAGCCGACCAGCGAGCAGGAGATAAGCGAGGCCAGTGTGCCGCCGACCGCGTGCACCATAGTCAAGCCCGCCGAGGGCCAGAAGTTTAGGCGATCGATGGCGTAGCCGATGTTTTCCAGCGTCCACTCCAGGGGGATCCACACCACGTTGGGGTTGTTCAGCGAGTTCGGGTCGGAGAACGTTGCCAGCAGCAGGTAGAAGATGGGGAACAGGAACAAGTAGCACAAGCCCAGCAGGAACAGTGTACGAACGAGCTTAACCGCACCTCTCTGCGCATTACGACGCAGAAGAACGGTATTGATTTTACGTTTCATTTTAGTACCGATCATATTCTCCACCTCCTTAAGACTTTACGTTGACCTTGCGGAATAGGAAAGCCACGATGCCAAGCACCACGGCGATAACCGCAAAGTAGACCCACCCCATTGCCGCAGATAGGTCAAGGTTGACGTTGTTATATTCCGTAACGACCTTTTCCATAACAGCGTTGTTGGTGCTGATACTGCTTTCTACTATCGTGTAGAAGATGTTCAGCATAATCATCGGACCGATCATCGGGATGGTGATCTTCCAGAAATCCTCCCAGCCGGTAGCACCCTCAATAGCCGAGGCCTCATACAGCGAGGGAGAGATGCTCTGCAGGGCGGCCAGGAAAATGATCATCTGAACACCGGATTCCCACAGAACACCGAACAGATTGGAATAGATCATATTGATGAAATCCGTGATCTCAGAGCCAAGGCCCATATTGACCAGCAGATCGCCCAGAGCGTCGGTATCCACCATCGCGCCGGAGGAGACCATATTACCGCTCATAACGCTCTTGGAAACGGTATCGGTGTTCACGATGTCCATAACGATACCGGTGGCCAGAACGACAGGCAAGAAACAGACACCGCGGACGAATGTTCTGCCAATGAACTTGGATTTCAGAATAACGGCGATAAACAAGCTCGCCACGATGATGATCGGAACCTTCCACGCGAGTGTGGTCAGCGAGCTGACCAGCTCCGTGGTATAGGTCGCATCAACCTGAAAGATGTGATAGAACTGGTCAAAGCCTACCCACTTCGCACTCAGACCGCTGACAGGGTCAATAGTCACGTCACAGAAGCAGAACCAGATGGACTGGACGACCTGACCGATAAAGAACACCAGAAAGCCGATGTAGAATGGCATCGAGAACAGACGACCCGTCCATGCCTGACGCGCTGTAAGCGACAGCTTAAAGCGCTTTTTATCCTTCTTCATTGACGGTCACCTCCTCCCACTTGATCTCATCCGTGAAGCTCTTGGCAGGAATCTCTTGATCCTGCACGGTAACGGCCTCATCGTTGTAGTTGACGATGACCTGCGTACCGTCTTCGTATTCGGTCATATACACATCGTCTGCAATCTCGCGATGATCGACAATGACCTTATCGTAGATCTTTTCAAGTAGCGGCATATACTCCTTGTACTGCGCAACGGCCTTTTCTATCCACAGCGTATAGGTGCTGCCGTACAGATTGTTATACTCGGTATCGAACAGTTCGGAGGCCTGCTCGTGGATGCCGATGTAGGCCAGCTCGGTGCCGGTCTCAACGGCTGCCAAATACGCCGCCTCGGGATCCGCCGTCTGCGGGAGAGACTCGGTGGTGTACGGGATATAGCCGTGCAGCACCGCCTGATAGAACGGAACATCCTCGGCGAAGATGTCGTAGCCACTGGAGTGTGTGGGCACGTTGGTGATGAGCGACGCATACGGCAACACATAGGCATTACCGCCGTCGAAGCTCATACTCACGCCGGCATCCTTGTAGGGCTGCAGCGTTTCCGCGACGAAGGTCGGGAACTGCGAGCGATACTGCTCGTTCTTCGCGTAGAAGTTGGAGTAGCAATACTCACCCATCGTGCTCAGGCTGACCGCCGACATCCCCTGCTTCTGCAACGAGGTCAGGTAGCGGTTACCCGCCCAAGACAGCTTCTCGGGACTGAGCAGTGCCGTCGTATCGGAGCCGAGCTGCGTCACATAAGTAGACAGCATAAACTTGGGCTGATAGGTCGTCTTGCCGAAAATGGTGCGGATCGAATTCTTTTGAATGGATACACCGTTACCGCTCTTCTGGAACCTCATCAGATCGACCTCGGGATAGAAGGTGATGCCCTCCGTCGCCGTGTAGGTCTGCAAAGCGCTGAGATCGGACTTGCCGCCCAGCACGCTCAGTGCCTTGACCGCTTTCGGAAGCTTCACGTTTTCGATACCGTTGTTGCTCCAGCCGATGTATTTGAGAGTGATATCCTCCAGACCGGCTTCCTGCAGATCCTTCAGCATCTCAACACACTCATCGTAGGTAGTCAAAGCCACACGCTCAGTGTAGGGAATGATACCCAGGAAAGTAGCCGCCTGCTCGAACGCGCCCACCGCGTCCAGATGGAACGTCGGGGTTGAACCCTGCTTAGTCAAACCCTTTTCCTCGATCAGGTACTCACGATACTTGGTAGCCATACCGATGTAATCGGCATCCTCACCGGTCAGCGTGGAGTAGCGCACCTCATAGGTGGACAGACCGTACTCGGGCTCCGCCACGAGGTTGACCTTGCGCTTGTTGAATAGATTGTACTGCGCCTGCATCACGCGATAGTGGAAGATGGAGCTGACAGCGTTGTAGCCACAGCGCGCGTGACCGTTAATGAGCGTGATGGACGAGGTCGCATCACCGACGGTGACAATTCCCATCAGCGCATCCTCGCCGATTACCGTGCCGAACACGGGCAGGCGGATATTCTCGGTGTACGTGACCTGCGTTTCGGGTACGATGGACATATCCGACCCGTAGATCATCGATTTGTAATTGGAGCTGAGCTGGATACCGTTGTTAAACTCGACCAGCGCACCGCAACCGTCAGGAACGAAGAGGTAACCCTCGGTCTCCCAGTTGCCAGCACCAAACGCGGGAAGAAGGGTGATGTCGATCAGAATATACTCATTGCCTTCAACGGCCTCTTCCTTGATCTCGTCCACCAGCACGGTAGCGTAGAAGTCGCCATCCTCCAGCTTGTACTCCACGGGAACAGTGATACCGACAGCCGGGAAATGATAGTCAACGCGCATTCCGTTTTCAACGGCATCGAAATTGACCGCCAGGCCGCCTTCACCGATACAGTCGGAGTTGCTGTTGGCTTCCTGGGCGTATTCGACCGTCGCCATTTCGCTGCGGTTGACGTAGCCGATGATAAGCTGCGAACGCACCGCACCGCGCGTACTGGCGCCCTTGGAGACCTCGTCATACTCGACATCAATCGGCACACTGTGCCATTGCTTACCGGTAACAGCGTTCTCCAGATAGAAGTAGCCGTTCTCGCGGTTTGCAAACATCGTCAGATCGCCGCTCTGTGCGACCTGCTCGTAGCCGACGAGCTCGATCTCGCCGACGGTGGTTCCCTCGTCCGTGACCTCTTCGGTCACGACGTTGTCTTCCGGCTCAGCCAGTACCCCACCGCTCATCGTGAGCAGCAGTACCACCGAGAGGATCATACAAAGAAGGAACCGGATGCGTTTTGTCTTCGTCATTCTTTCATCTCTCCTCTCTGTGATCAACGGGTGATTGCTTCGGTAACAATCGACTGAATGAAGCTGACCGTCTGTTGCATCAGGCTGAAGAACATAATCAGCAGGAACACGATCACCACCATACCGATCACGGTTGCGATCGCCGAGAAGAACGTCTGCGTCATATTGTATTCGTGAATGGCACTGAGACCGCACATAATCAGCAGGAACGTCCACAGAATACCGATCACCAGAACGATATTCATCAGCGCACCTTCGGAGGCGCTGAGGAAGTTGGAGGCCACCACGTTGATAGCCATCGCGCCGATAAGCGGTAGCAGGCTGTACGCGGTGACGCAGGCGATCTCCTTCAGATTACCGTTGCCGTTAAACAGCGTACACACAGCCCAGTTCGAGATGACGAACAGCAACGCGATACCGATGGTCTTGAGCGCCATAATAGGCAGGCTGTAGTCGATCGCACGGTTCAGGTTGAAGATGTAACCGGTGGCAAAGAACTCCAGCGTAAACACCACGAAGAGTGCTACCAGCAGGATACCGACCACACGCCACGAGCCGATCTTACGGGGCTTCAGTTGCTGGAAGCCATCTGCCGGATGAAACAGCGTGTACAGCGGGAAGGCGTACTTGGATTCCAACTTAGAATAAGCGCTGCTCGTATCCTTGACCTTGACCTTCTTGCTACGCAGGTACTTGATAACCTTGGACAGGATATACAAGCCTGCGACCACGCAAACGATCGGCAGGAACCATTCCTTGATAAGCACGTTGCGGTATTCCTGGAACGAATCGGAATACGCCATTCGGTCACCGGCCAGCTTGAAGTTCTCCATCGCTTTGCCGTACTCGCCCTGCATATCGTAGACGCGACCAATACCGTAGTAGGTATGCGCGTTGTTGGAGTTTTCTTTCTGCAAATCTTCCCAAATCGCCAACGAGCCGGTGAAGTCGTCATTCTCCAGTTTCACGATGGCATCGCGGTACTTCTGACCGTAAGCGGTGGGACGGAATACCGTGAGGCTCGCCTTCGCAGAGTCAACAACGATGACCTTGTCGCCGATGGATTCCACCGCACGGGGAGAAGTGAACGTACCGAACTGCGTACCGTAGGAGCCAAACACCGCGATCAGCTCACCGCTTTCGGTGTACTGGAACACCTTACCGCGCCCCTGATCCAGCATATTGATGAAGCCGTTGCTGTCAACGTCCAGATCAATGAAGTTGGTGACCTGTGTTTTACCGGCGGCTTTGCGATCCCACTCCAGATCACCGAAGATCAGCTCTTCGTCCAGAATGTTATCGCCCAGATAGTTCAGCTTGCGGATAACACCTTCCGGCACCGTCGTGGTATTCGCGACCGTGGTACAGGTGTACACAAAGCCCTCACCGTCAACGTCAAAGCTCGAAATGTTAATGGGGGTGGAAGTGGCCATACCCTCCAGCTGAGCCTGCGTCAGGAACGGACGCAGCAGGTATTTCATAACGACCTCCGCCGTCTGCTCCACATCGTTACCGCCAAAGAAGCGCATATACTCGCCGTTTGCGTTGAAAACGAACGCGCCCATATTGTTGCTTCGAGCCAGAACATACAGATTGTTTCGGTTGTCCACCATTACCTTGTTCACGTCGAACGGAAGGCCTTCCTCCAGGTGGGCATCCTCTTCAGGCGAAAGGATCTCGCGCAGCAGGGTTCGATCGGGATTAAACACCAGGATCCGTTCGCCGAGCGTATCGGCGATGTAGATCTTGCCGTCGTTACCGACCGCCATACCCTCAGCACCCTCAAACGTGACTTGCTCACCGTTCTGGTCAACGAAGTTGTCCAGAACAGATTTCAGCTTGAGGTCGGTATCCAGCACGATGATACGGCCGTTACCGCTATCAAGCAGGTACACGGACTCATTATTATCGTAATAGATATCCGTGGGGGCGGAGAGCTCCACATCCAGACCCAGCGTTTCGGCTGTAATCTTCTCCTCGGCCACATAGCCAGCGGGAGCGGAGATGGACTCCTCATAGAAATTGTAATCGTACGTCGTGTACGGGACAGAGTTTACCGACAACGCCCCGACCGACAGCGGGCAAACCAGCAGCAACAGCACTACCAGCATCACGCCCATTATTTTTTTAGGCATAGGCAAACACGCACCTTTCTGCAAACTACCGTTAAACCGTTTTTATTTCAGACCGGAGTGGGACATCGTTTCGGTAATGGAGCTCTGCGAGATCAAGAAGACGATCATCGGCAGGAGCATCATAATGACAGCCACAGCGGACGAAGCACCCGCACGGGCGATACCGCCCGCAGCAATGGAGTTCAAAACGGCCGGCAACTGCTTCAGCTCTTCGCTGTAAATGTAGGTGCCGTTTGTAGCGTTCCAGAAGCCCTGGAACGCGAAGATGACCAGCGTCATCCAACCCGAACGGACGCTGGGCGTCACGATACGGAAGAAGATGGTGAACTCGTTTGCGCCGTCGATACGCGCCGCCTCCAGCGTGGAATCCGGAATGGCGGTTATCATAAACTGACGCATCAGGAACACGCCCATCGTGCTGGCCATAGCCGGCAGCAGAATCGCCCAATAGGTATCGATCATACCGAGACCGGCAATGATGAGGTAACGCGGCATCGTAGTAACGTTGCCGTTAAAAAGCATAGCCCAGACGATGGCGGTGGACATCATCGCGCGACCGGGGAAGTTACCCTTGGCCAGCGGATACGAAGCCATCGTGCCGATGAACACCTGGATAAGCGTGCCCAACACCGAGATCAGCAAACTGTTAAACAAGTAACGGCTGAACGGCACCCACAGGTTACCGGCAAGCTGCAGAACCATCTTGAAGTTGTCAATCGTGGGGTTCTGCACGAAGAACTTCGGCGGGAACGCATAGATCTCTTCGATCGGCTTAAACGCCTGCACCACCGAGTAGATAACCGGCAACAGCATAAACAGCGACATCAACGTCACAAACAAGCCGATAACAAACGTACCGCCCTTGGAACGGGAAAGGATCACGCGGCTGTTATTGATTCGGATCATTTCGATCCAGTTTTTAATCTTTTGCATACCGTTCCCTCCCTTACGCCGAAACCTTAGACAGCAGCTTGTTGGTCAAACGCCATGCCACCAGCATCAACAGAAACAGGACAACGGCCGCAGCCGAGGCATAACCCATTTCGTAGCGAGTGTTGGCGTGATCCTGAATGTGCAGAACCAACGTGTGCGTCGAGTAGTTGGTACTGGGGTTACCCGTGATGGTGGGAGCAATAGAGAAAGCCGATGAGACCGATTGCACCGCACCGAACAGCAGGAACTCCTTCATCTGCGGGAACGTAACATAGTACAGCTCCTGCCAACGGTTGCGCAGACCGTCGATAGCCGCCGCCTCAAAGTAGGTGCGGTCGAGAGACTGCAAACCGGAGACAAACGACAGGAAGCCCGTACCGAAGCTACCCCAAATAGCCACTATCATAGCCACCGTCATCGTATACTGAGAGTTGGTCAGCCATTGGATAGGATCGTTAATCAAGCCCAGCTTCAGCAGGAAGTCGTTCAGGAAGCCCTTGGAGTCGGACGAGAAGATGTACGTCCAGATGGTAGCGGCACCGCCGCACAGAGCAGGCGTATACATAAAGAAAGTATACAGCACTCTCAAACGGTAGCCCAGCTCGTTGATCAACCACGCGACCACGAAGCTGAGGATGTAACCGACCGGGCCGACGACCAGTGCCATGATCAGCGTGTTTTTCAGCGAGATCATATACACGTCGTCTTCAAACAGCAATCGAATATAGTTGTCTATACCGACAAAGGACGGTATCTGCACCATATTGAAGTTTGTAAAGCTAAGTACAACGGAGGCCACAATCGGCAAAATGGTAAACAGCAGGAATGCGAGCAGGAACGGGGACATCATGATGTAATGAATCAAGTAGCTCTGCCGTGCCTGCTTCTTCAAGCTTGCGGTTTTCTTAAGACTGCTCACGATCTACCCCTCCCCTCAATCTAAGTTAAATTCTTTACGCTTACGGGTGATCTCCGCATTGATATCGCGGTTATACTGCGACAGCGTGCGTCGCGGCTCCAACCCCTGATCCAGAGTAGAACGCAGAGCGTTGGTCAGCGAACGCGACAGCAGATAATCACCGGGAATCGAGTACACGTTCTGCGTGTGATCTCTCTGCTCCTTCAGAACGGCCAGTTCATCCTCGGTCCAGCCCATCTTATCCAGCGCCTCAATGTCTGACGGCGTATGGCGGGCGGCAACGCCCATCGTCGCTTCCAGCTCGGTACCGTAGCGCACCTGCTGGTCGTGACTCGTCCACCACGTCAGGAACTCATACGCCTGATCTGCCACACCGCGCTTTTCAGCAACGGTCAGCATCATACAGCCGGATCCGCCGGAGGCCGAGTCGTGACGGATGCTACCGTCCTCCTGCACCGTGCCGGGAATGGGGGCCATCGCCCACAGACCGCGCAGTTCGGGAGCGGCCGCCATCAGTTGGTTATAGGTCGTGTAGCTGATGATGCCGATCGGCACGTCACCGGTGCGGAAACGGTTGTAGAAATCAATACTGCGGTCGACACCGTACTTGGAATAGAACTCCGCCCACTGCTCGAACGCCTCATACGCAGGCGTGGTATCGAACAAGGTCGCCGTCAGGTCATCATTGTAATATGTACTGCCCTTCTGAAACAGTATACTTTGGAAGATTTCAATGCTGCCGGAAACGCCGGGCGTAGCCGAGGAGGTCTCCACCATACCGACGTTCATATTCTGACCCTGCAGGGTACGGAGCATCTCATAGAACTCATCCCACGTAGTAGGAACCTCCAGATCCAGCTCTTCAAAAATATCCTTACGGTAGAAGATCATCGGCCAGGTCTGGGTCTCCGGGATACCGTAGATACCCCACCCATCGCCGTCGTTGTAGCGGAAATGCTTCCACGCGGCCTCTGTGAAGTTGCCGCCCATCTCATCGAACAAGCCGTACTCGGTGTCCAGATCCACCAGCGCACCACGCATCGACAGGTTGATGATTTCGGTAGAGGCAACCAGAAGCGCGACATCGGGGCCCTTACCGGCCATCGTTGCCGACAGCAGCGTGCTGCCGGTGTCGACCAAGCTCAACCGAACATCAATGTGTGTTTGGGCTGTAAAGTCGGTGATCATCGAGCTGATGATCTGCATCTGATCGCGACCGGTGGTGACCCACGCCTCGACCGTGCCTTCCTCGCCCTTCACCTGATAGTCGTTGAAGAACGAGCCGATGAACTTCTTGACACTGTACACCAGCGAGTTCCAGAAGCCGGCCTTGCCGGTGGGCACCTCAGCATCACTAGGAACGTAGTAGAGGCAGTCGATCTCGACCGGCTGCTGACCGAACGACAGCAACAGCGAGCTCAGTGCCTCAATGCTGCTCTTAAACGAGCTGAGGTCAGCGGTGATCTCGTAGGATTTGTTGGCATAAACACCCAGCTTTTCCGCTGTTTCGTACAGAGTAGAGGTCTGCGAACCGGTCTTTCCGTTGACTTCAATGATCTTAGCAGCAATCTCTTCGAGATTCTGCTGCTGCTCCAAGAAAGTTTCCTTCAGCCCGGGGATCTCATCCTCCAGGTAGTAGTCCTGATACACGTCGGGCGACGTACCGGTGATAACAATGATCTTACGGTAGATCTCGTTAAGATCCAGCACCGACTGCTGAACGGTACGAAGCACGTCACACAGCTCACCGGAACTGACCGTCAGCGTGATGGTGTCGTCGGGTTCCAGCCACAGCTTCTGGGGGTTTTCTTTGCCGCCCAGAACAAAGACTTCCCAATCGGAATCGTATTTAAAAGGAATATTTACCGCCTCGGCAAACGGGATCTCGCCGTTGATGGACAAAGTACGATAGGAAATCATACCTTGATTGACGTTCTGACGAGCACGCAGAGCCAACGTGTACCAACCGGCCTGCTCGACCTCCACCTTCCAGGTGATGGCCTGACCCGTCGTACCCCAGTTGGAGCCGCCGATGGTGTTCAGACGCATTGCGACGGGATCGTTCGGCGTCGTACCGGCATCCTGATGATCCATCAGCGCATACAGCGTAGAGTCGCTCTTCTCCAGCGGCTTTTCCGCCTCCTGCTTGATGACCTCGCCCGTCGGCTGCGTTGTACCCGTCTGCGCGGCCACATACTGCTCGTACGTGGGCAGCACCTCGGCGTTACTCAGCGTCAAGGTGTTGATCGCTAGTGACTCACGCACACGCTCCATACGGATGGTGTGGGTACCGGCCGTCAGATAGAAAAAGTACGGATCGGCGTACATACCCAGCTCGTTCGTGAACGCATAGGAGTTCCAGTGCGGAGCCTCCGTCTGCGAAGGACGGATATCGTTACCGAGCTCATCCTGCGTGACCGCGCCGCCGTCCGTCCAGATCCGGGGCAGTGCCAACGTCCGGGCCTCCACATAGGGAGCTGCACCGTCGATCGTCAGCTTCAGCGAGATCGAACGGCCACCGTCGGGCAGCGGATAATAATTAGGCGTGATGTTATAGATGCCGGACTCGGGGATCTCGACCTGCCATTCGATCCACCCGTTGTCCTTGCTCAGCACAACGCCGGTCACACCGTCCTGCGTCGTGGAAGACATCTCGGCGTTCTCCACGGCCGTCACCTTATCGGTGCCGATCACCACAGGAGTCTGCGGCTTGTTGTCACCGGAGTGCTCCTCGTAATACTCGATATAAGACGGCACCGTCTGCGCGGACTCTTGCGCGTCCCCGTCAGCTTCACCGTCAGCAGCCGTATCGTCCGCGCCCTCCACAGGCGTATCCGTTACAGCGTCGCCTACGCCGGCATCCGCGGTATCACCCGTGGCGTACACCGGCATTGCCAGCAGCATACAAGCCACCAGCAAAACGGCCAGGATCCTCGTTACATTTTTCATCTTCACACACCCTTAATTATTGTGTTGAATAGGCAGGTCTTGCGCGTCGCTTCGACACAAAAGCCCGGATCGGCGATCATCCGCCGTCCGATTACGACAAAGTCCTTACTAACATTATACTGGTTTTCGGAAGATAATATAGTAAAAATGTCGCAATAAACTAGCATTTTTTCGTCAATTTTAATTTTTGACGATTATTTTTTGGTGTAAAACACGACGATTGCACAATACGCACCGTGTTTTTATGATAATTTTACCATATATTATCGCGCCTTATGCCTGCCAAACGCGTACCCGGTCGATCTCCATCGGTCACAACACCGTCGCGCCAGTTGTTGGGTTTCTGGTGATTGGGGACTTTTCGCCGGTAAAAAAACGCCCGGCCGGTGAAGGCCGAGCGGTTTTTATACCGTCACTTATTTCAGCGCTTCGCTGACAGCCACGGCGCACGCGACCGTCGCGCCGACCATCGGGTTGTTACCCATACCGATGAGACCCATCATCTCCACGTGAGCCGGCACCGAGGACGAGCCCGCAAACTGGGCATCGCCGTGCATACGACCCATCGTATCGGTCAAGCCGTACGAAGCCGGACCTGCCGCCACGTTATCGGGATGCAGGGTACGGCCGGTACCGCCGCCCGAGGCCACGGAGAAATACTTCTTGCCGTTCTCGATCGCCCACTTCTTGTAGGTGCCGGCGACCGGGTGCTGGAAGCGGGTGGGATTGGTGGAGTTGCCGGTGATGGACACCTCCACCTTCTCGTGCTGCATAATAGCCACACCCTCGTTGACATCGTTCGCACCGTAGCAGCGCACCTTGGCACGCTCGCCGTCCGAAAACGCCTTCTCGCGCACGATCTTCAGCTCATCCGTAAAGAAATCGTACTCCGTCTCCACATAGGTGAAGCCGTTGATACGGCTGATAATATAGGCCGCATCCTTGCCCAAACCGTTCAAGATAACACGCAACGGGGTCTTACGGGCTTTGTTCGCCGTACGGGCGATACCGATCGCACCCTCAGCGGCCGCGAAGGACTCGTGACCCGCCAGGAACGCAAAGCAAGCGGTCTCCTCGCTCAGCAGCATCTTACCCAGGTTGCCGTGACCCAGACCGACCTTGCGCTGCTCGGCCACCGAGCCGGGCACACAAAACGCCTGCAGACCTTCGCCGATGACAGCCGCGGCCTCCGCCGCATCGCTCACGCCGCGCTTGAGTGCCAGCGCCACGCCCAGCGTGTACGCCCACACCGCATTTTCAAACGCGATAGGCTGAACGCCCTTGACGATAGCATTTACGTCCACGCCCTTGCTTTCGCACAGGTCGCGGCACTCCTCCATCGAGCCGAGGCCGTTGGCCGCGAGGAATTCCTCGATCTTCGCAAGGCGTCTGTCCTTGCCTTCAAATTTCACATCGTTCGCCATTTGTGCCGCCTCCTCTTATTCTTCACGCGGGTCGATGTACTTCGCCGCGGAATCGAAGCGACCGTACTGACCGATATTCTTCTCATACGCTTCATTGGGCTGCATACCGTGGCGGATATCCTCCAGCATCTTGCCCAGACGCACGAACTGATAGCCGATGACCTCGCCGTCCTCGTCCAGAGCGAGCTTGGTCACGTAGCCCTCCGCCATCTCCAGATAGCGGACGCCCTTGACCTTGGTGGAGTACATCGTACCGACCTGCGAGCGCAGACCCTTGCCCAAATCCTCCAGACCGGCACCGATGGACAGACCGTCCTCGGAGAACGCGGACTGCGTGCGCCCGTACACCAGCTGCAGGAAGATCTCACGCATCGCCACGTTGATAGCGTCGCACACCAGATCGGTGTTCAGGCACTCCAGCAACGTTTTGCCGGGCAGGATCTCCGCAGCCATAGCGGCGGAATGAGTCATACCGGAGCAGCCGATAGTCTCCACCAACGCTTCCTCGACGATACCATCCTTTAGGTTCAGCGTGAGCTTGCAGGTGCCCTGCTGCGGAGCGCACCAGCCCACACCGTGGGACAGACCGGAAATATCCGCAATCTGTGTGGCTTTCACCCATTTACCCTCTTCGGGAATGGGTGCCGGGCCGTGATGCGGCCCTTTCTTCACGATACACATCTGTTCGACTTCGTGTGAATAATTCATATTCGTACTCCTTTCGGGTTTATACTTCCCCTATTATACCCCGCTTGTCGCCGAAACGCAAGGGTTTGTCCGCCGCTTATGTGAATTTTTTCACAGCGACGGCTCAAGAAAAAGGAGAAAACACACGGTTTCCTCCTTTTGCCTGCTTATTGTTCCTCGCGGACAGCCGGCTTGCGCAGCATCTGACGGGTCTGATGCACCTCGTTTACCTGCTTGGCAAGCGTTTCCTCGCAACGCTTAAGCAGATCGTCGGCAAAATCCTGCGTACCCTTGCGCATCTCGCGGCACTTCTTCTGCGTCTGCAACATAATCTCGTTGGCCTTCGCCTGAGCCTGCTTGACGATCTCCTCCTGCATCACGAGGTTGCGGGCACGCTCCTCGGCAGAGCGCACGATATCCTCGGCTTCCTTTTTGGCGGTGTCAACGATGTCCATACGATCTGCCACGATACCGTTGGCCTGACGGATGATCTCCGGCATATTGCCGCGGATGGCATCCAGCATCTCGCGAAGGCGGTCGGCCTCGATAAGGCACTTACCTCCCGACAACGGCATACCCCACGCCTTGTCGATCATTTCGTCGATCTCGTTCAGGATGGTGTCAACACTGTTCATTCTTCTTCGTTCCTTCCGTATTTTTCTAAAATATCCTTAACAATGCACGCCGGGACGAACTCGCGGATATCTCCGCCGAGATCCGCCACCTGCTTGACCAGACTGGAGGAAAGATACATATGCTCGGCGCTCGTTGCCAGAAACACCGTTTCCACCTCGGGATTGAGCTTTCGGTTCGTCAGCGCCATCTGAAATTCATACTCAAAATCCGACATCGCGCGTAAGCCCTTGACGATCACGCTTGCCTGCTTTTCGCGGGCATATTCCGCAAGCAGACCGTCGTAGGTATCGACCTCAACGTTCGCCATCTCCGCTGTGGCACGGCGCAGCAACTCCACGCGCTCTAACGCTGAAAACAGCGGTTTTTTATTTTGGTTGGCCATCACGACCACGATCACACGGTCGAACATCGCGGCGGCACGGGATACGATCTGCAAATGACCGTTGGTGACCGGGTCAAAGCTACCCGGACAAATTGCCAGTTTCATACGCACACCCTCACTTGCAACGGTACAAACGCACAGCCACCCGCCCGTAGCGATAGGAACGCTCCAGCGAAAAGCTCCCTATCTCGTCGGGCAGCTCGGTCTGCCGGTCGCTCTCACACAGCACCGCACCACCGCGCGTGACAACAGCCGCCAACGCCTCCAAGCACGGCACGTACAACCCCGCGTCGTACGGCGGATCCAGAAACACCAGGTCAAACCGCTCCCGGCACTGCTGCAGGTAGGCGACCGCATCCATCGTGAGCACCGTGGCGGTGTCCGCCAGATGCGTCGCCGTCAGATTGCGCCGCACCACCTGCGCCGCCTCACGGCTACGGTCAACAAACACGCAGGAGGCCGCGCCGCGGCTTAGGGCTTCCAAGCCCATTTGTCCCGAGCCGGCGAACAGGTCGAGCACCCGCCGTCCCTCGATCTCAAAGCTGATAGCGGAAAACGCACCCTCTTTCACGCGCTCTACCGTGGGCCGGGTATCCAGCCCCGAAAGCGTTTCCAGACGGCAGCCCTTCGCTTTTCCCGTAATAATCCTCATATACTGATATTATCCCATTTTCTCACGCAGTTGTCAATGCTTTTCTGCCGCGGCCTTCAAAGCCTCGGTGCGGTCGGTCTTTTCCCACGCCACATCCAGATCCTCGCGGCCGACATGTCCGTACGCCGCCAGCGCACGGTACTGCGGACGGCGCAGCTGCAACGTGTCGATGATCGCCGCGGGGCGGAAATCAAACACCTCGGCCACTGCCTGTGCCAGCACGTCGTCCGACACCGTGCCCGTGCCGTGGGTATCCACGCGCACCGACACCGGACGCGCCACGCCGATGGCATACGCCACCTGCACTTCACAACGCTCGGCCAGGCCCGCAGCCACCACGTTCTTCGCGGCATAGCGCGCCATATAGGTAGCCGAACGATCCACCTTCGTGGGGTCCTTGCCGGAGAAGGCTCCACCGCCGTGGCAGGCATAGCCGCCGTAGGTGTCCACGATGATCTTTCTCCCTGTCAGGCCGCTGTCGCCCTGTGGGCCGCCGACCACGAAGCGGCCGGTAGGGTTGACGAAGATCTTGGTATCGCTATCCAGCAGCTCCGTCGGCACCACGGGGCGGATGAGCTTTTCGGTGATATCGTCGCGGATAGTCTCCAGTGCAACGGCCTCGTCGTGCTGGGTGGACACCACAACGGCCTCCACACGCACGGGGGTGTTTCCATCGTACTCCACGGTGACCTGCGTTTTGCCGTCCGGTCGCAGATACGGCAACGTTCCATCGCGACGCAGCTGCGCCAACTTGTACGCCAGACGGTGCGCCAGCGAGATGGGCAGCGGCATCAGCTCGGGAGTCTCACTACAGGCGTAGCCGAACATCAGGCCCTGATCGCCCGCGCCGATGCGGTCGTAGGCGTCGCCCTCGGCCTCACCGCGCACCTCCAGCGCCTCGTTGACACCCATCGCAATATCCGGGGACTGCTTGTCCAGCATCGTCATCACGGCGCAGGTGCGACCGTCAAAGCCGGTACCCGCTCCCTCGTAGCCGATATCGCAGACCACCTCACGCGCGAGGGCGGGAATATCCACCGCCGCCGAGGTCGTGATCTCACCCATCACCAGCACCACGCCCGTGGTCGCCACTGTTTCACACGCAACATGTGCCTCGGGATCCTGCGCTAAGATGGCATCCAATACCGCGTCGGAGATCTGGTCACACACCTTGTCGGGATGACCCTCCGTTACAGATTCCGATGTAAAGAAATGTCTTGCCATAAAACTTCCTCCTTTTTCGCCAAAAAACGCCCCGACGCAGAAGTCGGGGCGTTGTATGCACCTCATCTGTCGGTCAAAACCGCAGGATTTGGCACCTTGCGCAGTCGCAGGTTGCCGGGCTTCGCAGGGCCTGTTCCCTCCACCTCTCTTGATAAGGACCTATTCACTTTTCACAGCATTGTTTAGTATACTCCGCCGACGGCGATTTGTCAATAACCAAATTACGGCAGCAACGTAATGGTGTGCTGCGTCGTATACGTGTCGCCCGCCGCAACGTGGCGGATACCCTCTTTTTCCGCAAGGTCTCCGCTGAAATCCTCCCAGCAGGGCAGGCCGCACCACGGCTCGATGCAGACGAACGGTGCGCCCGGCTTCGTCCAGATGAGCAGCGTTTCGATGCCGTCGAAATTCACCGTCACACCGCGACCCGTCTCACGGTTGCGCAACGTGACCTCCTTCGATTCGAGGTTGCGGAACACCAGAGCATCCACGGTAAAGTAGTCATCCTTCAGTGGGAGAATACCCCCGGGAGCGTCCACCGAATAGGTCGCGTGCGCGATGCCGCGTCCCACATAGTGCGCGTTCAGCGGCTCCTCCTTTTCAAATACCACGTCGTAGGCGGTCAGCCCCTCGGGGCAAGCATACGCCTCGTGTGAACCGACCGACGCGAGCAGCGGCGCCGTCTTCGACGGGTTGTGGATAGCATAGCCGACAACGATGCGGTCACCCTCCAACGCATAGCGTACGCGGAACTCAAATACAAAGGGGTACATTTTCAGCGTTTCCTTGTTGTCGCGCAACAAAAATACCGCTTCGGTATCGGTAAGAGACTCCACCGTGAAATCGTAAAGCTTGGCAAAGCCGTGGATAGGCAGCTCGTAGGTCTTACCCTCATAGCGGTACTGATCGTCAAACATCCGACCGCAGTTCGGAAACAACACAGGTGCGCGATTCGCCCAATGCTTGGGGTCGCCGTGCCACAGATACTGCGTACCGTCAGCAGCGGTGATCGACTGCATCTCCGCGCCGACTTTCTTGATGATAACTGTCATTTTTTCATTTTTTAACGTAACCATTCTTTTTCGGTTCCTCTCCCACTTCGTACAGCCGAAAGGCCACCCTACAGGTAGTTCGGCACTCGGCTTTTTTATGTTATAAGTTTACCACAGATTTCCGAAACGGCAACCGTTTCCTTACGTATTATTCAGCGTAATGGTGTGCTGTGCCGTGAAGGTGTCGCCCGCCGCGATGTGGCGAATGCCCTCCTTCTCCGCAAGCTCCCCGTTAAAATCCTCCCAGCAGGGCAAGCCGCACCACGGCTCGATGCAGATAAACGGGGCCCCCGGCTTCGTCCAGAACAGCAGTGTCTCGATACCGTCAAAATTCACCGTCACACCGCGGCCCGTCTCACGGTTGCGTAGCGTGACTTCTTTCGACTGAAGACTGCGAAACACCAGCGACCCCTCGGCAAAACGGTCGTCGCTCAGCGACAATATGCCGCCCGGGGCATCCACGGAATAGGTCGCGTGGGTAATACCGCGACCGCCGTAGTGCGAGTTCAGAGGCTCCTCCTTTTCAAACACCACGTCGTAGGCCGCCAACCCCTCCGGGCAGGCATACGCCTCGTGCGAGCCGACCGATGCAAGCAACGGGGCATTCTCCGACGGGTTATGGATGGCATAGCCGATCACGATGCGGTCACTCTCCAGCGCATAGCGTACGCGTAGCTCAAATGCGAAGGGGTACATTCTCCGCGTATCTTCGTTATCACACAGGAAAAACACCGCTTCGGTATCGGAGAGCGATTCCACCGTAAAAACGTGGAAATTCGCAAAGCCGTGAATGGGAAGCTCATACGTTTTACCCTTGTAACGGTATTGATCGTCAAACACTCGCCCGCAGATAGGAAATAACACCGGTGCGCGACCGTCCCAGTATGTTGGGTCGCCGTTCCATAGATACTGTGTACCGTCAGCGGCGGTGATGGACTGCATCTCCGCCCCCAGCTCCTCGATTGTGACCGTCATTTTCTCGTTTTTTAAAGTAACCATCGCATTTCCTTCTTTCAAGTGATCTCCATTAAGTTTACCACATTTTTTTCAAATAGCAATAGTACATTATACGATCTTTCGAACAACGAATAGTGTATGCACCAGTGTCCACAGCGGCGCGTAATAGCTCATCGCATTCCACACGCCCACACCGAACAACGCTTCGCCGCCGACCAGCCGTAGCTTGGCCTCCAGACTACGCGCATCCTCAAACCACACCTCGTGCGCACGTCCGTCTGCGGCAGTATACTGAAAAAAGGGCGATTGTGCCACCGGGTCGAAGCCGATCTCCGCACCGCGGTTGCGTGCCAGCCACAGCGCCTCGTTGTTGGTGATGGTGCGCGCGCGCTCGCCCTCCCGCCGCGGCAGTGCCCAGTCGTAGGCGTAGTTCGGGATGCCCATAAAAATCTTATATGCCGGGATACGGCTAAGCCCGTACTGCACGACCTGCCGCACCTTGTCGATGGGTGCGATAGCCATCGGCTCGCTGTAGGCATAGCCCCACTCGTAGGTCATCAACAGCACACCGTCTGCGGCCTCGCCCAGCCGCGCGTAATCGTGCGCCTCGTACAGCAGGCCCCGCTGGGCATCCGAGGTCTTCGGCGCCAATGCCACAAAGGTGAGCTTGCCCTGCGGCCGTAGCCGTGCGGACAGCTCCGATACAAACGCCACGTAGTCGTCGGTATTGGCCGGGGGGATAAACTCAAAATCCACGTCCACCCCGCTATAACCTTTTTGCGCGATGGTTCGGTCGATGGCATCCACCAGACGGGCGCGCGCCGCAGGATCGCTCAGCATCTCGGCGGCGTTTTCACTGCTGAAGCCGCCCCGCTCGTTCAGCGCGGTCAGCAGCATCATCGACGCTACGCCGTATTCCTGCGCCAGCCGCAGGATCTCGCTGTCGTTCGCGGGGATCAACCCGCCCTCCGGCGTGATGCCGTAGCCGAAGATCGTGACATATGTCAGTGCCGGCAACGTGCGCCTCAGGGTCTCCAGATTCACCGTATCGTACACGTAGGCGTTGACCGCTAACGTTCCCAGCTTGGGCGTGCCGCCACTGATCGTGATGACCTGCCCAGTTGCCAGCTGCGCGGGGTCGGTCAGCTGCGGATTCTGATACAACAGCGCATCCGGATCGGTGCCGTAGCGTTCGGCAATGGCGGTCAGCGTGTCCCCCGCCTGCACGGTGTAGGTCACCGGCTCCGGCAGCAGGATAAGCGACTCCCCTACCGCCAGCGGCGTATCAGGCGGCAGACCGTTATCGGCCGCGATACGCTGTATCGGCACACCGGACTGTTCCGAGATGGAGGACAGCGTGTCCCCCGCTTTCACCACATAGATCGTCATAAGCACAACACCTCACCGCAGTATATGCGTGGTGAGGTGTTGATTTTACGGTTATTTTTCCCATTTTTCGCACAAAGTTTGTATTTGTGCGGTAAATTTGGCGATATCCTTGTTGGCGCGGCCGTTAAAGCTCTGCACCAGACGGGTGAGCCTTGCCGCCGCCGCGACCAGCCGCTCATACACCGTCGTGCTGCGCTGGCTGCCGGCGTGCTTCTTGGTAGTCAACCGTTTGCGGCCGCCCCGCTCGACCTGCGTGTCGGCGAGTAGATCCCACGCGTCGCCGCTGTACGGTGCGTCCGCTGCCAAGCCCTGCTCACTACGCAGGCGCGCTGCCAGCGTTTCGCAGGCACCTTCGTCGCCGTGGTTGACAAACACGCGGGTCGGCTTCGGATCAAAGGCCGCCGCCCAGCGCAGCAGACCGTTATCGTCTGCGTGACCGCTGACGCTGTGCATCTGTGCGATCTCCGCGTTGACCTCGATGGTCTCGCCGAACAGCTTGACCGTGGACGCGCCCTGCAACAGCAGCCAACCCACCGTACCTACCGATTGGTATCCGACGAACAGAACGGTGCTTTCCGGCCGCCACAGATTGTGCTTTAAATGGTGGCGGATACGCCCCGCCTCGCACATACCGCTGGCCGAAATAATGACCTTGCTTTCCTTGCCCGCATTGATGAGTTTGGAGTCCTCCGCCGTCACCGACACCCGCAATCCGGGGAAGGTGATGGGGTTGACCCCGCTGTTCAGCAGGGAGAGCGTTTCCTCGTCGTAGCACTCGCTGACATCCGTACTGAAAATCTTTGTTGCCTCAATGGCCAGCGGGCTGTCGATGACCACGGGGAACTCGCCGTGACCCGTGACCAGACCCTGCTCCTTAATCTGACGGATAAAATACAACAGCTCCTGCGTGCGACCCACCGCAAATGCGGGGATAACAACGTTACCGCCACGATCGAACGTGCGCTGGATAATATCTGCCAGCTCGCGCACGTAGTCCGGCTTTTCCGCGCCGTGACTGCGGTCACCGTAGGTGGATTCCATCACGACGTAATCAGCGGCCGGCGGGGATTGCGGATCGCGCAGGATCGGCTTGTTAATGTTGCCGATATCGCCGGAAAAGACGATGCGGCGAGTCTCGCCCTTCTCCGTCACGGTCAGTGTGATGGACGACGAGCCGAGCAGATGTCCCGCGTCGGTAAACTGCGCGGTGATGCCATCCAGCACAGGAGTTTCTTTGTTGTAATCGCAGGGAATAAACTGCTCCAGCACGCCCTGCACGTCCTCCATCGTATAGATGGGCTCATACGGCGGCAGACCCGCGCGCTTGGCCTTGCGGTTACGCCACTCGGCTTCGAATTCCTGAATATGTGCCGAATCGCGCAGCATAATGTTGCACAGCCGCCCCGTGGCGCGGGTGACGAACACCGGCCCGCGAAAGCCCTTGGCGTACAGCATCGGTATCAGGCCGGAATGGTCGATATGCGCGTGCGTTACCAGTATCGCGTCGATGAGCGACGGTGCAACCGGCAGCTCCTGATTTTCAAACAGATCCTGCCCCTGCTCCATACCGCAGTCCACTAAGAGGTTATGACCCGACGCTGTCAGCAACGTACAACTGCCCGTGACCTCGTGTGCCGCGCCTAAAAATGTGATCTTCATATCCCGGCCTCCTTTGACTTCAGTGTACCATATTTCTCGTTATCGTGCAACAAAAAAGTCACGCGGAACCGGTCGTCTTGCGTGACTTTTTTAGTTCTATTTGTCCGTTGTGCGGTATACGTTGACCGTACCCTTGACGGTTGCATGGTTGACACCGTCCGCAAACTTAATATCCCCTTTAAAGTTGCAGGATATGTGCCAACCCTCCCGAATATCGGCGGCTTTCATCTTACTGCCGTCGAAATGGGCGCGACAGACCGTCCCGCGCGGGACGGTGAGCTCGTAAACGATATCCCAATCGCCTCTGACCGTAAGATATACCGTTTCACCCTCCGATTGGACCGCTTCTACCACACCGGAGCAATCCACCAGCAGTCTATCCTTTTGTGTAAAATAGAATAAGCCCCTATAACAAATAGGACGAGCGCGACGATCCCCAACCGAAACAGCCGTTTTTTCATTTGCTGACTCACATTCTTTCGTTAACATCAGCTGGCAAAACGTATTGGTAATGCAACATGGAAGGGGGAAACCTCTAGCATTGTTTGCCAATATCCACGATTCTCTAATAAACGCTACACAAGTAGCTGGCTTAAAGTGATATGTCCCATCAATTTTTTCAATAACGAATAACTCTTGACGAGCAAGTCACCTTTAAATCTAAAGACGCTTCGTTGGAAGAAGACGACGAAGACATCACATCACCTGCTAGATCCCATAAAGCGCTGATTTTAGTCGTGTCGTACATATTAACTATGTCATGATTTATAACCATTTTACTGGGTCGTCTTTCACAGGCAAGGCACTATGCCGTCTGATGCAAGTCGTTGGTTTCTCCGGACCTAAACGTGTGCTCATAAACATAAAAATCGATGCCCGGGATTTCAGGATAATTTATTCTCGGAACCGTTGCCAAGGTACTGCTGTCGTCATTTTGTTTGTAACGGTTGCATTGTTTAACTACAAAACCAACCGTTCTTGATTCAACCCCAAAACATACGTTTGTTCCTGCTTATCCGTAAGCTTTTGTACTCCCAGTTTTAGCAACTTCTCTTTTAAAATATGATGTTTTGTTGACGACGTTTCCTTAAGAATATCTTTTTTATTGTCGCTAATGGACATATCTGATATTTCATCACAGCCCCATGCTAAAGCGGTCATTTCATCTGCAATACGATTTATCTCCTCTGTTTCGTCCAAAGAAACCGCAGACAAATCGAGCCCTAAATCCGGAACAGCAGTTAAACCTTCTGTACTGATATCCGAATTTTCTCGCGCTAAAACATTAAAGCCTACGCAATTTATCAGCAAAATAACAACCAGAAAAAGTGGCCGTTTTTTTATAAGAGGCCTCCTTATACTCACATCTTACACTTTGCTTCTCAATTTGTGTGTACATTGGAATCACCTCTCTCAAGTTCGTATTTATAGCATATAGCATATCATAATTATACGAATCTTGCAGAAATTCTTCTTTTTTCTGCTTTTATGCCACTTTTTAAAACACCCCGAAGCAACCGCTTCGGGGTGTTTCTCAGGATTTTTCTTTGGATTTTCCGAGCAGGCCGCACAGCAGTGCGGCCGTTATCGCAAACGCGATACCGCCGGAGGTGCCGGTGAGGCCGCCCGTGAGGATACCCAGCCAGCCCTGCTCGGCGATACCCTGCTCGACGCCCTTGGCCAAGGTATAGCCGAAGCCCGTCAGCGGCAGGCTGGCGCCGCCGCCCGCGAATTTAACGAGCGGATCGTACAGACCCAGTGCCGTCAGCGCGACGCCGCTTGTGACATACAGCACCAGAATACGCGCCGGCGTCAGCTTGGTCAGGTCGATCAGCACCTGACCTACCGTGCAAATGAGCCCGCCGACCGCAAACGCCTTGATTACCATCCACCAATCCATCCGGACACACCCTTTCGGTGCTAGAATAACCGAATACCAGGAATTTATGCGTCGTCGCGCTGCTTTTTTGCCGTTTCCGTCGGCAGACCCGCGCCGATCTTGGGAAATTCGTTATCGGAATCCAGCGTGGGCTGAATCTCATACGTGCCGTACTTATGGATCAGCTCCTCGGCTGTTTCCGGCTGTCCGTAGACGATCTGTTCCTCCATTTCGGTCTGATTGCGTTCGTGCTTTTTCTTCGGCATACTGCCACCTCCCGTGATAGTGTGCCCGAAATCGCTCGATATAACATCATTGTTATCACCATATAAAAACAAGCCGCAGACTGCGGCTTGTTTCAGTCTGTCAAAGAACTTCCAATACGCCCCCGTTTCTGGTATAATAAAGGAAA
>CAYYDD010000021.1:0-24117 GCA_964470515.1 uncultured Eubacteriales bacterium | reverse complement strand
AGGGCGTAGGTCGGGTAACCGGCGCGAGGGTTCGAGTCCCTCCTTCTCCGCCAAAGGATAACCGTCATTCTGATACAACGGAATGACGGTTATTTTGTGCCTAAAACAGTATTTTGAAAACTATTTAGCAGAGAAATCACCAAATAGCTCGTATATATCTCTATTTCAATTAGAGTGTGCTTTTAAAAAGTGTTCTGATTGCTTACTGCATCCTGATTATATCTCCCTTTTGAACAGGCTATACGACATAGAGCTTTCGCAAGAACACATTGATTATCTATGCAATAAAGTCACTTCAAAAAAACATCCGGATCCGCATTTTACTGCTCAATCCATCAGCAACGGCATATGATTTAAAAGCGTTTTATTTTGAAAACTTGAAAAAATGCCGCAGACTTGCAATCAAGATTTTCTATATTCGTGGATTGGATCTTTTGATCAAAAAGATATAAAACCTCTTGTATCCGACGGGGTATCGTGTTACAATAACCATCGGTATTTTTGCGCAGGGAGGATTTGTGATGGCACTGCATATTATGGATGAAGCGAACCGTTGCTTGGGATGTAAAAACCCACACTGCCAAAAGGGTTGTCCGATCAACACACCTATTCCGGAGGTCATTCGTTTGCTGAAGGAGAATAAGTTGGATCAGGCCGGGAGGCTTTTGTTTGAGAACAATCCGCTCACCACTGTCTGCAGTCTGATCTGCAATCACGAAAAGCAGTGTGAGGGACATTGCGTGTTGGGGAAGAAAGGGTCACCCGTCCGTTTCTCCACCATTGAAAGCTATATTTCCGCCACATACGCGCCCAAAATGACGCAAGGGCCGCACCCTTCCAACGGTATCAAGGTCGCTATCGTCGGCTCCGGTCCTGCCGGTATTACCATTGCAATCCTGCTGGCACGTTATGGGTATCAGGTAACGATTTTTGAAAGCCGCGAACACATCGGCGGCGTGCTTCGCTACGGTATTCCCGAGTTCCGTTTGCCGAAATCGGTGCTGGAGGATATCCAATACCGCCATCTTGAAATGAAGGGTATCAAGATCCGGCCAAATACCAATATCGGCGGTGCGATCGGTATTGACGACTTGTTCCGCGACGGTTATAAGGCCATCTTTATCGGCACGGGTGTTTGGAAACCGAACGCCTTGCACATCAAAGGTGAAACGTTTGGCCACGTGCATTTCGGCATCAATTATCTGAGCAATCCGGACAGCTACCATTTGGGCAAAAAGGTGATCGTGATCGGCGCGGGTAACGCGGCGATGGATGTGGCGCGAACCGTGCTGCGGAAGGGCACGGAGGAGCTGACCTGCTTTTCTTTGACAAAGCAGGTAGCTGCCAGCCAGTATGAGTACAGTTACGCCAAGCTGGAGGGCGTGCAGTTTGAATACAATAAAAAGCCCGTGGAGATCGTCGATGAGGGCGTTATCTTCCGTGACGTATCGGAAAATGAGGACGGTACGCTGACGGATATCGAGGGCAGTGACACGCTGTACACGGCTGACAGCGTCATCATCTCCATCAGTCAGGGACCGCAAAATGTCATTGTGAATACCACGACTGGGTTAAATATCAATGACCGTGGTCTGTTGACGGTGGATGCGGTGGGACAGACCAGTCGCCCCGGTATTTTCGCCTCCGGCGACGTGGTGAACGGTGCGCGAACCGTCGTCGAAGCCGTGGCTTACAGTAAGCAGGTAGCCGAGGCTATGCACCGATATATTCAAAATCTGCCCCAAGAAGAGGGCAAAAGCTGATCTCGTTCACGTTACAACTCTCCGTTCAAGAGTACTGTGCTGGAAAAACAAAGGAAAGTCAATTGACTTTTCCCGCCGTTTTGTGTATGATGCAAGCAAGAATAGAGAAATGGGGGATGGGGTTTGTACACAGAAACATTGAATTTATGGGAAAACACGCCGGGTCTGTGCGAGGAAGTGCCGACCATTACCTATTATCAGCCCGAAAAGGCCGTCTCGCGCGCTTCTGTGGTGATCTTTCCGGGTGGGGGATACACACACCGCGCTCCGCATGAAGGAGCCGCATACGCTGAATTTCTGGCCGAAAACGGCATTGCGGCCTTTGTGGTGGCCTATCGTGTGAGTCCGCACTCGTTTCCACTACCGCTGTTGGACGCTCGCCGTGCCGTGCGTTTCGTGCGCTTTTACGCGGAGAAATACGGCGTTGATAAGGATAAGCTCGCGGTGATGGGCTCGTCCGCCGGGGGACATCTGGCGGCGTTGGTATCCACGTACCGCAAGCCTATTGACTTCGAGGGCAAGGATGATATCGACCGCGAGGATTTTCTGCCGAACAAGCAGATATTGTGCTATCCCGTTATCAATTTGTATGACCTGAATATCGCGCATATCGGGTCAGGCAATAATCTCTTGGGTAACGATTTCTTGGAAACACACGATACGGTGTCGCGTATGAAGCTGACACCCAGCTTGCTGGTAAGCAGACACACGCCGGAGGCCTTTATCTGGCACACCTTTGAGGATGCCGGTGTCAACGTGAAAAACTCGATGGAATACGCGGAACGCCTGCGGGATTACGGCATTGCTACCGAACTGCATATTTTCCCGCACGGCGCACACGGCTTAGGGCTGACCAACTGTGAAAACGCCTTGCAAAGCCATGTGGCGCAGTGGAGCGGTTTGCTCATCAACTGGCTGCGGTACAGTGGCTGGTAAACATCGTTTTTCGGCATTACCTTCGGATGATGCCATTTTCTTTTTCTTGACGGAAATGGCGTTCTATGGTAAACTATCAACGTGGTAATTCACAACACATAGGAGAGGGAGTACAGTATGGAAAGCAAAAAAGAGTTCCAGCCGTATATCCCTGCCGGTAAGATCACCCCGGAGCTGACGGCAACGTCGATCATTATGGGTATTCTGCTGGCGGTGATTTTCGGTGCTGCGAACGCCTATCTGGGTCTTCGCGTGGGTATGACGGTGTCGGCCTCCATTCCCGCGGCGGTTATTGCCATGGGTGTTATCCGCGTGGTTATGCGCAAAAATTCGATCTTAGAAAGCAACATCGTGCAGACGATTGGCTCGGCCGGTGAATCGCTGGCAGCCGGTGCCATTTTCACGCTGCCCGCACTGTTTCTGTGGGCTGCTGAGGACGTGATGGAGAAGCCCGGCCTGCTGGAGATCACGCTGATCGCGCTGATCGGCGGTCTGTTGGGTGTTTTCTTTATGGTGCCGTTGCGTAATGCACTCATCGTGCGCGAGCACGGCGTGCTGCCGTATCCCGAGGGACAAGCCTGCGCTGAGGTTATGCTGGCCGGTGAACAGGGCGGTGCCAACGCCTCCACCGTGTTTGCCGGTATGGGCTTTGCCGCACTTTTCAAGTTTATCGTTGACGGTCTGAAGCTCGTCCCCGGTGAGGTCTCGCTGGAGGGTACGACCAAGACCTATCCCGGTGCCATCGGTACGCAGATCTACCCCGCCGTTATGAGCGTTGGCTACATCTGCGGTCCGCGCATTTCGTCGTATATGTTTGCCGGCGGTTTGGTGAGCTGGGCGGTGCTGATCCCGATCATCGTGATCTTCGGCAGCAGTATGATCCTGTATCCCGGAACGGATACCATCGGTGCGATTTTTGCCGAAAGCGGTGCCAGCGGTATCTGGGGCACTTATGTCCGTTACATCGGTGCGGGTGCACTGGCGGCGGGCGGTATCATCAGCCTTATCAAATCGCTGCCGCTGATCGTCCGCACGTTCCGCGATGCCATCAAGGGCATGTCGGTCAGCTCCAATGCCAACCCGGCACGTACCGAGCAGGATATCAACATCAAGATCGTGCTGATCGCCATTGCGATCCTGACACTGGCGGTATGGCTGGTACCAGCGATCCCCGTATCGCTGGTCGGTGCCATCATCGTGGTTATTTTCGGCTTCTTCTTTGCAACTGTTTCGTCCCGTATGGTCGGCTTGGTCGGTAGCAGCAACAACCCGGTTTCGGGTATGGCCATTGCCACTTTGCTGATCGCTACGCTAATCCTTAAGCTTACGGGCGAGGCCGGTGCTAACGGTATGCAGGCGGCTATCGCCATCGGCTCTATCATCTGCATCGTGGCTGCCATCTCCGGCGATACCTCGCAGGACCTCAAGACCGGCTACTTGCTGGGCGCTACGCCGAAGAAGCAGCAGATCGGTGAGATCCTCGGTGTCGTGGCCTCCGCCTTGGCCATCGGTGCCACGCTGTACCTGCTGGACAGCGCGTGGGGCTTCGGCTCGGAAGAGCTTGGTGCTCCGCAGGCGACGCTGATGAAGATGGTCATCGAGGGCATTATGGGTGGCAATCTGCCGTGGGGTCTCATTCTCATCGGTGCGTGTCTCGCTGTGGTTGTGGAGATCATCGGCATCCCGGTGCTGCCGTTTGCCATCGGCGTGTATCTGCAGGTGCAGCTCAATGCCTGCATTATGGTGGGCGGTCTGGTGCGTCTGGTGTTCGACCGTATGAAGGATGGCGAGAAGAAGACGGGTATCATCAACCGCGGTATTCTGTTCTGCTCCGGTATGATCGCCGGTGAAGGCTTGGTCGGTATCCTGCTGGCGTTGCTCGCGGTGTTCGGTGTCAGCGAGATGCTGGATCTGTCCGGTGTGCTGAATCTGCCGACGTGGGCTTCCAACGTCGGCAGTCTGGTGGTCTTTGCGTTGATCGTGCTTTGCCTGCTGAAATTCAGCGTGTGGAAGAAGCAGCCGAAGCCGGCTGAGGATCAGGAATAATATGAAAAAGAAACCGATCGTTATTCCGCAAAATTACCTGCTGCGTATTCCGACCCGTCCATCGTCGCTGAAATGGTCAACAGACAGTGATGGCGTCGTCACGCTGGAGGTGGAGAATACCGGCTGGGTCAACCGTATTGCGCAAAAGCTGTTCGCTCGTCCGCGTATCAGCTATATCCATCTGGATAAACTGGGCAGCTTTATCTGGCCGTTGCTGGACGGTGAAAAGAATATCACCGAGCTGGGGCGGCTGGTCGAAGCCGAGTTCGGCGAAGAAGCGCACCCGCTGTATGAGCGGCTGGCACGGTATTTTCAAATTCTGGACAGCTACCATTTTATCGAGTGGGCTGTGATCGACGAAGAATAAGGAATGCGGCAGAGGTAAAGCACCTCTGCCGCATTTGCATATTTCGGTAAATCGGCGGGCACACTAGGCAATGAAAGGTGGAATGGCTATGATAGAGCAGGATACCGTCAAATTACTGCGCGAATGTGATGCCGGTGTAAAGATGGGCGTGTCGTCTATTGACGATGTGCGCGATTACGTCAGCAACGAGCAGTTCAAAAAGCGGCTGATTGAATGCAAAAAGGAACACGAAGAGCTGGGCGAGGAGATACAGAAAGAGCTGGATCGTTTTGGGGAGGAGGGGAAGGACCCCAATCCCATCGCCAAGGGGATGTCGTGGATGAAGACCAATATGAAGCTCAAGCTAGATGAGTCGGATAAGACCATTGCCGATCTTATGACCGACGGCTGTAATATGGGTGTGAAATCGCTCAACCGTTATCTCAATCAGTATGAGGCGGCCGATGAGGTATCCAAGGATATCACCAAGCGATTGATAAATCTGGAAGAGCGTTTGGCCATTGATATTCGCGATTTTTTGTAAAAATCAATGTGATCTGCCGTTATTCTTCGGAATAACGGTCTTTTTTTTGATCTGATTGGTGCGGATTTTTCCCAATTCCCCGTGTAGGTGTTGAAAAAGAAGCGGTCGGCGATTACAATACAAGTAACGATCACAAACGGGGGAATACCTATGAAAAAACTAAAAGCTACTCCGGTGGGCACCGGCAACCACAACTGACGCACTTGAACCCGCCTAAAACGGCGGATTGGGGGTTGCAGGAAAAGTCCTTTGTAACCCCTTCTGCCGGAGGAGGTCGCTGCCGCAATCACGGATTTCCGGCGCAGAAAACACCCGCTCAGTTGAGCGGGTGTTTTTACGTTACGTTATTGGGTTTCGGCGTCGTCATCCAGCACGGCCACGGCGTTTAAGGTCACGATACGGGCACCGCTGTCGTTAATGCCGGCATCAAACGTCATCTGACCGCCGCAGATGGGGCAGGCGGGACGCACCTCTTCATCTGCCGCACGAATAGGCAACGGAATACCGCGCTGACCGGCGATGCAGGCACGCTGGTGACCCGACAGTACCTCGCCGTGGCCGCATTCACACAGCGCGACCGACACGGGGCGCATCGAGTCCTTCTTGGAGCGCATCGTCTTATACAGCTTGGGGCAGTACAACAGATCGGCGGTGCCGATCTTGCCGGATGAGCACGCAAAATCCTCCACCACATTTAACGAGCATTTCCCCGTTTTTAGAAAATAGCAGGTGTTTTTATTCAGATTGATCGTCACTTCGACGGTACCTTTCGGAGCACTCATAGTATTCACCTCGACAGAAAGTACATTTATTATAACATATCTTTTCACGCTTGCCTATACTTTTTCAAAAATTTTCTTGATTTGTTAAATCCGCCGCTTTTCGGTCGAATTTCCTACTGATAAACCTCACAGCGTTGTTTAAAACTAAATGCGGAGGCGTTTGGTTTATGAAAAAAACGATGTATTGTATTTGCGCCGCGCTGACACTGCTGTGCGTTGCGGTGATGGGCAGCGTGGCGTATTGGCATTACGCACTGCCGGATAGTTATTACGTGGAACAAGGGCATACGTTATCGGTCAACGATACAGTGACCACCGATGCCGATGCGGAAGGCGGTGTGGAAGCTGTGCGGATGGCCAATGCCGCAGTGGGGGATTCATACACCGCCACGCTACGTTGGATGGGTGTTTTTCCCATCAAGGAGGTTGCCGTCACGGTGGTGGAAGAGCCGGTCGTGGTGCTTGGCGGTATCCCGTTCGGCGTAAAGCTGTACACGGACGGTGTGCTTGTTGTTTCGCTTTCCGATGTGGATAGTAAGGCCGGTGCTGTCAGCCCGGCACGGAATGCAGGGCTCAAGGTTGGCGATCTCATTTTGTCCATTAACGGAGAAGAGGTATACACCAATGAGCAAGTGGCTGAGCTGGTAAAAGACTCGGGCGGGAAGGCAATGATGCTGCGCATCAAGCGGGACGGTATCGAATCAGAGCTGCGGTTTTGCGCGGTGTATTCCCAAAGTGAACAGTGCTTTAAGGCCGGTATCTGGGTTCGGGACAGCTCGGCCGGTATTGGTACGCTGACCTTTTACGATCCTGAGACCGGGATAATGGCCGGATTGGGGCACGCGGTATGCGATGTGGATACCGGTGAGATCGTGCCTATCGCCTACGGGGAACTCGTACCGGCACGTATTTACGGCATCACCAAAAGCGAAGCGGGTGCGCCGGGTGAGTTGCGCGGCGGGTTTGATTCGGGCAGTTACGGGTCGCTACTGGCAAACGGTGTATCCGGTGTGTATGCGCGGTGCAGCAGCGGGATAACGGGTGAGACTGCGGAAATGATGCTGAAACAGGAAATTCGCACCGGCGATGCGCAGATCTATACGACGGTCAGCGGATCACAACCGCAGTGGTACGATATCCGTATCACGCAGGTGCGGTATCACGATGAGAACGCCACCCGCAATATGGTCATTGAGATCACGGATGAGCGGCTGTTGGCGAAAACGGGAGGGATCGTGCAGGGAATGAGCGGATCTCCTATTATCCAAAACGGCAAGCTCGTCGGTGCCGTGACGCACGTGTTCATTAACGATCCAACCAAAGGCTACGCCATCTTTGCAGAAAATATGCTGGAAACGGCTCAAGCCGTCACAGAACAACAATTTAAAGAAGTATCGTAAAGAAACCCGTTGCAGAATTATCTGCAACGGGTTTTGCATATGTTTTTAATTGCAGATACATAATCCTTCAGCGGTCTGCCTTTACGCCTTAATGCCATTCCTGCTGCAAGTCTTCGTTGCTTTGTGTTGTACCTTTTCTTGGATATATCTGTATTCTTTTGACATAAAAACTCGCCCTATGGTAGTTTCTTTTATTCTGCCATAGAGGGGGCTTTCTTTACTATTATCCGTTTTTACCGGACTTGTTCATTTTATTTATTCAATTTCGGATTATCCGTGCGATTTAAGAGATAATCGACCGAAACCTTGTGAAAATCGGCCAGTTTTATCAGGATGGCAGTAGGAATGTCAATATCACCGCGTTCATAATTGCTATATACGCGCTGACTACAGGACAATAAAACGCCCATTTGTGTTTGCGTAAGATCCTTGTCCTCACGCAGATCGCGGATGCGATAATACAAAGACATAGGAAACCCACTTTCTTTTTTACTTATATTATATACAAGTAAGATTTTCACTATTGACTTTTAGCGAACAATTCGCTAAAATGATATGTATTACTTCAAGAAAATTTTTAAAATTATAAGGACGTATTTTACACCTGCACCGTGAGCGGTACACGACCCATAAGGAGTATTATCTTGGCTTATCTTTCAACTCTGGACATCAGCACCCGCATACTACTGAGTTTGTTTGTAATATTGTTGGGCAGCATTCTGCTTTTGAAACTGATATTCAGCATCTGGGAATTCTGTGGAGAACTGGATCGCATCAATAAAGAGATCTTCCGCACTACCGGTCGGGAACGGGAGCAGTGGAAACAGCGGCGACTCCGGCTGTGGTTATCATGGCTGCCGTTTTACAAGTACCATCCCTAATCTGTAGCCTCTTTGTCGTAGCAGTATATCCATTCTGTTTCGTAGGATAAAAGCTTAGGTTTGTTCCGAACTGGAAATTGTGGCAAACTGTAAATTGATACAGAGCTTATCCCCAGCGATGTGGACTTTGATGAAAACGGGTATTTTGCGATCTTCCTGTTTGACGCAGCCCCCGTTGCAGATAATTCTGCAACGGGGGCTGCGTATGTTTTAATTACAGATAAAATAAATTGCAGAATAGATAAAGCTCGATTGTTGCGGAGATATGTATATTATGGTAAAATGTAATCCGTTTAAGGTGGTGAATTCATGGAATATATTACAGTCGGAAGAAAGTATAACGAGGGTAAAGTCGCATTTACCGACGTGCCTATTAAAGATATTGTCGGTATGGTGGGCTTTAAGGCGGTACCGCACTTTAACCGTGTTTTCAAAGAGTACACCGGAACGACTCCTGCGGAATTTCGTAGATCAGCTGCTAATCGATAAAATCTGCTAAGCGAAAACTGGAAATTTATGGAAATTTCCAGTTTTCGCTTTCTTTTGAGCGCATTTTTCATTGTTTTGCACAAAGATAAAAAAAAATCGTGTGGATACTTGAAATAATTTCCAAAATATGGTAACCTATAAATGCCGGCAAATGACATAGGGAGGTTTTATGAAATTGGACAAGTTGATCAAGGTGCTACTAGCGGATAGTAGCGATACGTTCGGGATACCCTGCGCCAATCGTATGCGGGTACACGGGCTGGATGTTGAAACAGTTGAGAAAGACGGAAAGCGTGTGGTAGAAGCGGTTGCGCAGAAAAAACCGGATGTGGTGATCCTGGATTTCTTTTTACCGCGGTTGGATGCCATCGGTGTAATGAATAACGTGAAGGCGTTGAAGTTGCCGCACACGCCGCAGTTTATGGTGATGTCCGGCTTTGACAACAGCAATCTGGAGCGCGAGGCGATCTCGGCGGGTGCGTCATATTATTTTCTGAAGCCGTTTGACGCGGATGAAATGGCCAGTCGTATTCTGGCACTCGTTACATCTGCGGGAAATATCGAGCCGATGCGCCGCCACGCGGCTGGCGACACTAACAGCTCCTCGTTGGAAATGCGCGTAACGGAGATCATTCACCAGATAGGTGTTCCTGCGCATATTAAAGGGTATCAGTACCTGCGCGATTCGATCCTGATGGCGATCGAGGATGAGGAGATCATCAACGCCGTCACAAAACGGCTGTATCCGGCGGTAGCGAAGAAGCACGCCACGACCTCGTCACGCGTTGAACGTGCGATCCGTCACGCTATTGAGGTGGCGTGGGATCGCGGTGATGTGGACGTTCTCAATTCATATTTCGGGTATACTATACATAACGGTCGCGGCAAGCCGACCAACTCAGAATTTATTGCGATGATCTCGGACAAGTTCCGCTTGCAGCTTAAAATTTCCTAACTTAGAAAATGAAAGCCGCCCTTTTCGGGGCGGCTTATTGTTCATCTATCGGTTTGCGTTTGCCGGTCTTTTTCATAGTGACCTGCGACAGCGGATTGCTCTCGGCGGCGCGTTCCAGCTGTTCGTTGGACAGATGGGTGTAGATCTCTGTGGTACCAAGATTTTCGTGGCCGAGGATGTTTTGTAGCACCCGCAGATCCACGTTGCCTTGCTGATACATCAGCGTAGCGGCGGTGTGGCGTAGTTTATGCACGGTCATCGACTCGGCACCGTCGACATGCTTCAGATAGCTTTTAATAATGTAATGCACGCCTTGCAGGCTGATACGGCGTTTTAAATGGCTGAGAAACAGTGCGCGCTTATCCTTGACGCCGTCTACCGGGCGAACCTTTAAATACTGTTCAATGGCGGATTGACAAGCGGTGTTTAGATACAGCATCCGCTCCTTGTTGCCTTTGCCGCGGACACGCAGTGTGTGATCCGTATGTGAGATATCGTCCAGATTGATACCGACGAGCTCAGCGCGGCGCAGACCGCAGTTGAGGAATAACACGATCATACAGTAATCGCGCTCGGCATAATCACCGGATACCGCTCGTAGCAGCTCGGTAGCCTGCTCCAGTGTAAGGTAGCGCGGCAACGTTTTTTTCTGTTTTGGGGTATCCAGATTGCGTACAGGATTGATTTCCAGTGCGTGAGTATAGTCTGTGAGATATTTAAAGAACATCCGCAGCGAGCTGGTTTTTCGGGCGCGGGTCTTATTGCTGTTCCGACGCTCACCGCGCAGGTAGTTCATATATTCGTACACATCGGTTAACGTGATGGAAGCGAGAAACGAGATATCAATATCCGCGATGTCTATCTCATCCTCCGGGAGAGTAGGGGGGACAAGGCCGCGTAGCTGCTTTATATACCGCAAAAATGTGCGGATATCGATGAAGTATTCGTTCACCGTGTTTTCCGAACGGCCGCGAATCGTCTGCGTATAACCGAGATACTCCTTGAGCACCGGCGGACATTGTGCCAGATATTCTTTTTTCACAACATACTCCCCTTTCGTGAAACAAGTTTCACAGCAGTGTGATTTAAATCCTAGATCAAGTATATCACAGACGGTAGGAAAAGGAAACACTTTTTTAACAGGTGCAGTAAACGGATGAACGGATGGACGAGTGGTCATATCAAACAACACGCAGTAGAGCCAACATCATATATCTAAAAAGCAAGCTCATACGGTGCGAGCCAAAAACTTCAGCTAACAGAAAATTTTGAAACGATGTCGGCCCTGTGTGAAAAATTTCTATCAGCTGGAAAGCAGAGATAAAAAACGAAAAACTATAATTAAGCGTATATAAAAGTAAAAAAGGATAATACAATAAAAAATTTTTTTGGCAATTCAAATGCAAAAAGTCGATGCAAACCAATGCAATAGCGATAATTCGCTAAATACCGATGATCACGGGACAACCGCCCCCAATAGTCGTATCGACCTTATCTTCGTACAAAGCCCTTCCCCAAACTATACAAAATAATCATTTTGTATAGTTATGACAAGTGATAGGGGTATCACTTAGAATACCTTTCCCTATCATACGACCAATGGAGAATCTCCAAAATATCGCGGAATATCTTTTCCGACGTGGCAAGGCGTGTCTGTGCCATTATCATCTCCAGATGATCCACCGGATCGGCTTTGCGATACACCGTGTGATTGTCCAATTCCGTCACGTCATCTTCGTAGCGTAGCGTCTGGCGGAACATATACACGATAAGCTGCTCGCGCAGCAAGTCGAGATTGTCACGCATTTTCTCCCCTCCAAGGTGATGTTGACCAATGACCACACGTGGGTGTGTCGTAGTGCACCCACGTGTACAGCTTTACGCTGCACACTCAATCACGATCACGCTCAGCCGCCAACTGCTGCCGCTGTTGCTCGTGCCACTGTATCAACCAAGTATGACTTCTCAAATACTCACGCATTACAATAGAACCATTGTCGCACAATACCCGAAACCAGTCGTAACGGAACTCCAAAGCGTAATCCATAAGCTGTTTATATGCGACAAGTCCGTTGTCTTTGCAAAACTCGATCATCTCTTTGATGCAGCGGTGTTTGTCGGCGGCCATATTGATGATGCCAAAATAATCAGCACCGCCGAAAGCCTTAACGTCCTCCGGCTGATATTGCGTTTTGTCGGGGTTGTCAAGGTGGCATAAGTACCGAGCGTATGATCGGATACTGTTGACCTGCTCACAGCCAACACCGCCGATCTGGTCAAATATCTCCAAGACCTGCTCCGTGCTTTTCTTCCCCTCAAACATCACCATCACGTGATAATGTGGCTTTTTAACCTCACCGGTCGGATTAACGTCCAGATCGTGAAACGGACTGACAAAAGCGGGAATCTTCATTTCCGAAAGAATATCCAGCCAGTCCTCCGGAGCACTTTCGGGATAGACGACACAGGCGAAATTGCGAGTGCGTAAGTCTTTTTTCTGCGCTGCCATTTGTTTCCTCCTAAAAATACGGCCTCTCGTTGTCGGACGTGGCCGTAGCCACGGCCAGCCCGAAACGAACCGGCTTTTTTTCGGCGCGGACGCGCCAATCGGCTCCGAAAATCCCACCTCGATCAGCTTGATCAAAAGTTGAGAATATCAGAAATGTCCGAGACAGTAGTAGTCTCCACTTCCCTGCTCTGCTCGGTGGAATTTTCTTCGACCTCTGGACGCTCCAGAGGCCGCGCCGTTTTCATAAAAACACTTTTTATTTTTTTGAAAAGAGTTACGACGTGGCTGGGAAGCTTGTCGTCCGGTAAACGTGATCCGAAAATACGGACAGGAAGCTCCTTCCGCTCGAAGGTGTCAAAATATCGGTAATACAGAGGGCGAAACACCAATCGGAAAGATAGATCGTTGAACGGGAATGGGAGAAACCGACGGATCATCTTAAGCTTGTAGTACATATCCATAGGCTGATGACTATTCTCGTCTACGTCTACTTTTTTCTTAATCCGACGACATAAAGTAAACGGGCCAAGACGTTTCAAATGCCATACCTCATCGACGAGCCGACGGATGGTAGCGTCGCAATCATCCCAGCTCTGAGAAAAGAAATCCACGTCAACACCATAGTGACGATGCTCTTTCATCCACTCGATCAATTCTTGCGACATCTTCTCCCAACGCCGATTGTTAAACACTACTCCGGCTTCATCTACGGCTAGATAGGAATTTTCGGGAAACGTCCAATCACCAAGACCTTGCAGACTACATTCGCGAGCAATGGTACACTTAAAATTGGCAAAATGATAATCATACAATGGCTTTTTCTTGCGTCTGTCCTTGTAAATCATCTGGACGGCCGTTGTCGTTTTCCCACAACCGGGACTTCCGAAAAACAGTCGAAACATAGTTTATTACCCCTTCTTTGTGTTTTAGACGGTAAGCGCACTGCGTTGCGCTTACCTTGCAAATAGCCATTTGATCGCTTTAAACAAATATGAGATACAGATCATCAGAATCATTGCCCCGACGAGATACTCGATCATAGCACCATAATCCCACGTATAGTTACTAGTTGAGGTAAGCTGCTTGTAAAAATCCGGCTCGCCAAGTATTTCCCTTAAAGCCTCAATCAACGTTTGCATATCATCACTCCCTTGTGAACGCCGACACGCAAAGCACGGCGAAGATCATCATTAACACGAATACAGTCATACTCATATAGATCGCCTCCCGATCAGCTTAAACAACAGACCGAAAAGATACGTCATCAAGAAGATGAACGTCACATATGTTTTTTGGGCAAGAACCCATTGAATACACGGTAAAACGATCATCAAGCTCGCGCCCCTTTCCAAAATAATGTGACAATCATACCAAGAGCGAGTGCAGCACCTATCAAATTAAGATACGAAACAGTTACACCGAACGCGGTAAACATTACAGCAGTATCCAAAAAATCAGCGAATAACTTGACAATTCCCCAAAACCAATTAAAAAATGACGTTAATTCCACCTGATCACCGTCCTAACAAAAACTTAATCACCGCGAACGTAATAACGATCAACGTAGACGAAAAAATGATAGCCGGCACAAATGCAGAAATCATAGCAGGGAAAGCAAGACCGGTGCTAAGTACACGAATAGCCAGTAATAAGCCCTCGATCATATTCCAAAGAAACTGACCTAACGTCTCAAAAAAACCAATTATCTTATCATAAAAATCAAACAAAATAACCGACGTCCCTTCCCCTATTTTTGTTTTTTTTGCTTCTCAGCTTCGCGACGTGCAGCACGTTCCACACGTCCGACAGAGGAACCGGCAACACCAACAATATTCAAAAAGAAAGCCATTACTCCAAGCTGCAAACTAAGATACAATAAATCATGGATCCATTCAAACGTAACAAGCAACTGCCACAACTGAATTATAAAAGCAAAACCATTTACCCAAGAAAAAAAACCACCGTCTTCATTAGATGTAATAAGATAGTTAAACTCATCAATACCTTGTAGAGAATCAGCAAGCAACTCATCCTCAGCAGCAGCGTAATCGTCAACGACCTCACCGCCCTCAGGTATTTCCGGATCGGGCTCCCATCCATTGGTGATCTGGTCGGTACTCTCTTGAATTTCACCAGTGATCTGGTCGGTACTGTCCTGTATCTCGCCGATGATCTTACCCGTCTCGATATCGCTCATCAGCGCGTTATACTCGTCCGAGGACAATATCTTGTAACGAATGTAATTGACCTTGAGATAATAAGCATACGCAGCGGGAAGCGTTCCGGCAGTCGGAACGCCCACGCGGATTGCATCCACCGTGAGAGTACCCCCGGTATTATTGTTCAGTACCACGGTATGGTAACTATCCCCGTGTTCGCTTTGACCCTTATCGGTCATTCCGTATATACCGACAACAGCGTCCGCAAGATAGGAGAACGAGCACTTTACAAGCTTATCACGTGACGAAACAGGCGAATACGTACCTTCTCTTGACGCAACACTTGATAAATAGCTTTGTACCTCAAAAATAACGTAATAACCGGATGGAACATCAAAATTCACAATATCCAGTGTAAAGTAAAAAGGCCCGCTGTAACCAAAGTAATTTGCCGATAAGGGTAATTGATTGCCGCTATTCGAGAAAGAGGTCGTTTCACTACCTCGGGTAACCGTCCCGGACGCATACTCGATGTTCGTATACCCGGATGACGGAAGAATACGTTCAGCCCCCACTGTAAGACCGCAGCATAAAAAAACCGCAACGCAGGTCACTACAGTTACGATGATCTTATATTGCTTCTTCATTTCTTACACCACCTTAAGGATAAGTAAAAACCCCCGCCGCATACCGCAGTAATCCTTGGCACACGACGGGGGCAAGAGGGGGGCTACATCACAGACGTACGAGACGCTTCAGCAGACCAACACCGAAACCGATAATACCCATCCCGAAGATGACGATAAACAGCTCCGGAGTATCCGTAATGACCTGCATAATCGAACCCAACTGCGAATAGCACCAAGTCGCAAACGAGGTCAGACTGGACAGCACTGCTTCCATACCATTCACTACTCCTTCCATAAAATTATCTTCATTTCATATATTCAACTCACGTAGCGCTCCGTGGATTGACCTATTCGATAAAGTCCGCTTCCAACGTCTCTGAATCGGGACGAAGATAGTCCACGTTATATCCGTTCAGATACATCGTATACGTAGCGCCAACCGTCAACGGAACACCATAGCAACGGTTATCTGCACTAATGAACTGAGTCCCGACCATATACCCGTCCAGTCGTTCACGCTGCGTTCCGATATCCACGTAGTGGATCGTCTCTCCCACCACTTGACGGTTACGCTTCCTTGAGAAATAGTCCAAACGTTCGATTCCTACCACTTTGATTTTCATTTCTTCATTCGCTCCTTTACTTCATAATGGACTATATTGCTTTACGCTGCTTACGCAACGTTATAGCCTTTTGTAAGAAATAGTTCGCAATGCTAACCAGTATGTCCAACACCATACAGAACAAAATACCGAGGATAAACGACACGTTATCCATTACTTCTACTCCCCTCCCCTCTCAGCAGATAATCAAGACTGACCAGATACAAGCTCGAGAAATCTACCAAACGTAACACTGACGGATAAGCTATACCCGCCTCGTAATGCGACACTAACGATTGAGTGCAACCTAATATCTTAGAAACATCCTCTTGCGTCATTCCGCGTTCAATACGTAATTGACGCAACCGCGCGCCGAACAACATTTTTTCAATACGCATTAGTCAAATTCCCCCTAATTTGATTTTTTAAAGTCGACGGTATGTTACACAAGTTTCCTCGCCATCCAGCGTAAGATCAGTCCGCATAACCTCAACAAGACCTTTCTCACGAGCATCGCGCATCACGATCTTTAGGCCATTCCACTGCGGCAGCGGAATACGTGAACGTGATAACGTGAACTCATAACCCCTAGAGTATCCCTCGATCCTCTCCATACATTTCGCGTACTCTTCGTGCTTTCTTAATCCTGCTACTGTCATTTCTTTTTCCCCCTACTTGTCGTAAGCATATTGTGCAGTCTGTTTTGGACTATCACAACCCCATTATAGTCTGGGTTGGACTTTTTGTCAATAGTCTTTTTCGGACTTTGTAAAATAAAAAAGAGGTGAGAAGAATGAACGCAAGAGAAAGATTAACCGAACTACGCGAGGACAGGGACATAAACCAAAGCCAAATTGCTATGATATTAGGCTGTCAACAATCCGCAATATCCAAATACGAAAAAGGAAGAACAAAATACAGCCTTGAAGACGTAGCAAAACTCTGTTTGTTCTATAACGTGTCAGCAGACTACATTTTAGGCCTTCCCGAAGGTCTACCCTACCCCAAACGGTAAAACGCCAAAACGGGGCATTTAAACGCAAAATAAGGTCATTCCCCATCGCGGGAATGACCTTACGTTGAATTACGGGAATAATCATTTTGTATAGTTATGACAAGTGATAGGGGTATCACTTAGAATACCTTTCCCTATCATACGACCAATGGAGAATCTCCAAAATATCGCGGATTATCTTTTCGGACGTACCAAGCCGGGTCTGTGCCATTATCATCTCCAGATGATCCACCGGGTCGGCCTTGCGTCGCTTTTCAAAGATATAATTAGATCTCCTGTTCGCTGTAAATTCGCACTTGCAGACAGCCTTGTCTAGTGATATAAATTAGATTTGCCTCAATGCGATTGGTCGAGCCTTACCCCGATTTTGTGTGTAATGACTGCGAGATAAAAAACAAGAGGATGGGTAGTATATATGTATATAGCGATACCACTTATTGTGGCGATGATCGTTACGAGGAGAGCGAGATTGCTTTGTAAATATTGTACTCGAAAAGACGGGTTACAAATTATTGCGCACCAGAAGTTCTAACGATCTGGAAAGTCATATTCGCACGGCTCTCCCCGTCCCCCACAACGAAACGTCAAAAATAGAAGGTTAACCAAAAAAGCCGTACCGATGAGGTACGGCTTTTCTGAGATAGTGATATATTATTTTTTGCGCCGACGCGATTTAAAGGATTTTGAGAACGCCGCAACGAGAATGATACCGAGTGACAGCGCTGCGGCAAGGCTAAGTGTGTACGCGGCCTTGCCGAGGAAGGATTCGACACTGCCCTCCAGCACCGAAGCGATAGCATAATACAGCGAGCTGCCGGGCACCAATGGGATCAATGACAAAATGCAGAATGTGATCGCCGGCGTTTTAAGAGCACGTGCCATAATTTCCGCATAGATCGAAACGATCAGCGAAACAAGGAAGTAGCACAGCACTTCGTTGGGCAACACGCTGTACAGCAGTAGGTAGAGTACCCACGCTGCCATACCTCCTATTGCGGCGAAGACCATCATCTTCCCTCTTATATTGAACAAAACACCGAATCCGAGCGTACCGCAGAAGGGGGCGACGATCCGGATCCATCCATCGACCGTAAACATTACAGCAGACCTCCTAACAGCAACGACGGCAACATAATACCGAACGCGATGGCCAAGGCGAACAGCAGTGCCTCAATAGCACGCAAAATACCGCTGATAATGTCACCGGCAAACAGATCACGCATGGAGTGTGTCAAGCCAACACCGGGAACCAGTGTCATAATATTGCCGATAAGCACAAAATCCGGGGTCGTGATAAGCCTGAAATACACTGCGAAGAATGCGATAAACGAAGCGGAAAACGCGCACAAAAAACGCACGAGAATGGGATTGACGCGACCGCGCTCCAGCACCTCCCGTAAAACGCCGCTGGCAATACCGACGACTAAGGCGGTAATAAGTTCCTGATAAGTGCGACCGCCGAAAAACAAGCAAAATACGGAGGATATCGCGGCACTGGACAGAATGTTCAGCCATACGGGGTACTTTTTGGCATTGCGCACGGCATTCAGACGATCATCGACCTCGTTGATAGCGGGTACGCACTCGGTCATCCAGCGGACTAAGGCGTTGTATTGATGCAGCTTTTCCATATTATTACCGATGCGCTGCTTGATACGCCGTGCTTGCGTGATAACGGCTCCATTTTCATCTTCGACCGAGACGATGATGTTGGACGTCGTAGCGAACGCATCGACCCGTACGGCACCGTAAGCACCACAGATACGATCGATACTCTCCTCAATTCGGCTGATCTCCGCACCGACCTCGGTCATCTCCTGAGCGATCATCATCACTCTGTGAAGGATATCACGATCCAGTTTCACGCTGTTTTCCCCTCTTTTTCCTTGGACTGATTGCATTATACAACGCCTGCACTCGGTTCTCCGGTAGCTGCACATCAAGTCTTATGGAGATAAAGACTGCCTTCTTATTGACGGTGGATAACCGTTATATCGGCACCCACTCCCTCGCAGACGGATTATTCCCCGCCTACGTAGGAAAAATACGGTGCCATCCCGACGTGATCTTATAGATCGAGTCCATCGACTTCACTCCAAACAATAGGAATTATAACAATTGGGGACGCTGTGCGTCATCGCATAGCGTCCCCAACAGAGTTTTTTATTCCTGCGAAGCAAGATAGGCCGCTCGGCCGGTTTCATAGAGATTGTTCCCCTTGCTGTCGATAATGACGATGGCGGGAAAATCCTCGACCTCTAAGCGGCGGATCGCCTCGGCACCGAGATCCTCATACGCGATGATCTCGGACTTTTTGATGCACTTACCGAGCAGTGCACCACAGCCGCCGATAGCACCGAAGTAGACAGCACCGTGCTCCTTCATAGCGGCAATGACCTCCGGACCGCGCTTACCTTTGCCGATCATACCGGTCTGACCCTCGGCGATCAGAACCGGGCTGTAGGCATCCATACGATACGATGTGGTAGGACCTGCCGAGCCGATGGTCTGCCCGGGCTTCTCGGGCGTGGGACCGACAAAGTAAATCACACTGTCCTTAATATCCAGCGGCAGCTCCCGCCCGGCAGCGACCAGCTCGCACAAACGCTTATGAGCTGCATCGCGCGCCGTGTAGATAACGCCGGAAATAAGACAGCTATCCCCCGCTTTCAGCTGTTTGACCACCTCGCGGGTGAGTGGCGTAGTGATGGAGACCGACATTTACAGCACCTCCGTTTTGTGACGGGTCACGTGGCAGTTGATATTGACCGCCACCGGCAGACCGGCAATGTGTGTGGGAAACGTTTCGATATTCACAGCAAGTGCCGTTGTTTTGCCGCCGAAGCCCTGGGGGCCGATACCAAGCGCGTTGATGAGCTCAAGCAATTCATCCTCAAGGTCGGCATAAAACGGATCGGCATTGTGCTCATCCACACTGCGCAACAGTGCTTTTTTGGCAAGATAGGCCGCTTTATCGAACGTGCCGCCGATGCCGACACCCACCACGATGGGAGGGCACGGATTGGGGCCGGCTTCCTCTACGGTCTTCAACACAAAATCCTTGAGGCCCTGCAAACCGTCGGAAGGACGAAGCATTGCGATCTTACTCATATTTTCACTGCCGAAGCCCTTAGGTGCTACAGTGATCTCCACGCTTTCACCGGGAACCAGTTCAACGTAAAGCATCGCCGGTGTGTTGTCACCGGTATTAACGCGATCCAACGGATCGCGTACTACGCTCTTGCGCAGGTAGCCCTCACCATAGCCTTGGCGGACACCCTCGTTGACCGCCTCGGTGATATCGCCGGTGACGTGCACATCCTGCCCGATCTTCAAAAACACGCAGGCAACGCCGGTATCCTGACAAACGGGCTGATCCTTTTCATCGGCGATCTGATAGTTTTCGATGATGCGCTCCAGGATCTCCCGAGCCTGTGGCCACGTTTCTTTGGCACAAGCATCGCATATACACCGCTTCATATCCTCGGTCAAATAGCAATTCGCCTCGATACACAGCCGTTTGACAGTATCGGTGATCACAGCCGCGTTGATCTCTCGCATAGTGTTTCCTCCTTTATCAATGTACAGGGATGTTATAGATGGTATCTTGCAGAGTTGGATTCCATAATTCCCGCCTATCCCTACAGTATACCGATTTATTCTTGTCTTTTAGCCAATTCGGACACTTCCTCGAACTTAGACATAACGTACAGATACCCGCCCTCGCTGTGCGGAACAAGGCAGTGCGAGCAATCCTTTATCCCCTGCGTCGTGTAGGTGAAATTGCCGCCGCAGCGATCGCCTAAGGCATACAGCGGGCAATAGCAAAACAGGCAGTTGAAAAGCTCGCCTATCTTTTGATGGCAAGGAAAGTATTCACATTCCGTATTTTTGAAATAGGAGAAGTTGTTTTTCATGCCGTATCACCCCACGGATCTATTATAGTGAAAATCATAGCAGAATGTCAAGCCGCTTCTTCCGGGAATCCCCAATCCGTGATTTCAAAGAACAAGGGAGTTTCCGATTTAATGAGAACCGAAAAAGATATCGCGCCGATCATAGCAAATTCATGACAGAATTATGCAAGCCTAAAAACTAACTTTCTTTGATTTTTCCCCTTTGCATTTTTGAAAAGTTGTGTTATAATTTTATTAGTGAGTAGCCGAAAAGGCGTAAGTCCAACTTAATTGGACTTACGCCTTTTCGGCGTTTTAGGAGGTAATTAAATGGAACAAAATCAGTCTTTCCTTGGCACCGAAAAGGTCGGCAAACTTATGGGCAAATACGCTGTGCCCTGCATCATCTCTCTTTTGGTCGGTGCTCTGTACAACATCGTTGACCAAATATTCATTGCCAACGCCGATTATCTCGGCTCATACGGTAATGCGGCAAATACCGTTGTCTTTCCGCTGACAGTCATCGCCCTTGCCGTTGCCGTCATGATCGGTGACGGCTGTTGTGCTTTTGTATCGCTCGGCCTTGGAAAGAACAAGCCTAAGGATGCAAGCGTCAGTATGGGTAACTCTGTGTTGCTGACGGTTCTTTCAAGTATTGTGCTGATGGTGATCTATCTTGTTTTTGCAGATCAGATAATTGGAATGTTCGGCGGTACGGTCAATGCCGAGACATTTCATCATTCGCAGGAATATTTCTTTTGGATAACCCTTGGCATTCCGTTCTATATGTTCGGTCAGGCAATGAACCCCGTGATCCGGGCTGACGGCAATCCTAAATTTGCAATGGTATCTACCCTTGCCGGTGCTGTTATCAACATCATCCTGGATCCTATTTTTATTTTCGTATTCAAATGGGGCATGATGGGTGCCGCCGTGGCAACGGTGTTCGGTCAGGTGGCAACCGCTGTTCTTGCCGTTTGGTATCTCTGTCATACCAAGGTCGTGAAAATCAGCAAGGAGGATTTCAAATTAAAGGGCAAAATTATCGGTAGAACACTTTCTCTTGGCATATGCAGTTTTCTTTCGCAGATATCCTTGGTAACAGCAATGGCGGCGATCAACAATATGATCCGCAAATACGGTGCAATGGACAGCGTTTTCGGTCAGGAGCAGTATGCGCAGATACCGATGGCCGTCGTGGGCATCGTAATGAAATTCTTCCAGATCGTCATTTCTATTGTTGTTGGTATGTCGGCGGGTTGTATCCCGATCGTTGGCTACAATATAGGTGCAAAGCTGAATGACAGAGTAAAAAAGCTCTTTACAAGGCTTCTAATCTGTGAGGCACTTGTCGGTGTGGTTGCTTTGGTTATTGTAGAATTCTTCCCCTTGAAGTTGATTGGCATTTTCGGTGCCGCAAACGAAAGCGCATATTACACGGATTTTGCAATCAGAGCGTTCCGCATCTATTTGTGTATGCTACCTCTTGCTTGCGTCAATAAAGCAGCGTTTATCTTCTTGCAGGCAATGGGTAAGGCGGTCACCTCCACAATACTTTCGATGGTGCGTGAGATCGTATTTGGCGTAGGCTTTGCACTCTGTTTACCGCTTGCATTTGCCCTTGACGGCGTGCTGTATTCTATGCCGGCATCCGATATCCTCACGGCTGTTATATCAGCAATCATCATTGCCATGACCTATAAGCAATTATCAAAACCTAAGGACTCAAACATTAAACAATTCTAAAAATGAAAAAGGGGCAGGTTTTATGAAATCAATCGTAAAACCTGCCCCCTAAATTTGTTAAGCCTTAGTTCAAGTCCTCACCCAATCCCGTTTTGAGAAAATGATATCTATCAAATTCGACTTCGTAAAGAGATAAGAAAAAATCCCGAAACCGTTGAGATTTCGGGATTGCCTACACCGATATCTTTTTCGGTGCTACAATATGGCAAGTTGCACCGAAAAAGATAACCTTTGCGGGATCTGCCTTTAACAATACGGTTATTTGCAAATCTTACTGCCGTGTGATACGGACAGTTGCGGTGGTTTCTCCGTCCGCATTTGTGTCGATGCTTACCACCTCGATGGTATAACCGAATTCCACGTTGCTATCCATAAGACCATCGTTCAGAAATTCATCGTAATCCGCCGCATCAAACACATCTCCGGCATAGAAAAGGTCTTCTGCGGATATGGCGGTGCGTCCGTTCTTGCTGGTAAAGGTGTTTTTGCCGCCGTTTTGCAGCAGCTCCAGATGATACAGACCGCTCTCGTTATACGCATTGGTGCACATCTGACTTATGAAAGTCTCTTCACTTATTTTCTTGGTGTTGCGCATTTTGCTGATGTCTGTCATTCTTGCATCAACATGGTAAATGCGTACACCCGCCGTATCCGAAAGCCCGTAGTTTCCGGCGGAGGACGCATACAGCCCCTCGTCGGTAAACAGATCCACAAGCATATACTCATTAAACGGGCCGTTATGCTCTGTGCCTGCGGCGGGAATGACGATAGCATCTCCGGTGGTGGTCATAGAGCCGATGGTGATATCCACGGATTCACCGATTTTCAGATCTTTCACCACGGTAGGCTCCAGCCAACCCACGCAGTACTTGGAGAAAGCGTTCCAGTCGCCGGTGTTATCGGACTGCATATCGTAACTACCGATCGCGTTGATGCCGGAATATGTTACATCGTAGTAGTCGATCAGACCAAGGTTGTGACCGACTTCATGGACAAGCACATTTCCGCCATCCTCCATAAGACCGATGTTAACGGAAGTATAGCCGTTGATGGTGGGCTTTTCCGCAGTGCCGGCGCTTTCTGCATCTGCGGTGCCGGTCCAATACGCGCCGCCCTCATAGGATGCCATAATATAACTGCCGTCATCATCTCTGCCGGCGTTGAGGAATATCACGCAGTCAAAGTTACCGTCGCCGTCATTGTCAAACTGCGACCAGTCGGTATCGGGATAGGTTGCATAGAGCCATTCCCTGACTTCCGAAACAATCGTATTTTCAGCACTGCCAATATAAACCTCTTTCATGGTGCTGAAATCATGCTGCGCAGGATACCAATCCGTCATGTAGGAGGTGATGGAGAGCTTGCCGTAAGAAGCCGTTTCGAAATATCGGCTGAAGGCAAGCGCATCCTCGGAATACT
>CAYYDD010000020.1:0-25355 GCA_964470515.1 uncultured Eubacteriales bacterium | reverse complement strand
ACGGTTGCGTGGCTGGCAGGCCAATAAAAAGCGCACTTGTGCGCAGCCAGTATCGTATAGGGCTATGCCCGAAAATGAAATACCCCCGCTAGCGAGACTTCCCATAAGGAAGTCTCGCAGTTTTATTCGCCTTGCGGCGAGTTCTATTGCTTCGCAGTGTTATTCGGCTTACGCCGAGTGGTATTCGCTTCGCGAGTTTTGGTGGCGAATAAAATAGCACTTAAACCGTAAGGTTTCAATATCACCCTGTTAAAAAAGTGTTTCCTTTTCCTACCGTCTGTGATATACTTGATCTAGGATTTAAATCACACTGCTGTGAAACTTGTTTCACGAAAGGGGAGTATGTTGTGAAAAAAGAATATCTGGCACAATGTCCGCCGGTGCTCAAGGAGTATCTCGGTTATACTATTGCCATAAGGCAATAATATCACTCCGACAAAGTCGGAATATAACTTGAAAGAACTAAGAATTTTACGTATAATAAAACCCGAGGTGATAACTTTGGCTGATAGCATTTTAAGAGATAAAGCAAAAGAGTTTGCAAAAACCGTTGTCTTTCTCTGCCGAGATATGAAATCAAACCATAAAGAGTCGGTTTTGATAAATCAATTTGCTTCGTTCCGCAACTTCGATCGGTGCGAATTTACACGAAGCACAATACGCACAAGGCACAAAGGATTTTATTTCAAAACTTGAAATAGCACAAAAAGAGTGTTATGAAACTGAATATTGGTTAGAACTTCTTTTTGAAACGAATTGTATGTCAGAAGATGTTTACAGAGCGTTGCAAAACGATTGCGGTGCTATTCGCAGAATGTTAATTTCTTCACTTAAAACTATAAAAACAAAATAAGGGTTTGGGCTTAACCCTAGACAGCATTTGTACTTACAAATGCGATGCCGGTTCTATCCGAAAGGGGAGAAATTTTTGTGAACATAATTGACCATTATGATAAGTTAATTGATGAGAATAATGACCCCGTATATGACCCTGAACATTTGAAAGAATATATGGATAAGTGGGACGGTCAAATATTTATTGATGCAATGAAACTTGATAAAACGAAAACCATTCTGGAAATTGGTGTCGGGACAGGTCGTCTTGCCTTAAAAACTATATCGTTATGCAAGAATTTCTTCGGTATTGATATATCACCAAAGACAATAGAAAGAGCCACACATAATTTATCGCAATATCAAAATGCGGAACTCATATGTGCTGATTTTATGGCCTACGATTTTAACACTTCTTTTGATGTTATATATTCCTCATTAACTTATATGCACATCAAGGAAAAACAGAAATGCATTAACAAAATCTGTTCTCTATTGAACTCAAAAGGGTGTTTTGTTTTATCCATTGATAAAAGCCGAAATGAGTATATAGAATTCGGAAATAGAAAAATCAAGATTTATCCTGACAACCCCACCGATATTAAGGCATACGTTGCAAATTCAGGACTATTGCTGCTGGATTTTATAGAAACAGAATTTGCATATATTTTTGTTTGTTTAAAAGCATAGAAAAAGCCGATAGATTCGATTTCGAATCTATCGGCTTTTAAACATCCTTATGACAAGTAGCCATATGCGGGGGGGTTATTAGACGTTAGATATAAGACGACCGTACACGTTAGACGACGTTGATTTTAGGTCGTAGGGGGCGGACATTTTAGGATAGAGCGTGCGGGGGTCGGCACCGACGACCCGCCGGGGAGCTGTGCGGATTTCGGAGAGCGGCAGGTTCCCGCCCTACAATGCGGACTTTAGTATGTGCGGGTTTGGGGGTCATACTGTTAAATACGGCCGCCAGGCGCGGAATTGTTCTTCCGTGATATCGGAGAGAGTGCGCAGCTCGTCTACCGAGCGGAAGCGGACGAGCTCCTCGCGGTAGCGAACGATGCCCTCGGCGATGCTTTTGGTCATACCCTTTAGCTGCAACAGCTCCTCCACGGTAGCAGTGTTGAGGTCGATACGCCGTGGTGCCGCCGTGGTGGCGGGGTGTGCGTCGAGCCATTTGTCCACCGGCAGTGCGCCGGTGGTGTCGTTCAGCACGGTGGCGATCACGGCAACGAGCAACACGAGCGCCAGCCCGATGAGCAGGAGCAACCGCCTGAGAACGTAATGCAGACGACTCACGTGTTCTGCTCCTTATCGGTCACCTTGACCGCTTGCAGCGCTTCGCGCAGGGTATCCAGCGAGGTCAGCCCCGCACGCTGCTTGACGGCGAGATACGGCTTGGATCCGGCGTTTATCATCACGCGGCCGGGCAGTGCCGCCGACATCTGCGAACCGACCGACAGATCCAGCGTACGCTGATACAACAGCAGTGTGTCCGCGTTCTGGCGAATTTCATAAATACCGATATTGGCGGCGAGGTTGCGCAGCAGCGCGACCTCAATGAGCCCTTGCACTGCCTCGGGCGGCTCGCCGAAGCGGTCGATGAGCTCGTCGTACACGTCGTAGGAGTCATCCTCGGTGCGGATATCCGCGATACGGCGGTAGATATCCAGCCGCTGCGCGTTGGTGGCAATATAGCTTTCGGGGATGTGCGCCGAGATGGGAAGATCGATCAGACACTCCGGCTCGCGGCGGGTATCGCGGATGCCTTTTTCCTCGTCCACGGCCTCGGCCAGCAGGCGGAGATATAAGTCGTAGCCGACGGCCTCCATATGCCCGTGCTGCTGGGCACCTAACAGATTGCCCGCACCGCGAATCTCCATATCGCGCAGTGCGATCTTGAAGCCCGCGCCAAATTCCGTAAATTCGCGGATGGCCTCCAGCCGCTTGGAGCCAACGTCGCTGAGCACCTTGCCCCGCACGAAGGTGAGATACGCAAACGCGCGGCGGGACGACCGTCCCACGCGCCCGCGCAGCTGATGCAACTGGGATAGACCGAAGCGATCGGCGTTTTCGATGATGAGAGTATTGACGTTGGGCACGTCCACGCCGGTTTCAATGATGGTGGTGCACACCAGAAGGTCGATCTCGTGGTCGATGACCTGCCGCCAAATCTCGGACATTTCGTCCTCCGACATTTTACCGTGGGCGAACGCCACCCGTGCCTCGGGTAGACGCATCTGCCAGCCGGCGGCGCAACGTTCGATGGTATCCACGCGGTTGTGGATATAATACACCTGTCCGCCGCGGCGAAGCTCGCGCCGGATGGCATCAGCCAGCAGGGCGTTATCGTGCTCCAGCACATAGGTCTGTACCGGGCGGCGATCCTGCGGGGCTTCCTCGATGATGGACATATCGCGGATGCCGCTCATTGCCATATTCAGCGTGCGAGGGATGGGGGTGGCCGACAGCGTCAGCACATCCACCTGCGGTGCCAGCTCCTTGATGCGCTCCTTTTGTGCCACGCCGAACCGCTGTTCCTCGTCCACGATAAACAGACCGAGGTCACGGATTTTAACATCCTTGGACAGCATACGGTGGGTGCCGACCAGAATGTCGATGCGGCCGGCCGCCATATCCCGCAAAATTTGCTCCTGCTGCCTGGGGCTACGGAAGCGGGACAGCATTTCGATCTTAACGGGGAAGCCCTCAAAACGGGAGATGAGCGTATTATAATGCTGTAATGCCAGAATGGTGGTGGGGACGAGCAGTACGCACTGCTTGCTTTGCGACACGCACTTGAACGCGGCGCGCAGCGCGACCTCAGTCTTGCCGAAGCCGACGTCGCCGCACAATAGGCGATCCATCGGCACGGGGCGTTCCATATCGGATTTGATCTCGTCGATACAGCGCAGCTGATCCTCGGTCTCCTCAAATTCAAAGTGCCGTTCAAAATCGTACTGCCATTCCGTGTCGGGGTCGAATGCGTAGCCGGGTGTGGCCATCCGCTGAGAGTATAAACGGATCAGCTCCTTGGCAATGTCCTTGACGGCGGTACGTACGCGGGTCTTGGTCTTTTGCCATTCCTGCCCGCCCAAGCGGTGCAGCTTGACCTTGACCTCGTCCTTGGCACCGATGTATTTGGATACGAGATCGAGCTGCGTGACGGGGACGTACAGCGTATCGCCCTTGTCGTATTGCAGCTTTAAATAATCCTTGACCACGCCCTGCACGTTCATCTGACGGATGCCCTCGTACAAACCGATGCCGTGTGCGGCATGGACGACGTAGTTGCCGGGGGTCAGCTCGGACAGACTGTGTATCTCGGAGCCCTTCTGGTGATTCAGTCGACGGCGGGTGCGCGGCGGAGCCACGCGGCCGTGGGTGAGGATGGCGAGCGAGGTGTCCGGAAATTCCGCGCCGGCGGATAAGCCGCCGCGCAGCACCAGCACCTTGCCGCGCACGGGAGCGGACGGCGACGGTGCGTACAGCGCGGGGATGCCCCGGCGCACCAGATCGTCGGCCAGCGTTTGCGCGGCGCGTTCCTCCGAGCCTGCGAGCACCAGACACGCCGCACGGCGGCTGAGCAGATCTTGCAGATCCTCGCACAGCAAGTCAAGGCCGCCCGACCACACGGGCAACTGACGGCAGGAAAGGCTATACAGACCTCCGAGCGGCAGCTCCGGCACGGTGCGGGCAAAGGTCTCCAACAGCAGAGCGGGTCGTTTGTTCAGTGTCAGGGACAGATCGTCAAAATCCGCCTGATAGCGACACAGCTCCTTGCAGAGCTGATCTTCCTCCAGCAGGGCTTTGATATCTTCTTGTAACTGCCATTCGGCACTGCGTACACGCTCGCGTACCTTCTGCGTTTCGGATACGAACAGCAGCGCGTCGGCCGCGTAATCCAGCACCGTAGCGGCTTCGGGGTAGATGAGCGGGAGATACTTATCCGGCGCCGCGGGGCGTGCACCGCCGCGCAGGCGGTCAATATCGCTGTGAAGAGTCTCCCGCACGGCGGGTGCACGTTTCCCCGTCAGCGAATCCGCCAGGGCTTCGACACGGTCGGCCAGCTCGTCGGCCGAGTCATAAAATATCTCCGCCGCAGGCGGGATATGCGCCGTCTTTAACGAGTCAGTGCGGCGTTGTGATAACAGGTCAAAGCAGGAGATGGTGTCCACCGTGTCCCCCCACAGCTCGATACGCAGCGGCGAGGCGTTTTGCGCGGGGAATACGTCGATGATGCCGCCGCGCACGGCGAATTGGCCGGAGCCCTCTACCTGCGTGCAACGCTCATAGCCCGCAGCGGTAAGCGCGGCGGGCAGATCGGGCACCGGCAGGGGAGCGTCGGCTGTCAGATGCAGGGTGCGAGCCAACAGCGTGGCGGGGGGGAGGGTGTAGCCGAGCACGGCATCAATGCCGGCGACCACGATATCGTAATCGCCGCGCACCATACGGGACAGCACGCCCAGACGCATCTGTTCATATTCACGGGAGACGGATTCCGCTCGGTGGAGCGACAGCTCGCGCGCCGGGAGAAGCAGGGCATTGTTGCCCAGCGCGACTAAGTCCTCGCACACGCGGGTGGCCTCGGCCTCGTCGGCGGTGAGAAACAGCCCACGACAGCCACGGTGTACACACAGCGTGTGGGCGAGCAGTACCTTGTGGATGTGGCCGGGGCCGGTAAGCATCACCGGCGAGTGACCGGCCTTGAGATCGGCTTCAACGGCAGCAAGCACCGGCAGTGCCGACAGACCTTTTTCAAATACAGACATAGGTATCCTCACTTAGAATAGCGGTTCATAGCGGTATCCATATCGCCCTGCACAATGAGCGGAACTGCCTCGGCGGCGTGTTTTACAGCCTCACGCATCGGGGCTTTTTCGGCTTCGGGAAAGCGGGAGAGTACCCACGCCGCGAGATCGTAATCCGGGTGCGGCTTTTGCCCCACGCCCAGCTTGATGCGGGGAAACTGCTCGCTGCCGCACAGCGTGATGATACTGCGTACGCCGCGTTGCCCGCCGTCGCGTCCCTTGCGGCGGATGCGGATGGTGCCGACCGGCAGGGTCACGTCGTCGCACAGGATGAGGCACTGCTCGGGCGGTAGCTTATAAAACGCCATCGCCTCGCGGACGGCCTCGCCGCTGTTGTTCATAAAGGTCTGCGGCATCATCAGCAGCGCCTTTTTACCGCCGACGACCGCTTCCCCGCACAGCGACTTGAATTTGACGCGGTTGACGCGTGTGCCGGTGAGTCCGGCCAGTGTCTCAATCACCATAAACCCGGCATTGTGCCGCGTTCCCTCGTATTTTTTGCCGGGATTACCCAGCCCGACGATCAACTGATCCACCGCGCCGGTCAGCGTGGGCTTTCGAAACAGCATACGGATACCCTCTTTTACGATGTGATAGCGGTAATGTGCCAAAAAAATGACAGCAGGAGCGTGAAGCGCAGTTTTCTCTTTTCCATAAAATACCGCATTATATAAGTATAAATATTATGACAAAAAAACGGCGGCATTGCAAGGGGAAACCGCGAAATAATTTTTTTAAAAAATTTTAGCAAGAATAAGAAACTAATAGGCAATATAGGGATAGAAATTTGCTATCAGCGTGGTATTATGAAGAAAAAAGAAAGGAAGATCAGAATGAAAGCCATAAAACAGCTCAGCGCAGATAAGCTGCGCGTCAACGTATACGAAACGAGAGAGGCGATGGGTGTTGCGGCCGGTAACGCGGCGGCGGTGCGTATCCGTCAGTTGCTGACGGAAAAGGCGGAGGTCAACGTCATTTTTGCCGCCGCACCGTCCCAGAACGAAACGCTGGATACACTGGTTGCGGCCGAGGGGATCGACTGGAGCCGTGTCAACGCGTTCCATATGGATGAGTATGTGGGTCTGTCGGCGGATGCGCCGCAGGGTTTCGGCAATTTCCTGACCGAGCATCTGTTCGGTCGTCTGCCGTTCGGCCGTGTGTTTCGTCTGGATCCCTCGGCGAAGGATCCGCAGGCGGAGTGTGCGCGTTACAGCGATCTGCTCCGGCAGTATCCCGTCGATCTGGTGTGTCTGGGTATCGGCGAGAACGGCCATCTGGCGTTTAACGATCCCGGCGAAGCGAGATTTGACGATCCCGAGGTCGTCAAGGTCGTGAAGCTGGACGAGGTCTGCCGTCAGCAGCAGGTCAACGACGGTTGCTTCAAGTCCATCGACGAGGTGCCGACTCACGCGCTGACCCTCACCATCCCCACGCTGATGAGTGCGGGTCATCTGGTGTGCACCGTGCCGGCGGCGACCAAGTGTGAGGCCGTTACCCTGACGGTAACCGGTCCGGTGACGGATATGGTGCCGGCCACGGCGATGCGTTCGCACGGCGACGCGGTGATGTTCTGCGATGCCGACAGCGGTGCCAAGCTGTAAGGGGCGGCAGCTATGACGATTATTCGTAACGGTCGCGTCATCCGCAACGGCGAGATACGGAAGACCGACGTGGCGTTCGAGAACGGTAAGCTCGTTCCCGTGCCCGCCGATGCGAGCGGGGCGGAGATTATTGATGCCGCCGGGCGGTATGTGTCGGCGGGCTTTGTGGATATCCACACCCACGGCGGCGGTGACTGTGATTTTCTGGATAACACCGAAGAAGCGTTTTTGACGGCTGCCAAGCTGCACGCGCAGCACGGTACGACCACGTTGCTGCCCACGGCGACCTCCGGAACGTCCGAGGAAACGGTGGGTATCTTGGGTGTGATCGACCGTGTGGCGGAAGCGGAGCACGACGGTGCGGATATGCCGGGCATCCATTTTGAGGGGCCGTATTTCTCGCCCGAGCAGTGCGGTGCGCAGGACCCCGATAAGGTGCGCGCGCCCGATCCGGCGGAGTATGAGAAGGTGCTGTCGCTGTCGGATCGTATTTTGCGGTGGAGTGCCGCGCCGGAGCTTGCCGGCTCGGAGGCGTTTGCCGCCGCGCTGCGTGAGCACGGGGTGCTGCCGTCTATCGGTCACAGCAACGCGGAATACGACGAGGTCGTGAAAGCACTGGATGAGGGCTTCACCCACATTACGCATTTGTATTCGTGCTGTAGCACGGTGCATCGCCGCAATGCCTACCGTTACGCGGGTATTGTGGAGGCGGCCTATCTGCTGGACGGTCTGACGGTGGAGATCATCGCGGACGGTGTGCACCTGCCGCCACCGCTCTTACAGCAGGTGTACCGTTTTATCGGCCCCGACCGCACGGCTCTGGTAACGGATTCGATGCGCGGTGCGGGTATGCCCGACGGCGAAAGCGTACTGGGTAGCCGTGAAACAGGTCTTAAGGTTATTATCGAGGATGGCGTGGCCAAGCTGCCGGATCGCACGGCGTTTGCGGGCAGTGTGGCGACGATGGACCGTCTGGTGAAAAATATGGTGCAGCTGGCGAACGCTACACTGACCGATGCCGTCAAGATGGCAACCGAGACTCCTGCCCGCATCGTCGGCCTGACCGACCGCGGTACGCTGGACGAAGGCAAGCGCGCGGATATCGTGCTGTTTGACGATGCGTTCCGTGTGTCGCGTACCATTGTGGGCGGCCGCACGGTCTATAACGAGGAGTAACAGCTATGAAGGTTGCGTTTGCGGGGCTGCGTCACGGGCATATCTATTCGCTGTATGACGAGGTTAAGACACACCCCGAGCTGACGGTGGTGGGCGCGTGGGAGGAACAGCCCGCGTTTGCCGACGAGGCCAAGGCAATCATTGCCGAGCCGTTTTACGACAGCTATGAAGCACTGCTCGGCGATCCGACGGTGGATATCGTGGCGATCGGAGATTACTACGGTATCCGCGGTAAGCGGGTGTTGCAGGCACTGCGTGCCGGCAAGGCGGTCATCACGGATAAACCGCTGTGCACGTCGCCGGAGGAGCTGTGCGAGATCGAGCGGCTCAGTCGCGAGAAGTCTCTGCCGGTGGGTATCCAGTTGGAGCTGCGTGACGACGCGGCACTTCAGATGACCGAGCGGATCATCAGCAGCGGTGAGCTGGGCGATATTCGGTCGGTGGCCTTTACCGCGCAGCATCCACTGAATTACGGCACGCGTCCCGGCTGGTATTTTGAAGAGGGTAAGCACGGCGGTACGTTCAACGATATTGCTATCCACGCGATGGATGCGCTGACGTGGATCACCGGCAGTGCCTATGATAAAACGCTGTTTGCGCGGCAGTGGAACGAGTATGCCACCGAGGTTCCGCAGTTTAAGGACTGTGCGCAGTTCAACGGTCAGCTCGAAAACGGGGCCGCGGTGATGGCAGACGTATCGTATGCCGGTCCGACGGCGGCGTTCAGCCTGCCGAGCTACTGGCGGTTTACTTTCTGGGGTACCAAGGGTTGGCTGGAATGTAAAGCGGGCGGCACGGTGGTAGCGGTGGCCGCCTCCGGGGATGCAAAGCCCCGCACAGTCGAAACTGCACAGCCTGTCAAACGCGCACTGGAGGGCTTTCTGAACGAGGTGCGCGCCGGTGTTTGTGCCAACAACACGGAGAGCTGTATCGCGGCTTCGCGTGCGGCACTGATGCTACAGCACTTTGCGGATGAACAAGGTTAGCAGCCGACGGCAGTCGGTATTATGGGTCACAGACCGCAACAAAGAAACGAGGGATCATTTATGCAAAAAAAACGGGTAGCAATCATTGGTTTCGGTCGCAGCGGAGGAGCTATTCACGGCAAGTGGTTTGCCAGTGAGAGAAACGAGTGGTTTGAGGTCGTCGCTGTTGTCGACGAGCTGGAGGTGCGCCGCGAGCGTGCCAAGGCGCAGTTCAACTGTGATGTGTACGCGGATTACCGCGAGCTCCTAGAACGTAAGGATCTCGATTTGGTGGTCAACGCCTCGTATTCCCATCAGCATTATCCCATTGCGTTGGATCTGTTGCAGCACGGCTTCAACGTTGTTACCGAAAAGCCGTTCTCGGTGCATGCCGAGCAGTGCGACGAGCTGATCGCCGCCGCGAAGGAGAGTGGAGCTTCGCTGTGCGTGTTCCAGCAGTCGCATTTTACGCCGTACTATCAGGAAATTATGCGCGTTGTCAGCAGTGGTGTACTGGGTCGCATCGCGCAGGTGAAGATACAGTTCTCCGGCTATTCCCACCGTTGGGATTGGCAGTGCAGTCAGGCGTACGGCGGCGGTTGCCTGCGTAACACGGGTCCTCATCCGATGGAACAGGCTCTCAACTTCTTTGAAGACGACACGCCGCCCACGGTCGTGGCGTATATGGATAAGCTGACGAGCTGCGGCGACGCGGAGGATTTCGCGAAGGTTATCCTGACCGCACCCGGCAAGCCGATCGTTGAGGTGGAAATCAGCAGCTGTAACGCGTATGCCGAGGATTATTATGTGATCCAAGCGGAATACGGCACGCTGAAGGCGACACAGCAGACCATCGACTACAAGTACCTTGATCCGATCACGATGCCCAAGCACGAGCTCATCATGGAGTCGCTGCAGGGCGCCGAGGGGGCTCCCGCCTATTGCCGTGAGAAGCGCGAGTGGAACGAGGTACATATGACGATGGAGGGCGACGCGTTCGGCGCGGCGGTAACGGGCTATTACAGCAACGTGTACGACCATCTGACGAACGGTACGCCGCTGGTCATCCGCCCCGAGAAGATCCGTCAGGTCGTTGCCGTTATGGATGAAGCGCACCGCCAGAATCCGCAGTTCGGTGACTAAGGGGGGCGAGGGTATGTTCCGAGTAGGCTTTTTGGGCAGCGAAAATTCCCACGCTAATATATTTGCCGCGATGTTTAACGGCTACAAAGAGGACGTTGTCGGCGAGTTTGACGACATTCAGGCGGTAGCGACCTACAGTAAGTATCCCGGTGTGGATGAAAAGCTGCAGGCCAGATATGGCGTTGATTTTATTGCCAAGTCTCCAGAGGAGATGATGGGTCGTGTGGACGCGGTCATCGTGACCGCGCGTGACGGCCGCGATCACGCGAAGTTCGTACGGCGGTTTATTGAGGCGGGTATCCCCGCGTTTATCGACAAGCCGTTCACCGTGGACGAGGACGAGGCTATTGAGCTGGCGCGTCTGGCGCGTGACAAGGGGGTGCCGTTATGCGGCGGCTCCAGTTTGAAGGTGTGCCCCGAGACGCGCGCCGCCATCAAATTTATGAGGGAGTACCGCAAGCACGTGCTCGGCGGCTTTGTTAAGGCGCCTATCAATATGAATAACGAGTATGGTGGCTTCTATTTCTACTCGTCACATCTGGCGGAGATGGTGCTGCCCGTGTTTGGTTACTATCCGCAGTGGGTGTCCGCCTCGGAGAATGTACACGGCGTATCGGTTATCGTGCATTACGACGAGTACGACGTGGTGTGCCTGTACACCGACGGTCGCTGGGATTATGAGATCAACATTTCCACGGCGCAGGTGCTACACGGGGAGAAGCGAGACAATCCGCAGTTCCGCCATCTGGTGTCGCTGGATTTGTGCTACCACGAGGAGGCACGCTGCATCGCCCGTATGCTGCGAACCGGTAATATGGAGCAACCCTATGAAGAGCTCATCCAACCGGTGATGTTCTTAAACGCCGTTGACCGTGCGATGAAGAGCGGTCAGCGTGAAGTGATCCGTATAGCGGAGCTGTAAGGAGGTTTTTTTATGAAAAAGGCACCGTATCGTGCCGCACAGCTCGATCTGGCACGACAGATCGAGAGCGTAGATACCGTATTGAGTTTCTTTGACCTCGCTGCCCAAGCGGGGATGAATATGGTGGTCTTGTATCTGGAGGATCGTATCCGCACCGAGACCTATCCCTATCCGCCCGAGGGCGAGGCCTATACCGAGGATCAGATCCGCGAAATGGTTGCGTATGCCGATAAGCTGGGACTGGAGCTGGTACCGGTGGTATCGCCTATCGGTCACGCCGATCGGTTCCTGCGCTTTAAGGAGCTGCAACATCTGGCGGAGCTGCGTGACAGCAGTGAGGTCACGAAGTTTAAGGAGACGTGTCCGAAGCTGCCTGAGACGGCGGCGTTTATGGACGCGTATATTACGGAGGTCGCAGCGCTGTTTCCGTCGTCTAAGTTCTTTCACATCGGGTTTGACGAGATCGGGCATATGGGCATCTGTGAGCACTGCAAAAAAGAGGTGCAGGAGAAGGGCCTTGCGGTTTTGTTCCGTGACGCGCTGCTTCACTACTATGACTTGCTGAAGCATATGGGAAAAACCGTGATGATCTGGGACGATATGCTGGAGCATTATGAAAGTATCCTTGATGAGCTTCCGCGGGATATTGTGATCTGTGCGTGGTTCTATTACTTCTATCAGAGATTTCCCGAGGCTCGCTTTACCACCAGCCGCCGTTACGATTTGTTTAAGAAATTCGAGCGTCTGGGCTTCTCGTACTTTGCCTGCACCAACATTCAAATTAAGTCCATCGATACCTTGACCGATTATGCAAGCAAGTATGAGCCGATGGGTATGATGATGACCAACTGGGTGCTGAGGACTCAGCCGAATGCTATTGCCGAGCTATCGGTACGGTACGCGGGTCTGCTGTGGAACAAAGGCAAAAAGCCCGGAATGGAAACGCTGACCGAGGCGGCTGCACAGACCGCCTCCACCCCTGCGGTGGCGAAGGCGGTCGCGGCGGCGGCGACGTACAGCTTTGTTAATCGCTATAATATCAGCGTACCGGATCTCAAGTGTCTGGAGCTCAATCGATATGCCTTACTCAAGGATGACAGTACTGCTGCGGTGCTGGAGGATATGCTGAAAGGCGTTACCGAGACAGACGATGATTGCGTACAGTGCTATTACGCGAGCGTTCTGCATACGCGGTATGCGTATCTGCTGCGCAGCATTGCGTACGATCTGCATCAGTACCGCGTGGGCGAGATCGAGCTGGATATGGACGAGCTGCGCACCCGTTTGGCTGAGGCGCGCGAGAGGTGTGAGGTTCTTGTGGAACTCAACCGCAAGCTGTGGGATAATAGCCGAAAGGGGATCGCATCTCCCAAATTCGATGAATTCCTTGAGGGTTGCACCAAAAGTCTGGAAGAGCTGGAGGAAGTCGCTAAGACGGCTGCTCCCGGTCAGATCGGCCGTCTGGATATCCATTTCAGCCTGCCGGAGTACACTGCCGCCTGTAAGACGCGCATCACCCTGCTGTATGCCGACGGCACGAGCCTAGAGGTCGCTCACGGCACCTACAAGGCCGACCGCGATGTGTATTTTGACCGCACGTTTGCTATCCCTGCGGATAAGGTGCCCTGCGCACTGAATTTGGAGGTCAGTGGTGTCGGTGCGTCCGGCTTCTGCTACGCGGACGTGACGCTGCCGGGCATCGGTCGTTTGATCCCTGCCGCGGTGTCGCGTTGCTACGGCTGGGTAGAGCATCCCGAGTATATGCTCATCGACGACTTCACGTCTACTGTTTGCGGTGATCCCGAGATGCTACGAACGATCCTGAACCGCGAGCTGTCGCACGTTCCGCACGGCCTTACCGTTACACTGGAAAAAGAATAAGCAATAAAAAAAGCCCCTCGTGTGAGGGGCTTTTTTTATGCCCGTTCCCGGCGGGCGATAAGAAACGTGCCGAAGAATACGGCGGCACTGACCAGTACGATGGTCGGGCCGGTTGCCACGGCGTTCAGCCACGACAGTACAAGTCCCAGCAGACCGGAGAACAAGGCGAAGATCAGCGTCAGCGACAGGTAGCTGCGCATCCCCCGTGCAACGTTGCGCGCAGCGGCGGCGGGAAGTACCAACATCGCGTTGATGATCAGCAACCCCACCCAGCGGATCGCCAGCATTACCGCGATGGCGAGCACCACGACAAACAGATTGTCCAGCCATCGGACGCTCAACCCCTTGCTGCGGGCGAGTGACGGGCTGAGCGATACAGCGTAAAACCCGTTAAAGCACAGCAACCATACCACGGCCACGGCCAGCAGCGTACCGCCGAGGATCCAGAGCTGGCGGTCGGTGATGGATAAAACGTCGCCGATCAGCAGGCTTTGATAGCTTGAGAATCCGCTGTTGCGCGAGAGCAGCACCAAGCCGAGGGCTACGCCGCAGGAGGAAAACACGCCGATGACCGTATCCGTGGAGGACAGCCGCGAATGGCGGATGGCGTTCATCAGTAGCGCAAAGGCGGCGGCGAACAGCAGCACGGCTGGCTCGGGATCGGCCATCCCGAAGAGGACGCCAATGGCAACACCCGTCAGTGCCGAGTGACCGAGCGCGTCGGAAAAGAACGACATTCCATTGTTGACGACCAAGGTGCCGAGCAGCGAGAACAGCGGCATCATCAACACGATGCCGAGCAGTGCCCGACGCAGAAAATCATAGGAGAACAGTGCCCCGATAGCCTCAAGCATCGTAGACCCCCTCTCCGAACGTTGCGGCAAACGCGGGCGTGGCAAACACCTCGTCCGGTGTACCGCAGGCCAACACCGTCTGATCCAGCAACACCACACGGTCGGCGTGCTGCTTTACATAGTCAAGGTCGTGCGATACGAGCAGGATGACGAGATCCTCCTGCGTTTTCAGTTCCTCGACGATGCGGTAAAATTCCCGCAAGCCGCTGTGGTCAACGCCTGAGACCGGTTCGTCTAAAATCAAAAGATCCGGCACCGGCAGTGTGGCGGCGGCCAGCAGTATCCGCTGTAATTCGCCGCCGGACAGCCGCCCGATCGGCTGATTCAGCAGCCTGTCGGCGTGAAACCGTTTTAAATGCGTCGTCAGTTTTTTCACCGTGCGACTGCGACGCGGCAAAAATACGGGATAGCTGTCCGTATACGCCGCCAGCATATCGTACACCGTCGCGGGGGAGTTGCGATCCAGCGCGAGCGACTGCGGCACGTACCCGATGCGCGGGCGCTGCCCCTTGACAGGCGCGCCGTTATGCCCGGAAAATTCCACACTGCCTGTGTGGCGGAGCTCGCCCAATATCGCTTTCAGCAGCGTACTTTTACCCGCGCCGTTACGGCCGATGAGCGCCGTCATCTCGCCGCAGTGCGCGTGCAGATCGACACTGTGCAGCAGCGTTTTCCCACCTGCGGTGACACCGATGTTCTGAATTTTTAAGCAATGCAGCCGACAATCGCTCATTTTACCACCTCTTGTAACCGTTTTGCATTTTCACGCATTGCCCACAGCCATATGTCCTCGTCCGCGACCCCGGCGGCGGGTGTCACTGCGCTGCACAGCGATACCACCGCGCTGCGCTCGGCGTAGTCGGCGAGCTGTGTCATTTGCAGCGGATACTGATCGTCATACAGCAGCACCGCCGCCTGCCCGCGCAGCGCATCCGCAGCCCCGGCTACCTCAGCGGCGGAAAAGCCCTCATCCTCGCCGATGGGCAGCGTCCCCAGCACCTCCAGTCCCAACGCCTCGGCCAGATAGTCCATCGAATCGTGGAACAGAAGAGCCTTATCCATAGAAAGCTTCGCTGCCGCGTCCGCGAGCTCCTGCGCGGCGGCCGCGATCTCCGCCGCGTACGCCGCGGCGTTTTGCCGATACCGCTCCCCATTCGCGGGGTCGGCCTCGCACAGTGCCTCGCTGATGGCGGTCACCTGCGCGGTGTACATCGTGGGATCGAGCCAGATATGCTCGTTCCGTGTGTGCGTATGTCCGTCGTGCTCGTGCCCGTGATGATCTTCGTCGTAGACGAGCGACGCTGAAGTATCCACCCATGTGGCCGCCAGCTGCGGCAACAGCGGCTCCAAAAATTCCTCCGCGCCCGCGCCGTTTAAGACGAGCACGTCGGCGCCGTCCAGCACCGCCCGCTCAGCGGGCGTTAATTGATGATCGTGCAGGCACCCCGCCGTCGGCTGTGTTAAGCAGCACACCGTGACCCCGTCGCTGTCTCCGACGACCCGTAGCGTTGCCGTATACATCGGATAAAAGCTCGCCACCACCAACAGCGTATCCTCCTGCGGCGCTATGCGCTGTACACCCCGTACGGCGGTAAGCCCGAGCGACACCAGCAGGAGACCGACAAGCAACAGTGCGATCTGTCCATACCGTACTTTCAATGAAAATCCTCCGTTATAAGCCTGTTTATTGCTAACCGTTTGCAATAATGGTACGTCTTTCCGCCGCGAATGTCAAGAAAATTCTTGCGTATAGGAACAAAATACGATATAATTATCATCGGAGTATTTTGTGATGGAGGATGTGCTATGAACTGGACGCTGCCCGATGGCTCGGTTTTTGCAGGCAATGACGCGGCAAAGGCCCAGCTTGCTGCACGTCTGGATTCCGGCTCGCTTCCTCACGCGTTGCTGTTGGAGGGACCCGTCGGCAGCGGTCGCCGCACGCTGGCGAGGTTCATCGCTGCGGCCTCGGTCTGCCGCGACGGGGGTGATAAGCCCTGCGGGCATTGTCCCGCGTGCCACAAGGCACTGAATGCTATCCATCCGGATATTACCGAGCTCGGCGGCACCGAGGAGGCGCGCTCGTTTCATATCGACGCGGTGCGTGCTCTCCGCGAAGAGGCGTACATCCTGCCGAACGAAGCGCCTGTGCGGGTGTTCATTCTGTGTGACGTGCAGTCGATGACCGAGCAGGCGCAAAACGCGCTGCTCAAGCTGCTGGAGGAGCCGCCCGCCCACGTGCGGCTACTGCTGACGTGTGAAAACCGCTCGCAGCTGCTGGAGACTGTGCGTTCGAGGTTGTTCTCGGTCACGCTCGGCGGCATTTCCGCCAACGAGGCGGCTGCGGTGCTGCGCCGCCGACTGCCCGACCGCAGTGACGACGAGCTGTTACGCGCCGCCACGCTGTGGGGTGGTGTCGTCGGTCAGGCATTGCGTAGCTTGCAGGACGGCTCGTACCGTGAGATACTGGAGCTGCTACCCCCGCTGGCGCAGGGGATCGTCGCCTCCACCGAGCTGGCACTGCTGAAAGCCACCGCACCGCTGGAAAAAGCGAAAGAAGCGGTGCCCGCTGTGCTGGGCGGTTTGCAGCTTATCCTGCGGGATGCGCTGTTTTGTCGCTACAACTGTTCGCCGCTGCTCAGCACCTCGCCGGAATCGGCGCAGTTGCTCGCCGGCAGTCTCACCCGCCAGCAATTACTGGCCTTGCTTGACACAGTGGACGAGCTGTACGCCGCCCGCCTGCGCAACGTCAATCACACATTGTTCCTCACACTGCTGTGCTCGCGTCTGCGGCGCGCGGCAGGTAAATAGAAAGGTTGGAAAGCACAATGACGAATATCATCGGTGTTCGATTCAAGAATATGGGAAAGGTATATTACTTTGATGCGGCAGGTCACACCCTGCAAAAGGGTGAGTACGTCATCGTGGAGACCGCGCGCGGCATCGAATGCGGTGAGGTCGCGATGGCTAATCGCGATATGGCGGACGAGGAGATCGTTCAGCCGCTACGACCGGTGGTGCGTGCCGCCACGCCTGAGGACGTAAAGCGTGCCCGGGAAAACGCCGAGCGCGAGAAAAAGGCGATGGAGATCTGTGCCCAGCGTATTGCGGCGCACGGGCTGGAAATGAAGCTCATCCGTGCCGAATGTGCGTTTGACGGGTCGAAGATCTTGTTCTACTTCTCCGCCGAGGGTCGCGTGGACTTCCGCAGTCTGGTCAAGGATCTTGCGGGTATCTTCCACACCCGCATCGAGCTGCGACAGGTCGGTGTGCGCGACGAGGCGAAGATGCTGGGCGGTCTCGGTATCTGCGGTCGGCCGCTGTGTTGTTCGCAGTTTTTGAGCGATTTTCATCCGGTGTCCATCAAGATGGCCAAGGAGCAGGGCTTGTCGCTCAACCCGACCAAGATCTCCGGCACCTGCGGGCGTCTGATGTGTTGCCTGAAGTACGAGCAGGAGGCGTATTCCTCGTTGCTGAAGATCACTCCGCGTCAGGGTGCTCTGGTAAACACGCCGGAGGGTCGCGGAACGGTGGTGGATGTCAATCTGCTGACCGGCTCGCTCAAGGTGTGTCTGGAAAAGGCTCCGGATTCGCCGCCGGTGGCACTGCACCGCGACGACGTGAAGGTCATCCGGGACGGTAAAGGTGGCAAGGGTGGCAAGCCCGCGCAGGGGGAAAAAGCCGAGCCTGCGCAGAAGGAGTAAGCTATGGAATTTTATGTGGTCGCGGCACTGCTTGCCGTGGCGATCGCACTGCTTATCGTACTGCTTGTACGGCGACCGAACGCAACGGTGTCCAAGGAGGTCGCGGATACCGAGCGCCGTCTGCGCGAAGAGCTTCACAGTCTGCGCCGCGAGATTGCCGACTCGCTTAAGGATATGACCCGCATCCTCGCCGAGGGGCAGAAGGAGACCTTAAAGACCACTGGCGAGAATCAGGAAAAGCTGAACGCGACACTCACTGCCGCAGTGCGGTCGCTACAGGAAAGCAACGAGCGCAAGCTCGACCAGATGCGCGAAACAGTGGACGAAAAGCTGCAAAGCACGCTTGCCAAACGGCTGGATTCCAGCTTCAAGACGGTCAGCGAGCAGCTACAGCAGGTGTATGTGTCGCTCGGCGAAATGAAAAAGCTTGCCGGCGGCGTCAACGATCTGCAACGCGTGCTGTCGAACGTCAAGATCCGCGGGACGTGGGCAGAGGCGCAGCTAGGCAACATTCTGGAGCAAACGCTCACCGCGGAGCAGTACAGCCGCAACGTGTCTATCCGCCAGAACCGTGAGCAGGTGGAATACGCGGTGCGCATTCCCTCGCGGGATGACGACGGCTCGTTTATCTGGCTGCCCATCGACTCCAAGTTTCCGCAGGAGGATTACGCGCGTCTGTGTGTCGCCGCCGAAAACGCGGATAAGGACGGCGTGGAGACCGCCACCAAGGCGCTGGAGCGTGTGCTGAAAGCCGAGGCCAAGACCATTGCCGAGCTGTATATCGACGTACCGCGCACTACGGATTTTGCCATTTTGTTCCTGCCTACCGAGGGGCTGTATGCCGAGGCGCTGCGTATCCCCGGTCTGCTGGAGGAGCTGCAAACGCATTATCATATTATGGTGTGCGGACCTACCACGATCACGGCGTTCCTCAACACCCTGCGGATGGGCTTCCGTACGCTGGCAATTGACAAGCGCGCCGCCGAGGTGTGGAAGGTGCTGGGCGCCGCCAAGGTGCAGTACGACAAATTTGAGACCGTGCTTTCCAAGGTTAAACGCAAGATCGACGAGGCGGGCGACGCTCTGGACGAAGCCCACCACCGTAACGATATTATCCGCAAGCGGCTGAAAAGGGTCGAGGAGGTCGGGCAAGAGGAAGCCCCTGCCCTACTGGCGATGGACGATGCTGACGACTCTGAGGAAGATGCGTAAATTAAGTCTCCCTCTTTGAGGGAGGTGGCCAAAATGATTTTGATGAATCAGTGTACAAGTCATTTTGTGCGAATAAAGCTGATATAGGATTTAAATTGCAGCTGGAATTTCAGTAGGTCAGTGCACAAATGACTATATATCGCCATTTGTGCACTTGTTTTTTATGACTATAACTTGTGAGCTGTTAATTTATGAAAAAGTCATTTCTGTAGTATTGTGCGTTGCTATAATGCTTTCTTGTTTTTCAAGCACGTCTTTGGCAGATGAAAAAACCCGTATACCTCTGATGAATATATTGGAATTACGTCTGCTCTTGAGGCTGCTGAGAATATAAAGGATCAGTTTGGGCTGACAGTATCTTATGCGGCATATGCTGATTGGGTACCTGAATAAAGGAACTTTTCTATGAAACGAAAGTTGAAAACCGGTTTGCTATGCGGAATCGTTATCGGGCTGGGTGGTACACTTTTCGAGGGGAAACCCATCGGTATTTCCCCCCAACGGGAATCACCTGTCGGGGTATTATTTGAGTATTGCCGGAGAGCGTTACGGCTGCGACGCAGAAACAGTTCAAGCATTGTATGAATTTACCGGCGCAAAAGTGAACAAATATTTTTCTGCGACATAGAGAAAACGCGCCCTGCGGTCGGCAAGGCGCGTTTTTATATTTTCAAAGGACGAACGGTGTTTGACAAAAAAACCTCCGGAGGGTATACTACTGACAAGAGGTGAGTAGTATGGAGCAATACAACGTTACGGGAATGAGCTGTGCGGCTTGCAGTGCCCGCGTGGAAAAAGCCGTGTCATCCGTGCCGGGCGTGACGGCGTGTTCCGTGAATCTGCTGACTCATTCGATGGGTGTGGAGGGGACGGCCTCGTCGCAGGATATTGTGGCGGCGGTAGTGAATGCCGGCTACGGTGCGTCGCCCCAAACGCAAAAAAAAGGGCAGGCCGAGGCGGATGAAGCGACCGACCGCGAAACGCCCGCACTGCGTCGGCGGCTGATCGCCTCGCTGGGATTTTTGGCGGTGCTGATGTACGTGTCGATGGGCCACACGATGTGGGGCTGGCCACTGCCGTCGGTGGTTGCCGGCAATCCGATGATGCTCGGACTGATCCAGCTACTGCTGTCAGCGGCCGTGATGGTCATTAATCAAACGTTCTTTATCAGCGGTGTTCGCGGCCTGCTGCACGGCGCACCGAATATGGACACGCTGGTGTCGCTCGGCGCGGCGGCGGCATTCGGCTACAGCACGGCGGTGCTGTTTTGGATAGCTGACGCTATGGCGCGCGGTGAACACGCGATGCATTACGCGCACGGGCTGTATTTTGAATCCGCGGCGATGATACTCGCGCTTATCACGGTGGGAAAGATGCTGGAGGCGCGTTCCAAGGGCAAGACCACCAATGCACTGCGCGAGCTGATGAAGCTCGCACCCAAGACCGCCACGTTGCTGCGGGACGGCGAGGAGATCACCGTCCCCGTGGCCGAGGTGCGGCGCGGAGACGTGTTCGCGGTGCGCCCGGGCGAGAACATCCCGGTGGACGGTGTGGTGCTGGACGGGCACAGTGCCGTGGACGAGTCGCCACTGACGGGGGAGAGCATCCCCGTGGATAAGGTGGCGGGGGATGCCGTGTCCGCCGCCACGCTCAATCAGTCCGGCTTTTTACAGTGTGAGGCCACGCGTGTGGGCGAGGATACCACGCTGTCGCAGATCATCCGTATGGTGAGTGACGCGGCGGCGACTAAAGCCCCCATTGCCAAGCTCGCAGATAAAGTGTCCGGCGTATTCGTGCCGGTGGTTATTGGCATCGCGGTGGTGACGACGCTGGTATGGTTGCTCACGGGCGCGACGGGCGGCTTTGCGCTGGCACGCGGTATTTCGGTGCTGGTCATCAGTTGCCCGTGTGCGCTGGGTCTGGCCACGCCGGTGGCCATCATGGTGGGCAACGGGGTCGGTGCCCGGCACGGGATCTTGTTTAAAACGGCGGTGTCATTGGAGCAGACCGGCAAGGCGCAGATCGTGGCGTTGGATAAGACGGGTACTATCACGGCGGGCGAGCCGCGGGTGACGGCGGTGCTGTCGGCGGCAGGCGGGGACGACGCGGAGCTGCTGACACTGGCCGGGTCGTTAGAGCAAAAGAGCGAGCATCCGCTGGCGCGAGCCGTTCTTGCTGAGGCGGCGCGGCGCGGGATGGCATTGTCGGAGGTGTCGGCGTTTACGGCACTGCCCGGCAATGGTTTGACCGCCGAGCTGTCGGGTGAGATGCTGTATGGCGGCAGTCTCGCGTTCATTGAAAGCACCGTGTCGGTGTCTGCGGAATGGAAGGCGAAGGCGGAGGAGCTGGCCGAGGCCGGTAACACGCCGCTGCTGTTTGCGAAGGGTGAGCAGTTACTCGGCGTTATCGCCGTGGCAGACGTGATAAAGGAAGACAGCCCCGCCGCCGTGCGTGAGCTACGGCAGATGGGACTGCGTGTGGTGATGCTGACGGGTGACAACGAGCGCACCGCCCGCGCCATCGGGGAGGAGGCCGGTGTGGATGAGGTGATTGCCAGTGTGCTGCCCGACGGCAAGGAGGCCGTCATCCGCGAACTGAAGCAGCAAGGGCGCGTGGTGATGGTGGGCGACGGCATCAACGATGCACCCGCGCTCACCCGTGCGGATATCGGTATGGCCATCGGCGCGGGCACGGACGTGGCCATCGACGCGGCGGATGTCGTACTGGTGAAAAGCCGCTTGTCGGATGTGCCGGCGGCGATACGGCTCAGCCGCGCTACGTTGCGGAATATCAAGCAAAATCTGTTTTGGGCGTTTGCGTATAACACACTGGGCATTCCGCTGGCGGCGGGTGTGTTCATTCCGCTGCTCGGCTGGGAGATGGATCCAATGTTCGGTGCGCTGGCGATGAGTCTGTCCAGCTTCTGTGTGGTGTCCAACGCGCTGCGGCTGAATTTCGTGCGGCTACGCAACAAGACAGCGGCTGCCGAGCAGCCGCAGACGGTACGCAAAACACTCGTTATCGAGGGAATGATGTGCGGTCACTGTGAGACGCACGTCAGGCAAGTACTGGAGGCGATCGGCGGCGTGGCCAGTGCCGAGGTCAGCTACGAGCGGGGTACCGCGGTGGTCACACTGACCACGCTCGTGGACGACGCAGTGCTGAAAGCCGCCGTGGAGGCAGAGGAGTACGCCGTGACGTCTGTTCGGTAACAAAGTATAATAAAAGCGGCTCCCTTGATGCAAGGGAGCCGCTTTTTATCCCACGCCGATCTCGGCGATCTTTCGGTTGTGTTCTTCCAGCGTTTCGGAATAGTGGTTGGTATAGTCCTTGCCGTAGAAGAAATAGTAGTAGGACGAGGCTGTCGGCTCCTGCGCGGCGCGGATGGCGCGCAATCCCGGATTACAGATGGGACCGGCGGGCAGGCCCTTGCGCTTGCCGCAGGTGTTATAAAGCGCCGCATACTTGGACGGATCGGCCACGAGCGGGTTGCCGGTAACGTAGTCGTTTACATAATCCCGGGTGGGATCGGCGTTGAGATACGGGAAGCTCGCACGGTCGTTCAGTCGGTTGTGAAACACGGACGACACAAGCTTCATATGCTCATCACTGCGTGCCTCGCGCTCGATGATAGAGGCCAGTATCAGGGTGTCGTCCGATAGGTCGCCCACCCTGGCGCGGTAGTTGTTGAGTATCCGTATCAGCACGCTTTGCGGGTCGTCGTTTACGTAAAAACGGTAGGTGTCGGGAAACAGGTAGCCCTCCATACGGAAGCAGCGGTCACTGTTGACCGGGATGGTGAAGGACTGCGGTGTGTAGTTCTGACACACCGTGTAAAACTCCGCCGCCGTACACACGCCCTTTTGCTCCAGCAGCTTGGCAATCTGCATAAAGGTGTAGCCCTCGGGAATGGTGACGGTCACCTCCTGCCGTGCGGTAGAGGCTGTCGCGGTAGTCGTTGCTGCGACGGTGGTGGTCGGCTTGGCTGTTGCGGTGACTGTGGTAGTCGTCGTTTTGGCAGTGGAGCGGGTGGTGCTCGTGGTTGTTCCCGCTGTTGTCGCCGTCGTCGTGATGGTCGGGGTCTCTGTTGCCGTGGTCGTGACGGTGGTGGTCGTGACGGTCGTCGGGGGCTCTGTGGGCGCATTGCCGCCGGTACAGCCGGACAACAGCAGCACGGCGCACAGCAGCAGGCACAGCACGGACAGCTTGTACGGTTTCATCATAAACCTCCACGTGTTTTTCAGACAAGTATAGCCATCGGGTATCCGATGGCTATACGGCATTATTCTTCGGTTTCGGGAGCGGGCTCCTTGCGGCGGATGTGAACCAGCTCTACGCGGCGCTCATCCATCTGTAGCACGGTGAACTCAAACTCGCCGTAATCCAGATGTGCCTGCTCCTCTGCGGAGGGGATGCGGCCCAGCCGGTCGATCAGGAAGCCCGCGAGCGTTTCGTAATCCCCCTCGGGGAACACGGTGTCCAGCAGCTCACCCACCTCGTCGATGGCCATCGCACCGTCGATCTCAAACGAGTTGTCGCTGCGTTGCTTGACCTCCTCTTCTTCGTGGTCGTATTCGTCCTGAATACTGCCCACGATGGACTCCAGCAGATCCTCCATCGAAACGATACCGGCGAGGCCGCCGTATTCGTCCACGACCATTGCGAGCTGGATATGTTTTTCCGTCATTTCCGCCAGAAGATCCTGACAGTTTTTGGTGCCGGGGATAAAATGCGCGTCGCGCATCAATTTGCGTAGCGTCAAATCCTCCGGCAGAGCCTTGCCCACGTAGGGCAACAGATCCTTGACGTACAGAATACCGATGACGTGGTCGATATCCTCCTCGTACACCGGTACGCGGGAGAAGCCTTCCTCCACGGCGATGCGCAGCGCATCCTGCAGCGTGTCATCGTCTGCGTCAAGCGCCTCCACCTCGGTGCGGGGTGTCATAATATCCTCGGCGGCCATATCTCCAAATTCGAAGATATTGTTGATCATATCCTTCTGAGAGCCTTCGATAACGCCTTTTTCCTCGCCGGCATCCATCAGCTCGCGGATGTCCTCCTCCGTCACGTCGCGGCGGCGGTCGGACAAGCGCTTGGACAGCGATTTCCAGAACGAGGTAGTGTTGGTATTACCGTCAGAAGCAGGGTCAGCCATAACGTAAGATTTCCCCTTTCAAAGTTGTAGATACTCCTATCATAACCGATTTTTTTCATTCTGTCAAATCCCGTCGGGCGCGTGTGCGGGTAAAACCGTAGCTTTGCAGGAGAAAACTCGGCGCGAATAGCGGATTTCGGTAAAATTGGGCGGATTTCGCCTTTTTTTAAAAATTTCGGAAAATCTCTGGTTTTTCCTTTACACCTCGGAATTTTTGTGATATGATTACCCTTGGTGTGTTACGCACCGCTCTGTTTGTTTTTATTATCCTAAAAGGAGGACATATCTCTATGGCAAGAAAGTTCAAAACCATGGACGGTAACAACGCGGCGGCGCACGTATCGTATGCGTTCACCGAAGTGGCGGGTATCTATCCCATCACGCCGTCCAGCCCGATGGCGGACTACGTTGATCAGTGGGCCGCTGCCGGTCAGAAAAACATTTTCGGCACGACTGTTAAGGTGTCGGAAATGCAGTCCGAAGCAGGTGCTGCAGGTACGGTGCACGGCTCCCTCGCAGCGGGTGCGTTGACGACGACGTATACCGCGTCGCAGGGTCTGTTGCTGATGATCCCGAATATGTACAAGATCGCCGGTGAGCTGTTGCCCTCCGTGTTCCACGTGTCCGCCCGTTGTGTGGCGTCGCACGCGCTGAACATCTTCGGCGACCACTCCGACGTGTACGCCTGCCGCCAGACCGGTTTTGCGATGTTGGCTGAGACCAATACGCAGGAGGTTATGGATCTGGGGGCCGTGGCGCATCTGGCGACCATCAAGAGCCGCGTGCCGTTCATCAACTTCTTCGACGGCTTCCGCACCTCTCACGAGATCCAGAAGATCCAGATCTGGGATTATGACGATCTGGCCGAGATGTGCGATATGGACGCGGTTGCCGCGTTCCGCAAGCGCGCTCTGAACCCCGAGCATCCCGTGATGCGCGGTTCTCACGAGAACGGCGACATCTTCTTCCAGCACCGTGAGGCCTGCAACAAGTACTACGACGCCGTCCCCGGCATTGTCGAGGAGTATATGGGCAAGGTCAACGAGAAGCTGGGCACCAACTATCAGCTGTTCAACTACTACGGTGCT
>CAYYDD010000019.1:0-25567 GCA_964470515.1 uncultured Eubacteriales bacterium | reverse complement strand
CCTTTCAAAGAATATCGGAACACAAGGGACGGTTCTGTGTGTTAATAGAATTTCCTTACAATTCCAAAACTAACACCCGTCAGCCTGCTTATTTGTCGTATTGATAAACCGTTTTCACGAAACTTAATTAAGCACTTGTCTCGTTGTACGATATTAAGATTCTGAAAATCTGCAACCGATTTACACTTTGAATATCTATAAATAATTTTTTGTGCTTGTTCATCCGTAACCCTAACAATAGGTTTTTCTTCAATCTCCAAACACTTATCATTGGTTATTTCGGCATTGAATTCTGCAAACAATTCAATCGGAATTATACCCAAAACGAAATCTTTATCAACCAAATCAGAATTATCAAAAAAACTGTTGTAACTACTAAACTTGTAATCAGATAATTTCCTACACAACCCCGCCTTAACAGGATTTTGATGTATATAACGAATAACAGTCAAAAAATATGAATCATCTTCAACAGGTTCACTTTTAAATCTATCTTGAAACAAATGCCCGACTCGTTGGTATTTGATATTGTACCAATAAACGAATCGGGTGGCAAGTCTTTTCATTACTTGCTCAATAGGTTCTTTTCCTTCTTGAACAAGCAAATGAATATGGTTACCCATAAGGCAGTAAGCGAACAATTTATATTCGCTTACTGCCTTACAGTCTTTTAATATTTGCAAAAATTTTTCAAAGTCTTCGCTATCTTCAAAAATTTGTTGCTGATTAATTCCTCGGAGCATTATATGGTATATTCCGCTTTCACTTTTTCTGCGAGCATGTCTTGACATAACTTTCACCCTTGAAAATCATACCATAAACCACACAATTCGTCAACACATAGAACCGTCCCCTGTGTTCCCTAGAACCGTCCCCTGTGTTCCCCTATGTTCTGAAAACCAATTATTCAATATCCTTACTTGTCGTGGATTTCTATTTCAGCAACCTGTATTTCACCGTCGTATAATGCGATTTTTGGCATTCGTATATTCTTTTCGTGATCATATAAAAAGTAAAAATAAATCACACCCGCGGTTTTATCTACATCTGTTACAAAAATAGGCGAAGCTAATGAAAATGCATCCCCGTCATCAAAGTCCTTTATTTGAACGTAAATATGTTTTTTCTTAATTGCGAAATTGTTCCATAAAATTTTAGCCTGAAAAACAACTGGCGAAATTTTTTGAAAGTTTTCGTCCTGTGTCATTCTTTCCAACGGTATTTTAATAACCAACACTGCTAATAAAAAAATGACAGGAAGCACTAAATATCTCAACGGCCACCATAACAACGGTAAAAAACAACTGAACAACATAGCACAACACAAACCGACAACCCTTGGCGACCGAGACCGTTGCCCATAATATTGGCCACAAAACTTGCAACGTTCAAAGATAAATCTGCTCGGTGTTTTTCGACGAAACTTATTCCAACGACTTATCTGGATTTTCTTGCCACACCAAGGACATCGTTTTTGCATTTTGTCGTTCTCCTATCACGCTATAATATAAGTAGTTTGATGATTATATTCACTTTTCTTAAATTCGCCTGATGATGAATAAACAAATTTGGCTGTAACTGTGGTAAGTCCGAAAGTTTGACTGATATATACGACTCTATCTCCTACTGTCACTTCGTCATCAGTCGATACTCCTAAATTTATCAAATCAATCATTATCCCAAGTGCTTGCTCACCCGCCACATCAGCAAGCACCGATAAAACAGATCCTATTGTATCAACGGTATTGTTAGAAGTAGCGGCTATATAAAAACCAAGAACACAAGGGGAACACAAGGGGACAACACAAGGGGACGGTTCTCTTGTGTTACCCGAATTTTCTCACAATATTGAAACTTACCCCTGTCAGCCGACTCAATTGCCGTATGGAAATGCCCTTCTCTCTGCAAAGCTTCAAATACTTATCGCGTTTTGCTAAATCCAGGCATTGAAACTCGGTAGCGCTTTTACACTTACTGATTTTTTGTATGATATTCTTAGCCTCTTCATCTGTTAATCTGAAACCATTCTCTTCAAGATCGAGACACATTTCGTCGCTATATTCGTTATTGAACTGCATAAATTGCTCGCGGCTAATTATCCCCAAGCAAAAATCAGTATCAACTAATTTGCTTTCCTTCAAATATTCGCAATAACTGCTATACTGATAATCCAATACCTCTTTGCACAGGCCGCTCTTTACAGGATTTTGATGAATATATCGTATAACAGTTAAAAAATAACTGTCATCGTCTACCGGCTCACTCTTAAACCTATCTTGGAACAAATGACCGCTTCGTTTGTATTTCCAATTATACCAATAAACGTAACTCCCTGCAATACGCTTTAAGATCACATCCACATTTTCTTTTTCAACCTTTATTAACAAATGGATATGATTAGACATAAGGCAATAAGCGAATAGTTTATATTCGCTTATTGCCTTATAATGACTTAGGGTTTGCAGAAATTTTTCTTTATCTTCGTCATCCTCAAAAATGTTCTGTCGGTTGATTCCTCTTAACATTATGTGATAGATTCCGCTTGCACTTGGTCTTCTTGCTTGTCTTGGCATAATGCTCACCCCGTAACAGTATACCGCAACTCACCTTTCTTGTCAACACAAGAGAACCGTCCCCTCGTCTCCAGAGAACCGTCCCCTCGTCTCCATTGAAAAAACCTCTTTACGAAAGTAAAGAGGTTTTTTCTGGAGGCGACACCCGGATTTGAACCGGGGAATCAGGGTTTTGCAGACCCACGCCTTACCACTTGGCTATGTCGCCGTGGATGAAAAAAGCGTCTTGCGACGCTTTTTTCGGTTGGAGCGGCTTACGAGGCTCGAACTCGCTACCTCCACCTTGGCAAGGTGGCGCTCTACCAGATGAGCTAAAGCCGCAAAATGGTGCCTCCGACCGGAATCGAACCAGTGACACGAGGATTTTCAGTCCTCTGCTCTACCAACTGAGCTACAGAGGCAAATGTGGCGACCCGGAACGGGCTCGAACCGTCGACCTCTAGCGTGACAGGCTAGCGTTCTAACCAGCTGAACTACCGGGCCACATTTGGTGGAAACAACAGGGCTCGAACCTGTGACCCCCTGCTTGTAAGGCAGGTGCTCTACCAGCTGAGCTATGCTTCCAAAACAGCATCGCCATCGGCGACGGTGTCTATCATACTACATTCACAGTGAATTGTCAACCGAAATTTTTCAACTTTTTTGAAAAACTCAAGAATTTTCTTTCTTTTTTCGGCTCCGCTCGGCGATAATGCCCTCCACATCCGCGCCCGTGAACGTGTAAACCCGATCACAGAAGCTGCACGTCACCTCGATGAGGTCGTTTTCGTCCGGCAACGAGCGCAGATCCTCATCCGACATCGCGCAGAACGCACCCGTCACCTTTTCGGACGAGCAGGCACAGCGGTACTCCGGCTCAAAGCTGTCCACCACGTCAAACGGCAGGCCGTCCAGCGCCAGCTTCAGAATATCCTCGATACTCATCCCCTCGTCCAGCATTTCGGTCATCGGGCGCAGTGCCGCGATGTTTTTTTCCAGACGGTCGATGATCTCGTCGGGGCAGAACGGCAGCAGCTGAATGAGCAGACCTCCCGCCGCGCGCACCGTCAGATCCGGATTGACCAGCACGCCCAGCGCACATACCGTGGGGATCTGTTCACTGGTGGCGTAGTACGACGTGATATCCTCCGCCAGCTCACCCGACACCAGCGGTGTACAGCCGACATACGGCTCCGACGCACCTGTATCGCGCAGCACGTACAACAGACCGTCGGTGCCTACCGCACCGCTGACATCCAGCTTGCCGTTGGGCTTCAGCGGGATCTCCACCACGGGAGTCTGCGCGTAGCCGCGGGCATTTCCGCGACCGTCCGCCACCGTGATGAGCTGACCGATGGGGCCGCCGCCGTTGACCTTCAGTGTGACGGAATCCTCGATATTTTTGAGCATAACGCCCATCAGGGACGTTGCCGTCAGCAAGCGACCGAGTGCCGCCGTGACCACCGCCGAGGTGTGATGGATCTGTTCTGCCCGCGCGACCATCTCGGTCGCGTCGATCGCTACCGCCACAACGGCGGCATCGGTCGTCAGGCACCGTATCGCCTTACTCATAGTATATGCCGTTCTCCTTTAACGTATCACAATTAACCACAATACTCGTAAGCCCTTACATTCCACGTGCTTCCTGCTCGGTACGGGTACTGCGTGCCACGAATATCATCCTCTGACAATCAGCAACGGGCGGCGCATCGGTCATATCGCCGTACACCGCCAACGTTTCCCAGCCGGTATCGCTTAGCAGACGGCGCAGGGTGCGTTCGGAATACGCGCGCTCACGCACGGTATCCTCATACCGCTCGTAGCGGCCGTCCTCATCCTCGGCAAAAAAGTCGAGGTACATATCCACGCGGTGCTGCCGCGGCACGTACACCGTGCGCCACGTGCAGAACACGCCGTTCTCCTCAAACACGAACGCGCGGTCGGCCAGCACCTCCCGGTGCTTGTACGGCGTGTTGACATCAAAAATAAACAGCCCACCCGGCTCGACAAACAGCCGCACACGGCGGAATACCTGTGCGATATCCGCAGTACTGCACAGATGATTCAAGCTGTCCAGCGTGCAGAGGGCGCCATCCACCGTGCCGTACAGATCCAGCTCGCGCATATCCTGACACAGCCACAGCGCACCCGGCAGCTTTTCCGCCGCCCGCGCGAGCATCCCCTCCGATGCATCCGCGCCGATGGCGTCTACTCCACGCTGTGCCAGCTCTGCGCACAGCGTTCCCGAGCCGCACGCGATATCCAGCACGGTACGCGGCCGTGTGCCGTGCCGCTCGAACAGCACCAGCAGATAGTCCGCGTAGGCACGGTAGTCCACATCCGTCATCAAACGGTCGTAGAACTCCGAAAAATCCCGATAACCGCTCATTGTCCGCCTTCCTTTTCGGCCAGACGGTCGAACACCATACGGTACGCATCGCAGCCGTATTGCAGTGAACGGTTCACACGGCTGATGGTCGCTGTGGATGCGCCGGTGCGCTCCTCGATATCGGTATACACGCACTTATCGTCCAGCATCTTCGCCACGGCCAAGCGTTGCGACAGCGCCTTCAGCTCCTGCACCGTACACAGATCTTCAAAGAACTGATAGCACTCGTCGCGGTCACGGAGCTGTAGGATGGCATCAAACAAAAAGTCCATATCGTCGTTACGCAGTTTGGTGTTCATAGCATTAACTTCCTCTTTTAATGATTCAGCATTTCCCGTGCGGCTTGCAGGGTGGCCTCGGTCACCGTGCCGCCGATGATGCGTGCCAGCTCTTGCTCGCGCTGTGCATCCGACAACGGGGTGACAGCCGTATAGGTGCGGCCGTCGCGCACGGATTTTTCAATGAGATAATGGTGCTGAGCCTGCGCGGCAATCTGCGCCAGATGCGTGACACACAGTACCTGCCGATGCCGCCCTGCTACCGTGCTGTTCGCCGTAAGGCGCAGGCGGTCGCCCACCCTTTGCGCGGCGCGACCGCTGATGCCGGTGTCGATCTCGTCAAAGATGAGGGTGTCGATCTCATCCGCATCCGCCAGCACCGCCTTGATGGCCAGCATAATGCGGGACAGCTCGCCGCCCGACGCGATGCGCGTGATGGGCTTCGGCGGCTCACCCACGTTGGCAGACATCAGAAACTCGATGCGATCCGCACCAGTAGCGGTGTATTCCGTCGCCTGCCGCTCGATGACCAGCGAGACGTTCGGCATATCCAGAAAGGTAAGCTGCTGCCCGACGGCGGCGGCAAACCGTTCGGCTGCTATCTGCCGCTGTGCGGTCAGCTCGTCGGCGGCTCTTTCCACTGCGGCATACAGCTGCCGCTCCTGCTCGGCGAGGCGGCGGGTGATCTCATCCGACAGCTCAATGTTGCGCGCCTGCTCCCGTGCGTTTTCCAAAAAAGCCAACACCTCATCGGTGGTGGCACCGTATTTTGCGGTGAGACGGCGGATCAGCTCCCACCGTTCCTCCGCAGCATCCCGCTCGCGCGGGTCAAACTCCAACAGCTCAGCAGCGGCCTCCAGCTCCTCGGCGGCATCCTGAAGCTCATATAGAGCCTCCTGAAGCCGTGCGGCGGGTGACACCGCCTGCTCGAGATACCGTGCCGCGCCGTTGGCGGCGACGGCGGCCTGCTGTGCCAGCGATACCGCGCCGTCACTGTCCCCGTCACCGAAGAGCAGTACCCGCGCCTTCGCCATCTGCCCCGCGACCTTTTCGGAATTGCGGTACAGTGTGCGGCGCGCCTGCAATCCCTCTTCCTCACCCGACTGCAACCCGGCGGCCTCGATCTCTTCGATCTGATACCGCAGGATATCGAGCCGACGGGCCTTTTCCTGCTCGTCGATATCGGCATGGGACAGCTCGCGTCTGACGCGGCTCCACTCCCGATACACCGCCGTATACGCCTCACGCACCGTGCTAAGATCGCCGAAGCGATCTAAGTACGCGAGATGCTGGTCGGCGGACAGCAACCGTTGATTTTCGTGCTGGCCGTGCAGATCGATGAGCGCGTGGCCGAGCTCCCGTAGCAGTGCCGCCGTAGCGGGGCGGCCGTTGACAGTACAGCTGCTCTTTCCCTCCGCAACAATGGTGCGGGTGATGAGCACGTTTCCGTCCTCATCCGGCGGAAAGCCCAGTGCCGTCAGCTGCTCCTCCGCCCACGCGGACAGCGAGGAAAACAGAGCGGTGACACGCGCCGTATCGCTGCCGGTACGCACCAGATCACGGCGCGTGCGTTCGCCGAGTACGGCGTTGATCGCATCAATGATGATGGATTTACCCGCACCCGTTTCACCCGTCAGCACGTTGAAGCCGGTGTGGAAATGGATCTCCGCCCGCTCGATCACAGCGATATTCTCAATGTATAAACAATCGAGCATAGCTTACTCCTGCCTCTGCAGTTTTTTCAATTCCTCCACCAGACCGACGGCGTTTTCCTGCGTTTTCGTGATACACACGAAGGTATCGTCCCCCGCGAGGGTGCCGATCACGGTATCCCAGTGCATGGAATCCATCGCCGCGCACGCGGCATTCGCCATACCGGCGATGCACTTGACGACCACCAGATTGCCGGCGAAATCCACACTACGCACCGCATCTTGAAAAATGGAGTGAAAGCGCGACGAGATCTGCGCCTTTTCGGGCGTGGCCACAGCGTAGCAGTACGCGCCGGTATTATCCAGCGTTTTGATAAGCCGCAGCTCCTTGATATCGCGCGAGACGGTGGCCTGTGTGACCGGGAAGCCGCTTTCCTGTAGGGCAACGATCAGCTCGTCCTGCGTTTCGATGCGGCGGCTTTGGATGATCTCTAAAATGCGGGATTGGCGTTTGGTCTTCATACCTCACACCCTCCTGTTCATCAGTTTTTGACCAAGTGTTTCATAAAACGACAGCTGCTTCATACGGATCAGCGCTGCCGTGATCTCCGAGCGTGACACCTGAACGGTGCCGCTTTCCGACACGGGAATAGCCTCCTCGCCGTCCACCGTGACGAACACCGGCACGCCCTTGCGATGGCCCGGGGTCAGTGTCAGCCGTGCGTCCTTATGGAACAGATACGGCCGTGTACGTAACGAATGGGGGCAGATGGGGGTCAGCAACAGGCAATCCAGCGCGGGATCCACCATCGGACCGCCCGCTGACAGCGAATACGCCGTGGAGCCCGTAGGCGTGGCAACGATGACACCGTCGGCCTGATATGCGGCCACCGGCGCGCCGTTGTTTTCCACACTGATCTCCACCATACGCGAGAGTGCTCCGCGAGAGACCACCGCTTCATTAAGAGCACGGCTGCGTACCTCGCCCCCCTCGCTGTGCACGGTAACGTCCAACAGCATCCGATGCTCGACCTCATAATCGCCGCTGAGCAGCCGTTCCAGCTGATCCAGCTCATTCAGCTCCAGCCCCGCCATAAAGCCCAGCCGCCCGCTGTTGATACCCAGCACGGGCTTGCCGTAGGCCGCAGCGCGCTTGGCACAATGAATGATGGTACCGTCACCGCCGAGGGCGATGACCACGTCGCACGCGGCAAGGCAAGCATCGATATCCTGCGGAGGAAACGCCTTATCCTGCGGTGTGACGAACGGGATGGCCAGCACTTCCAAGGCTGCACAGACCTGCCCGAGCGCACGCCCGCCTTCTTCAGTTTGGTAGTTGGGGATCACGGCTACGTTCATCCCGACACCTCCGTTAACCACAGCTGACGCACTTGAACCCAATTTACTTTGGGGAAATGTTGCGTCTGCTGCGTTAAAATACTGGTAAATCCGAAAGCTTTGCGATAATAACAAGCCATAAGGCACCCCCAAGCCGCCGTTTTAGGCGGGCTCGGGTGCGTCAGCTGTGGTTAACGTAACGCCGCAAAGCTTTCCTCCACCAAAGCGCGGATATCCGGCACGGTATGCCGACCGCTGCGGCGGAGCAACGCCACGTATTCAATGTTACCGTTTTGCCGACCCGCACCGCCCGTGATGGGTGAGGCGGTCAGTGCTTCCAACGAGCACTCCTGCTCGGCAAAAAAATCACACAGCTCGTGCAGTACGCGGCAATGCACACGGCGGTCACTGACGATGCCGTTTTTGCCGACATCCGCGCGACCTGCCTCAAACTGCGGCTTGATAAGTAAGAAAAGACGGGCATTCGGCTTTAAGAACACAAATACCGACGGCAACACCGCACGCAACGAGATAAAGGACACGTCCATCGTCAGCACGTCCACCGAGGACGGTGCGATAACGGAATGCAGAGTCTCCTGCCGACGGATATCCGTACCCGACAGATCGACGACGCGGTCATCCTCCCGCAAGGACGGATGCAACTGGTCATGCCCGACATCAATCGCAAACACGCGGGACACACCGGCGCGAAGCAGGCACTCCGTAAAGCCACCCGTCGAAGCACCGACATCCATTGCCACACAGCCGGGTGTCAGCGGCTCGGTGAGACCGAGAGCGTGCTCCAGCTTTAAGCCGCCGCGACCGACATAATTATCCGCCGCGGCACAGCAGACCGTGTCCGTGGGTGACACCCGATGTGCCGGCTTGCACACCACCGCACCGTTGACGGCGACCTCGCCGGCGCGGATGCGTTCGCACGCTTTATCGCGCCCGGTGGCAAGGCCGTTCGCGACCAGCCATACGTCCAGACGCTGTTCACTCGGCACGACTGTGACCCTCCCCCAATATACGGCGGGTCATACCGTCCGCATCCAGCCCGGTCAGCCGCAGGCCATCCGCTACCGAGCAGGTGGGGATGAAGGTGTTGATAGCGACCGGCTCGTACACGCCGCGGTAGCCCCGTTGCACCAAAGCCGCGCCAAACTGCTGGGCGATACCGCCGTTTTGCGCACTCTCCTCAAAGAAGATAACGCGCGAATACGACGCGGCAATCTTCAGCGTTTCCTCCGGGATGGGGAGAATACGCGTCAGCTTCAAAATGGAGACCGGCTGCTTGACACGCAACCGCTTGGCCGCCTGCAGCACGTTGCCGAACAAACGGCCGTAGGTGATGACCAACGTGCCCGCCATCGGGTCGCGGAACAGCGTATAGGGGTGATAATCCGGCTTATACGACGCGAGTGCCGGAAACTCAGTGCCCTTGGGATACCGCACGGCGGCAATACCCGGCGTGTCATACAAGGCCTGCTTTAAATTGATCTCGAGCTCGGCAAACGTGGCCGGGGCAAACACCGTGGTGTTGGGAATGGTGGACAGGAACGGCACGTCGAAGATGCCCTGATGGGTCTCGCCGTCGTCCGGCACGATGCCCGCGCGGTCGATCGCCAGCACGATGTGGTTATTCATAATGGCGGTGTCGTTGAGCAGCTGGTCATATGCCCGCTGCAAAAACGTGGAATACACGGCAAACACAGGCAGGGCACCGCCGACCGCGAGGCCGGACGAGAAGGTCACGGCGTGCTCCTCGGCGATGCCGACGTCAAAGCAACGCTTGGGATAGCGGGAAGCAAACTCCGTCAGCCCCGTGCCGCCGGTCATCGCTGCGGTCACGACGCACAGGCGCGGATCCTGCTCCGCGAGTGTACACAGGCAGCGACCCGCCGCTTGTGAAAAGCCGGGCACACCCTTTTCGGCCTGACCGCTCGCCACGTCAAAGCGGGAGATGCCGTGGTAGGTATCGGGGTTTTGCAGGGCATAGCTGTAGCCCTGCCCTTTCACCGTGGCCACGTGCAGCAGCACGGGACGGCTGAGGTGGCGGGCGGTCTCCAGCGCACGCATCAGGTCACGCAGGTTGTGACCATCCACAGGACCGAGGTAATAATAGCCCATTTCCTCAAACATTTCGCTGCTGTGATATAGCGAATCCTTTAAGCGGCTTTTGATGCGCACCATCCCGCGGTGCAGCGGTTTACCGATGAGCGGGATGGCGGAAATGATGTTGCCGAAGCTGTTTTTCGTTTGTACGTACTGCACCGAGGAGCGCAGTGCCGACAGATGCCGCGCCATAAATCCCACGTTGCGGTTGATGGACATCTGATTATCGTTCAGGATAACGATGAGCTTATCGTGACTGCGCCCGGCGTTGCACAGGCCCTCATAGGCCAGACCGCCGGTCATCGCGCCGTCGCCCACCACTGCGACTGTATAGCCGTCCTCCCCCGCTAAGGCCTTGGCCTTGGCGATGCCGTTGGCGGCGGAGACCGCCGTGCTGCTGTGACCGGCGACAAACGCATCGTACTCGCTTTCCGTAGGCTTCGGGAAGCCGGACAACCCGCCCGTCTGCCGCAGGGTGTCAAAGCGGTCAAGGCGGCCGGTCAGCAGCTTATGGGCATAGCATTGATGCCCCACATCCCACACGATACGGTCGTCAGGATGGGAAAATTCGCGGTGCAGTGCCACCGTCAGCTCGACCACACCCAGATTGGACGACAGATGACCGCCATTGGCGGCCACCGTCTGCACGATGGTCTGACGCAGCTCCTCACACAGCGGCTCCAGCTGTTCACGCGGCAGCCGCTTGACGTCCTCCGGGGAACGGATGGCGGATAGGATCGGCTTGTCCATATTACTTCCTCCGTTTCAGCAATGCGTCCGCCAGCGCACATAAATCGGCGCGCTCGTCGGGAAACGCGGTGAGCGCTTCCTTCGCCTGCTGTGTATAGGTAGCGGCACGGCGACGCGCCTCGTCCAGACCCAGTAGCGACACATATGTGATTTTTTCGTTTTCCGTGTCACTTCCCACCGGCTTGCCGAGCTCCTCGGAGGTGGCGGTGACGTCCAAAATATCGTCCACGATCTGGAAGCAGAGACCCAAATAATACCCGTAGCGGCCGGCGGCCTCGAGCTGTTGCTCACTGCCGCCGCCGAGGATGGCACCCATACGGCACGCGGCCGTAAGCAGTGCTGCCGTCTTGCCCTCCTGCAGGGCTTGCAGTGTTTCCAGATCAATGGTCTTTCCCTCGCTGGCGAGATCCAGCACCTGCCCGCCGATCATCCCATGGATACCGGCGCGATCCGCCAGCTCATACGCGGCACGCAGTGCGGCGGCCTCCTGATCGGCCGCAGCCTCGGGAGACAGCATCACCTCAAACGCGCGGTTGAGCAGGGCATCGCCCGCAAGCAGTGCCATCGTCTCACCGTAGGCGGCGTGCACCGAGGGCTTGCCGCGACGTAGCAGGCTGTTATCCATACACGGCAGATCGTCGTGCACCAGAGAATACGAATGAATGAACTCGATCGCCGCAGCAAAGGGTAGCGCACGCGCCGTGTCACCACCGCACAGATGGCAAAATTCCAACAGCAGCACAGGGCGCAGGCGTTTGCCGCCTCCCTCGCAGGCATACGCCATCAGCGGGGCCACGCTCACCGCGCCCCCGGTCGCGGGAAGTGCCGCCGTCAAAGCCCGTTCCGCTGCCGCTAAATGCTCGGTCAGTCGGGCGGTATACAGTGCCATATTATTCGCCCTCTCCCTGCGTCAGTTGTACGATCTTCTGCTCGGCGGTTTTCAGCTGATCGCTGCAAAACGCCGTCAGCTTCGTGCCTTCCTCAAACAGCTTAAGAGAATCGTCCAGTGTGCAGTTACCGCTTTCCAGCAGGGCGACGATCTCTTCCAGCCTCACCATAGCGGTCTCAAACGTCATTTCAGCCATTGGTTCACATCCTTTTATCAACGCGGCACGCAAGCGTACCGTCGTGTAAACGCAATTCGATGGTATCGTTCTCCGCCACCTGCGATACCGAGCGGAGCACGGCACCGTCCTTACTCGCGAGCGCATACCCGCGGGACAGCACCCGCAACGGGCTCATCGCATCCAGCTTGCCGGCGGCTGCCGCCAGCCGTGTGCCGGCACGCGCCGCCAGTCGCTCGGCGGTGCCCGTGAAGCGGTGAGTCAGCCGATCCAGCCGCACCGCGCGTTCCTCCACGGGATACAGCGGTGTGGACAGGCAGCGTTTGGCGGACAGCTCCGTCAGCCCACGGCGACGATTGGCGACCACCGACGATGCCGCGCGGCTCGCGGCTGCACCTAAAAAAGCAATGCGTTGCCGGAGCTCCCCACTGTCCGGCACGGCGAGCTCCGCCGCAGCCGACGGGGTAGGCGCGCGCAGATCGGACACGAAATCGCAGATGGTAAAATCCGTTTCGTGACCCACGCAGGAGATCACCGGGATGGTGACCGCCGCAATGGTGCGGGCCAGCTGTTCACTGTTGAACGCCCACAGCTCCTCCAGCGAGCCGCCACCGCGACCGATGAGGATCACATCCGGTGTGTGCGGGTCGTTTTCGGCTTTCATCGCTTCAAAGTGCCGCAGTGCCGCGCACAGCTGTGCCGGTGCGCCGTCCCCCTGCACCAGCGTGGGGAGCATCACCACCTCGGCAAGCGGATAGCGGCGACCGAGCACGTTGATGATATCGCGTACCGCCGCGCCGGTCGAGGAGGTGATGACTCCGATCCGTTGCGGATACGGCGGGATGGAGCGCTTGCGGCTTTCGTCAAACAGGCCCTCCTCGTGCAGACGTAGCTTGAGCTGTTCAAAGGCGACTTGGAGTGCGCCCGCGCCGTCGGGCTGCATATCGTCCAGATACAGTTGGAACGAGCCGTCCTTTTCATACAGCGACACCCGCGCCCGCACGATGACCTTCATCCCGTTTTCCGGCACGAACGTCATCCGCTGTACGCCGGAGCGGAACATCACCGCCTTGACAAGAGCGTTTTCGTCTTTTAAGGACAGATACCAATGCCCCGATTTATAATGATTGGTAAAATTGCTGATCTCGCCGCTGAGCATCACGCAGGCTAAGTTGGCATCGCCCTCCAACAGCGATTTGACATAGCGGTTGAGTTGGCTGACGGTAATAACGGTCATAGCTCCTTCCCCGCTTTCAGGGCGGTCAGCACGGCGATACCCGTCGCGTTATCCGCCGAATACACCGGCGGTGCAAACCGGCCGCCGAACCGTTGTTCCAGCACCTCGCGTAGATACGCGTTGGACATCACACCCCCGGCATACACCACCGGCATATCGCCGTAGGCCGTAAGCAGGCGTTCGGTCATCGCCTCGACGGCGGCACGAACGCTGAGCAGGCAAAACCGTGCGACCTCGGCGGGAGCGACCCCGTCGTTCAGCAACTTGCGGCACTGATTTTCCACGCCGGAGAGATGGCAGCTCGCCCCCTCCATCGACGGACGGGGCGGCTTTCCCTTAATCGGCTGTGCGAGCTGCTCCAGTGACGGACCGGCGGGAAACGGCAGACCCAGCATACCGCCGACGCGGTCGACAAGCTGACCCGCTTTTAGATCCAGCGAGCCCGCGACCCGCTCACAGCGGATAACGGTATCCTCATCCGGCTGCACCAGCAGGGCATCGGTCGTACCGCCGGATACGTGAAAGGCCAGAAACGGTGCGGTGCGCAGTGACAGCGCACCCGCGCCGTACAGCGCAGCCATCACGTGTCCCTGCTGATGCGAAAACCGATACAGCGGCACATCCAAGAGCGCCGCCGTTTGCCGCGCCGCTCCCTCGCCCGACAGGAAGCAGGGCATATACGAGCCCGCAGCCTGCGAAGGACGGTCGGACACGCCGACAGCGGCGATCCCCGACAGCCCGCCCGCCTCGGCTTTCAGACGCTCAAGCAGCTCGGGCAACTGACGGACGTGGTGAAACACTGCGTCACTCTGGCGCAGACCGAGCTCGCCGTCCTTGACGGGTAATAGTTGTTTTACTTGCCAAAGCGCCCCCGTCTCGGCTTCAAAAGCCGCGACGGAGGTCGTGTAATTGCTGGTATCCAGCCCGAGATACCGTGCCATATTATGCCTCGCCGCGCCGGACGATACCGCCCAGCACGCCGTTGATGAACGAGGCATCCGTATCGCCGCCGTAGCGTTTTGCCAGCTCGACGGCCTCATTGATGGAAACGCTGACCGGGATGTCCTCGACCCACTGCATCTCATAGATCGCGAGACGCAGGATCGCCAGCGTAACGCGGGATAACCGCTCACGGTTCCAGTTGTGCGCGTTGGCGGAAATGATCTCGTCGATCTCCTCCGTATGCTCCGCAGTGCCCTCGGCCAGAGATATCGCAAACGTATCCCCGGTAATATCGCGCGCCTCCCCCGCGTTTTCCAGAATCTCCGCGATCGTCTCGCCGGAGAAGCTCCTCTCAAACAACAGGATAAACGCCAGCTCTCTTGCTTCCCGTCTGGTCATGCGCAAACCATGCCTTTCCGTTTTCAAATTCCCTTAACCACACCTGACGCACTGGCAACCCGCCTAAAACGGCGGATTTTGGGCGCTTTGTGGCTTGTTATCATCACAAGGCTTACGTGCACTTGGCACCGTATTATTCCTCGTCCTTCGGCTCTTCCAGCACGATACCCTCAATGTGCACGTTCACCTTGGTGACCGGCTTTCCCGTCATCGACTGCACAGCACTCTTGACCTGACGCTGCACGTTGCCCGCCACGTCCGGAATACGCACACCGGCCTTGAGATTGACGTACACGTCCACGATGGTCTCGTTATCGTTGCTGACGACGCCTACCGATTTGCTGCCCTGAGAAGTGACCAGACCGCGGATGTCCGTCAGGCGGGTAGCCATACCGGCCACACCGGGCACTTCCACGGCCGCCGTGCTGGCGATCTTGGCGATAACTTCCTCGGAAATGATGCAGCAGCCCTCCGAAGACTGGAAATCCTTAACATCCATACTGATGTCCTCCCTTTCGCTTTGTGACTCTATTATATACCACAAAGTATCTCCGGGGCAACTGTTTTTTATGAATTTACTGTAACAATATTGATATTTTGTGCCGAAATATCCGATTGTGAGGTCACCGTCTGCGAAATTTTGGCCGTATCCTGCACCGTCAGCGACTCCGCACTCACCACGATGCTGCAGTTGTCACCCTCGATGTACACCACGCAATCCGCGTAGCCCTTCGCCTTGATAAGGCTTTCGATCTTACTTTCCTGCTCGATGGCCTTGGTGATCGCGATGACCTGCTGCGTCGCTGCGGCCTTCTGGTCGTCGGTCGCTTTCACGTCGTTGAGCAACTCCTTGACGGTCTCGGTGGCTTCCTCACGCGCGGCCTCGCGGCTTTCCCGCGCCTGATCGAAATAATTTGCCGTGCTGTCCGGCGTGGTATTCACGTTCAGCGCGTCTCCGAGATGTTTATCCTGCTCGCTCTGCTGCGTATTCGTATCCAGCAGCCCGGACGGCGACTGTGCGAAATAATAGTTAAGATATACCGCCATACCCAGTGCCACGACCAGCGTGCCGAGTAGCAGCTGCTTTCTGCCGAAGATCTTTTTCATAAAACGACATCTCCTTATGTTAATTTTGTTACGCATACCCGCTTGGAGGACAGATCCATTGCCACCGTCACCGCCTCGATGACGCGGCTGCGCACATCCTCGCGGTCACCGCCCTCACACACGACTACCACGCCGCGTATCGTGGGCTGGATCTCGGTGACCAGCAGCCCCTCGCGGCCATCGCCCGTATCCACCACGATGACGGTGCTTTCGCTGTCGTCCCGCTGTGTCAGGCGGGTGGCGGTGTCGTCTGTGTCCTCCTGGCGGTCGGAATTTGTTTTTTGCTCGGTGGCGTACACGTACTCCACCCCGTTCTCCAGCGTTACCAGCACACGGCAGTTGCCCGCGCCCTCGATGCTGCTGACGAGCGTCGTCAACCGTTCCTCGGTCTGCCGCACGAACTCGTCGGCCGTTACCGACCCGGAGGACACCGCATCCGTCTTTGTCGGCAGCAGCTCGGACAACGCCAGCAGGGCGATACCGATCACCCCGGCGATGAGCAGCAACCGTCGGCCCTTATCGCCGCGCAGTCGCGCCGTCAGCCCTGTAAGCCACGTGCGCATCGTTTGTTCCATAGCCGTCCCGTCCTTTCATTCCGCGGTCACCTCGACCGATGTTTGCAGCTGCTTTGCTAACACCTCCCCCGCCACCTTTGCGATCGGAACCGTTTGTTTGTCCACGGTGATGGTAACGTGTTGAATGTATATGCCGCCTTCCCCGGAAATATCCGTGGTCACCTCGATTTTTTCGGCGGTAACACCGCGCTCGGTCAACACCTCGGCGGCAAGCGCGCTCACCATATCCCGCACCTGCCTCTCCAGTTGCTCGGTCACGGTATCCGCCAGCAGCTCCGACACCACCGTATCCGGCAGATCGGCCACATCCAGCTGCGTCAGCGATCCAAGCTTCAGTAGCGGCAGCAGCATACAGCACAGAAAAAACGTAGTAGCGACCAGGCGGAACACCCGACCGACACCGCCCTTCGGCACCAAGAGCTGCATCGCCGCACATCCCAGAGCCGCCAGACACACCGCCGCGCTCCATGCACGTATACCGTCCATATCATCCCCCCGATACTGTGGTCACGATCGCGACGGCGATGATGAGAAACGAGCCACACGCACTCAGTACGCCGATCAAAGCCTTCACCGTGCCGCGTGCCGCCTCCAGAATCCCCGTCATCGCGCGCAGCTCGAACATCTCAGCCGCCGTATGGCACACCGACAGCAGCAGTCGCCAGCCGAAGCACCGCAGCAACGGCGGCAGTACGATCAGTGCCGTGGCCGCCACACCGAAGCCTCCCAGCGTGGACTTGAGCAACTGCAGGCAGCCGCGGATGGTGGAAAACGCCTCGCTGAGCGAACCGCCCACCACCGGCACAAAGCTGGCGATGGAAAATTTCACCGCGCGGGTACCGAGATTATCCGCCGCACCGCCCGTCAGACTTTGCAGGGACAACAGCCCCGTAAACAGTAGCATCCCCAGTGTCAGCAACCATACCGCCGTTTTGCTGATAAGCCGTCCCGCGCCGCCGAGCCGTACCTGCGGCGTGACCGAGCCGGTGACGCCCAGTGCCAGTGAAATGGTCATCAGCGGCACGATGACACCGCCCGCCAACCACGCCATCAGCTGGGATGCGTACAGCACGATCGACTGAAACGACAGCGCCGTGGCCGCGCGGCCGCTGCTAAGCAGCACTGCAGCGTATACCGGCGTAAAGCTACCCATAAACACCGACACCGAGGTCATCGCCTCGTTGACGGCAGTGATGCAGTCGGTCAGCGGCAACATCAAACTGCCGCAGGCGGCCAGTGCGCATACCGTACCGAACACCGCGGAGGTCTCCTCCGAACGCAGTGTTTGGCGCAGTCCCTCGACCCACGCGTACAGCAGCACAATGGCCATCACCATCCCCGCCGCGCCGAGCGGCTCACGCAGGGCGGTCACCGCCAGCGAAAAAATTTGCCGCAGCGTGTCTTCGGTATCCAGCTCGGTAAAGGCGGTCGGCTCCAGCTCATCAATGCCGAGCGTTGTCAGCAGATCTTGGGTCTCCTGCGGCAACGTTCCGATCAGCTCGCGGCCGCCGCTGTTTGCCAGTTGTTCCTCGTACAGCTCCTCGACCGTGTCCGCATGAGCAGTGAAGCCGCCCAGCAGCAAAAACAGTGCGAGTACCACGACCGCCCGTTTCATACCGTCCCTCCTATGAGCGTCAGCGCGATATCCCCCAGCTTGCGAAACAGCGGCAACGCCAGTGTCAGCAGGGCGAGCTTCCCGGCCAGCTCCGCTTTGGCAGAGAGCCCCTGCTCGCCTGCGTCGCGGCATGCATCGGCGGCAAGCTGTGTCAACAGGCACACGCCGAGTGCCTTGAACAGCACGGTCACGTACTCGCCCGACATACCGCTGCTCGTGAGTAGTGCCTCCAGCTCGCGGAACAATGGCAGCGAGCCGGAGAGTGCGGAGGTCAGCAACAGGGCACCGGCGACAAGCCCCACCGCCAGCGCCTGCTCCGGGGCGTGACGGCGCAGTACCACGGCCAAAAACGCCGCAATGACCGCTGCGGCGATCCATCCCGTCAGCTCCATCGCATCACAACCCGAACACCGATTTGACCATACGGAACAGATCACTGATCTCGGTGACGATCATCGTCAGCACCACGATCAGTCCCGCTAAGGTGGTCAGCATCGCCTGCTCCTCGCGTCCCGAGCGGATGAGCACCTGATTCAGCACCGCCACGATGATGCCGATCGCCGCGATCTTGAAGATCAAATCGACTTCCATAGTTATCCTCCTAACAGTAATGCCGCCATACTGCCGCCGCAGATGCCCAGCGTCACGTACAGCTTCTCCTTGCAGCGTGCGTCGGCGCGGGCTGCCTCACACCGCTCACGGAACCGTGCGGCATACTGACGGCAGCGCTGTACCTCGCCGGTCACGTCCGCATTGCCCCAGCCACGGATAAATTCCGTCAGCAGACGGGTATCCTCCGTATTCAGTGCCATCTCGCCCGCACACGCCTCAGCGGCCTCGCATAAGGCGCCGCGCGGATCCTCCGCCGTCGGAATGCACCGCAGCAGCGGCAGGCGTTCCAGCTCGGCCGAGGCAGCCAGCTCCCGCAGCAGTACGGCGAGCGGCGCGGTGGTGTAGCGGATGCGCTCGGCCAGTTGCTCGGTAAAGCGGGAGAGTAGCTCCAACGACACCGCGCGGCTGTGCAGCTTACGCCCCGCTGTAATGCCCCAGCCTGTCCCCGCCATCAGGATCAGCAGTATTCCAAACAGCTTCACTCAGCCATTCCTCCGTTCGTATCACGTCGGCGATCTCCCCCGGGCAAGCACAGCCGCGCAGCTGTACCATATAGGCAAACGCACCGCTGCGCAACGCCTCGGTCATCCCCTCGCGCCGTAACAGCTCCTGCGGGCGGCGGCAGTGAACCGAGGCCACCACCGGCACGCCGCAGGTCAGCGCACCGTGCACCGCTTGCAGCTCCTCCGTATTGCCCAGCTCGTCAAACACGATCACGCGCGGTGCCAGACAGCGGATCGCCTGTGTGATACCCTGAGCCTTAGGCGTACCGCGTAGCACGTCACAATTAATCGGAGTCCCTCCGGTCAACTCGCCGCGCTCGTCCACCGCCACGGCGGATATCCTCCGGCCGGCAAATTCCCGCAATAGATCGCGCAGTAGGCTGGTCTTGCCGCTGGACGGCTCACCTCCGATCAGTGCGCCGTGAATACCGTCCCCGCACAGCCGTTCTGCCAGCTCGTATGCACAGCCGTAGTGCTCCCGTGCCACGCGCAGGCACAGCGAGGTGACGTTACGGTAACTGACGATGCGCCCCTGCTCCAGCACCGCCGTGCCCGCCACACCGATGCGGCAACCCACCGGCGCGGGCAGAAACCCATGCCGTAGCTCCTCCTGATGGGCGTAAACGGATTGCTCGCACGCGCGGTCGACCGTCTGCCGCAGCCACACGGTCGTGCAGTGCAGCGCCCCGCCGGCATAGTCGGTAAACGCGCCGTCGGCGGTGACGTAATGCTCGCGCCCGCGGATGCCGACACACACGGCCTGTCCCGCACGCAGGCGAAGCTCCTGCACCTGCGCCTTCACATCAGTCGGCAGACGGCTGAGACCCCGCCGTAGCTCCTCGGGCAGCAGTGTCAGCAGCGTATCAAATCCGTCGGCCATATGCTCGTCCCCCCTTGTCTTGTCCATATCTATGTGCGGCGAAACAGGAATATGCCGGTAAATTCAAACAATTCTGTTGCGGGTGAATGACATTTCCGGGGAAATTTGATCTGAATGAATGAAAAAGCCACCGGCTGAGGCCGGTGGCTTTTTTCTAAAGAACACTTAACACAGTTATCTTTTAATCCTCGAACAGGCTATCGATGGATACGTTGAGGATGTTGGCGATATAATAGATTTCTTTGTCCGTCGCCAACCGGATCTGCCCTTCCAGCTTGGAGTAGCTGGTCGGGTTGATGTCGCAGCCCATCGTTTGCAGTCTGGCGATCATATCCTTTTGCTTGATCCCGCGCTCCTTCCGCAGTCTTTCAATACGCCTCCCGACAAGATTGCTTGTCCCGTAGACCTGCTTGCGCGTTTTCATAAAAACACCTCATATAATTCAATATAAGAATTATATGCCCTGTATCTCTTGACAAAATTCCGTTATGGAATTATAATATAAATAATTCTATTTTAGAATTATTTATATATCAAAGGGGTCATATTACTTTGTTCGAAAACGCACCGCATGCACTAAAAACAGCATATAATTTTTTCAGTACAATGAATACTAACGTTATTCCACTGGTTTTCTTCACCTTTGGGACTTTCGTGCTGTATTATGCTCTACCTCATACGTATCGTCGTATAGCGCTGTTTCTTTTCAGTTTGCTTTTTTATTTGTGCTGTGATTGGAAAATGCTGATTCTATTGCTGACAACAGCTTTTTTTACGTGGCGTTGCGGTGCACACATTGAAAAGAAAGGAGGCAAAAAGCCACTTCTAATCGGTTGCGGTTTCTTGGTGCTACTGTTAATTTATATTAAATACAATAATTTTTTCGTTCCCAAGATCAACACGTTGTTAGCACAATTCGGGCTCGAAAGCCCCTTGTTAAAAATGATTATGCCTTTAGGATTGTCTTATTATAGCTTCAAGGCCATCAGTTATATGATTGATATCTACAGGAAAAAGCAAAAAGCGGAATGTGATTTTTTAAACTATGCCCTCTATCTTTGCTTTTTCCCCGAAATCCTGTGCGGACCGATAACCAGATATCACACCTTCCGATCCGCTCTTTCATCCGGTCTAGTCTACGATAAAAGCAAGTTTGAAACCGGGTTTTATCTGATCTTAAAAGGTGTGTTTATGAAGGCGGTTATTGCCAATCGGTTATCCGGTTATGTAGCAACCGTCTTCGCATCTCCTACCGGGCACAACGGCTTAGCTCTATGGCTAGCAGCTTTCTTCTATACCATTCAGCTCTATTGTGATTTTGCCGGATATTCCTTTATGGCTTCCGGTGCAACCAAAATGCTCGGTATGCACACGACGTTTAACTTTAACCGCCCTTATTTCGCATCCAACATTCGAGAATTTTGGGATCGATGGCATATTTCTCTTTCCGACTGGCTTAAAGATTACGTTTATATTCCGCTGGGTGGTAATCGATGCTCTGCACTTCGTCAAAAAGTCAACGTAATACTTACGTTTATAGTAAGCGGCTTGTGGCATGGGAGCGGTTTAAATTATATAGTATGGAGCCTTTATCACGGCCTCATCAATATTTTTACACCCAAAAAAATGAAAGTGGTGGGGCATAAAAAATTATTATTTGTCTTTTTGAATTTTGTGCTTGTTATGTTCGGATGGATTGTATTTGGCACTACTTCCTTGCGGACGGCCTTCTCCTATTTCAAGCTTATGCTAGTCGATCTTTCCATTTCTGCAGCTTCCATACAACGTGCTGTACTCCCCTTCACAGGCGACAACACCTGCGTCGCCTTTTTCTTAACAGTCTTGTTTTTTATTTTCATTCTTTTTATCCGAGAGTCATATGAAGAAAAGCACAAGCTTTCCGCTTTGCATCCGTCCGGATCTGCTTGGCAAGTATTTCTGTTACTTTCCATTTTACTTTTCGGCTCGTTCGGAACTTCAGGCTTTATGTATGCTAATTTTTAAAAAGAGGTAACCAATGAAAAAAATACTATCTGTTGTTTCCGTATCTCTATTTCTCTGCTCGCTCTTCGTGGGTATAAAATGTATGATATTTCCCATCTTGATGAAAGAGGCCAACTACGGTCTTTCTCATTTGAAAGAAAAGCAAGCAATAGATACTGTCTTTATCGGTTCTTCTATGTTCCGGCAAGGAATAGATATCGATTCTCTTGGTGAAGAAGAGGCATATCTGCTAGCATATAACGGTCACCAGCCCTATGCAGAGTTTTTGCAGTTGAAGGAGCTTTTAGACAGCGGTGTGCAAATAAAAACGTTAGTTGTGGATATGTACGCGTTTACGTTGACAGCGGACATTACCATCTCGGATACCCGATTGCTTCAAGATGCTTCTCCGGAATTTTTGCTTTCGATCTTTGCTATTATGGCAACCGACGGCGAGGCTGGTGTAAGTGATCTTTACGAACTGTTTGTTTCTGCCAACAACGAGCTCTTGTTAACTTGGCCAATCTCGTTTCCCTTAATTAACAGTCGATATAAAGACGGGGCTTCCGTCTCTGATTCGCAAGGCGGCAGCACGCCTGAAATGTTAAAAAGGCTTAACAATAATCTCGGTCAGGTCGCCAACCTCAATCAAACGCAATTAGCATATTTAGAGGAGCTGATCGCCTTGTGCGATGCCCAAGACATTCAACTCTTTTTTCTGGAAACTCCAAAATATATTTATCTATACGAGAACAGAGGTTATTGTGACATTATGCGGGAATATATTATATTTTTGCAAGAAAAGAACTGCACGCTTATTCTTTCGGATGAAACGATCTCACACTTAGAAGGTATGCCGGATAACGATTGTAAAAGGTATCACTTTGAAAGTGACGACGCCTCTTACTTTTATGACCTGATTCATATGTCCAGCAAGGGGCAACAATTATTTTCCTCCATCGTGGCCCCTCTATTATCCCAGAACAGCAAAACTACGGAAGTATCTATCGGGGAATGCGAAAAATACGGCTGACCCACGTCTTACCTTGGTATCATCCGCCTACGGGCGGTGATACGACACCGAAACGGAAAAGGGCTGCTCGTGTGAGCAGCCCTTTTCCAGTTAGAGGGGTGTTTTGAGGAGGGGTATTATACTCATTGTTGCGGGAGCTTGTCCGGTGCGGTTCCGGCGTCTCCCTGAGTACGGTTAGAGTATACCAGACTTTTTCGCGGAGTTTGTGAATGGATTGTAAATAAATTATGAGAAAAATTTTTTCAAAAAAGCAAACATTTGTTTGCTTTTTTGAAAAAGATGTGCTATGATAATATCCGAGGTGATGGTATGAAGCCCTTAACAGCCAAACAACAGAAGGTATTGTCGTTTCTTCAGGAGCGTGCACAGACCGGCGTGCCCCCCACGGTACGCGAGATCTGCACCGCCGCGGGTATTAAATCCACGTCCACCGTTCACACCTATTTGAAGGTGCTGGAGGAGGGTGGCTACATTGAGCGTGACGGTCGTTTAAACCGCAGTATCCGTATGCCGGGCGAAACGGTGGCGCGCGTGCCGCTGTTGGGGAAGGTGACTGCGGGTCTGCCGATCACAGCGGTCGAAGAGGTGACGGATTACGTCCCCTACTCCGGCGGCGGATATGCGCCCGGTGAGCTGTTCGCCTTGCGCGTATCGGGCACCAGTATGCTGTATGCGGGTATTCTGGATAAGGACATCGTCATCGTACGCAAAACGCCTGCCGCAGAGAACGGTGATATCGTGGTAGCACTGATCGGCGACGAGGCCACCGTCAAGCGCATTTATTTTGAAGAGGGTCACATCCGTCTGCAGCCGGAAAACGACGCGTTTGAGCCCATTATCGTGAAAGAAGCGGTGGTGCTCGGCAAGGTCATCTCGCTGGTGCGCAATTTCGGATGAGTCGCCCGGAGTACGTCGTCAGCGCGTGCCTGTGCGGACAACCGACCCGGTACGACGGGCAGGCCAAGCCTGCTTCGCCGGCACTGGCGGCACTTGTAAACAGCGGCGCCGCCATCCTTGTTTGCCCGGAGTGTATGGGTGGTCTACCCACGCCGCGCCCTCCGGCTGAAATCCAGGGTGATCGCGTTGTCAACGACGCGGGCATCGACGTAACTGAGGAATACCGCTGCGGTGCCGAGCAGGTGTTGGCACTCTGCCGCAAGCACGGTATCCGCCGGGCGATCCTTAAGCAAAACAGCCCCTCCTGCGGGAGCTGCTTCGTGTATGACGGTATGTTTTCCATGCGGCTGATCCCCGGGCAGGGTATCACTGCGGCACTGCTGTCACAACACGGGATCGCGGTATTTGACGAAACAAATTGGCAAGAAAAAGCGGACGCACCGGGTTGACAATCCGGTGCGTTTTGTCTATACTATATTACACGGTACACATCTGCAAACGGGGCCGCAAAGGTTTCGACGGGGATCGTGAGCCTCGGTAAGCGAGTAGCGGTGCGGGACCGCTATAAAACCTGCAAACTCAAAAATAAACGACAACTCTAAAGTTGCTCTCGCGGCCTAACTAAGGCCGTCGTCCCTACCCGAAGTACCGCGGTCGGGATAGGGGCGTCATGTAGCGGTGAACGTGAACGGGCGGATGTCGCTCCGCCCGTCATGACGCAGCGACTACCGTAGCTCAGAGCCTGCCCACCGGCGCTGAGTGAGGGGAATCCTAAAAGACGGGCTGCACTCGGAGAAAGCCTTGGTAAATGATTTTCGGACAGGGGTTCGATTCCCCTCGGCTCCACCACGTACCGAAAAAGCCGCTTAAACAGCGGCTTTTTGTTTTGTGTGTACGAGTTTTGTGCGAATTTTCTAAAAATTTGTACGAGCTGTAACCGATATCACTCGGTGCACCGATTCCGCTTGCGGTGTTTCTGGTGGCATACAGGGCATTTCTGGCTTATGCTTTTGGCATAAGGAGAGAGAAAAATGTCAATCCCTGAAGAAATCGGTCGTAACCTTCTGTTTTTGCGCAAGGTGCGCAACGTGTCACGCGAATGGTTGTCACTGGAATCCAACACCTCACAATCCCAGCTCTACGCCATTGAGCTAGGTCTATCCAACCCCAAGGTGGAGACACTGGCTAAGCTCGCGTACGCGCTGGATGTGCCGTTTGAACTGCTGTTCGTGCGTGATCTTGCGTCGCAGTTCGCACCTTTGATGGCGGCACAAGAATACTATGACAAGCCCGTCACGTTCCCGGAGTTCCTGTTTTTGTACAAGGCTCTCGGGCTGTTTCGTCAGGGCAAACTGAAGCTGGAGGAATGATGATGATGATTTACAAGTTGCGCGCGGATATCGTGACGGATGAGGCGGGACGCAAGCGCGTCGTTTACGGCGTAGACGTGTATCAGCGCGTCCGCTCCGTGCCCGACGTGTTTACCGACGACCAGCAGGCACTGGCGTTTCTGGAGCTGTGCAACGAGAGCCAGCCGTGTCAGGAGCAGCTGGACGACCTGCTACACGATGCGGTGATAAAATGAAAAAGCCGCTCACCTGTGATGGGTGGGCGGCTTTTTTATGACGTCTCAGAAATTCTGTTTA
>CAYYDD010000018.1:0-25638 GCA_964470515.1 uncultured Eubacteriales bacterium | reverse complement strand
TATTGTACGGACAGATCAAATATAACAAGGGTATATTTTAGAGAGATGACGGCAGGGATCATTCTTGCCGTCATTTGATTTGCTCAAAAATTTTATAATATAAGTGAGACTTTTTCTGCCCTCATACGACTAATAAGTGAAAGGGATGAAAAATAACCCTTTCGGAAAGGAGAAAGTCAATGGATAACGGTGCAAGTAGCTACCGCCGTTTCCTTGATGGTGATGACAAAGGGATAGCTGAAATCGTTGGAGATTATAAAGACGGTCTGATACTTTACTTGAACGGTTACGTCAATAACATTCTTTGATGATGTTTTATTATTCGGGGTAAAGCCAACAACGCTATCGGGAAAACAACAGTCATACGAGAGAATGACAACGTCTCCTATGTTCGCTGCAATAGTGATACAAAGTGTTCCCGCAGGGAAAAGCCTACTTTGTGCCATTCCAAACTCGCTCAAAGTTTGGCTGTGATGTGTAACGTACACATCTGCTGCGGCGACATCACCCGTTTGAATAAAAGGATAGTCGCCACCAAATAAGCGTTCGTCATTTCTCGGACGGTGTTTTGAGCGACCTCTTTCGAGTGTTCCTAAATCCGAGAGCGATAGTTCTTGCCAACTGCTTATGTTGATAGTATTTGTTTCTCTCCATTGCTCCGTCAGATTGCCGGCAAAAGCATCGGCTAAAATGGCGGCTCTGCGTTGTTCGTAGCCATCCACAATCCTCTGCGCATTCTCCGCCGCTTTATCAAGGTCGGCGAACAGATCTGCGATGGTTTCCACGATCCGTTGTTGTTCGGTAAGCGGTGCAAGAGGAAATTCAACTAACGCCGCTTTACTACCTGACAATTCAAGAAACGTTGTGCCACTTGCATAGCTTTCCAACATTGCTTTATTGCCTTTAAGATACCAATAAAGGTATTGCGGCAGGCAACACGGAGAAGGAACAAAACCCTTAAATCCCTGATTCGTACAAAGTGGATTTTGAGCAATAACAACGTAGCCAATAGGCGCACGTGTTGATAAGCAAACGGTGTTTGTCGGAAGCATACGAGCAGATGATTTTGATAACCCTAACTCTGTTACGTTTTTGGCTCCACAAGAAATATACAGTTCATTATACCCGGAAAGGTCTGCCGGACTTAACCAAGGAATAGTACCGTTTTCGTAATATTCTGTCACGGATGACGAGGGGATGCCACCGCCAACTACCTCCGTTATGTTTCCTTATCTTGTCCAACACCAATTCTTCGGCACCTCGTAAGGCTGTTCATCTTCGAGGGAGCTTTTTTAATTATCAAAATCTCAGTTTCTCACCTTATAATTTTTGCTTTCCATCAAACACTAAAGCCGATGAAAGGATGGAGCGGTATGAAAAAATACCTAATATTGACATTCAGCACGGTGCTGGCACTGGCTCTCATCGTCGGTATCCGTTTGACCGCCGCGCCGCAGACGGTGGAGGTCACGCTGACCACGGTGGAATCGTCGTCGGTGCGGCAAACGGTGGAATGTACCGGGAAGGTGCAGACAGCCGACAGCCGGGAGGTCTACGTAGAGCTGCCCTGCATCGCCCGCGAAATCTACGTCAGCGAGGGACAGCGGGTGAAGCAGGGTGACGCGCTGTTTTCGGTGGACGTGGAAGCAACGCAGCAGGTGCTCGCGCAGCTCGGCTCGGCCATCCCCGGCATCAGTACCGACAGCATCGACAGCACCGTCACCGCCCCGGTATCCGGCGTGGTAAAGGAACTCAACGTGCAGGCCGGCGAGGTGACCGACAGCACCGAGCCGTGCGCGGTCATAGCGGCGGGAGGCAGCGTCAGTATCGCTGTGACCGTGCGGGAAAAATATCTGTCCCGCATTGCGGTGGGGCAGGAGGTGGAGATCACCGGCGTGGCGTTTGCCAAGGAGATGTACCACGGCACGGTCGCCGAGATCGCCGAGACCGCGCATCAGGAATACGTCGGCACGACGAATGAAACGGTGGTAGATGCGGTGGTGCTGCTGTGGGAGGACGAGATCGACTCCTCCCTGCGTGCGGGGCTGAATGCCCGTGCCACGGTGGTGACCGACATCATCGAAAACGCACTGCTGGTGCCGTACAACTGCATCGGCCAGAACGAGGAGGGAACGGAATATGTCTATGTCTACCAGGCCGACGGCACCGCGACACGCACGGTACCGATATTCGGCAAGGAATGCGGGGAGGGTGTTCTTGTGGTGTCCGGGCTGTCGTCCGGCGACCGGCTGGTACAGGATCCGGAGACCCTATCCGGGGACACGGTACGGGTGGGATGACGAATGGGAGAATTGATAAAGGGTGCTTTCCGCAGCTTGTGCCGCAAACGCCACCGCACGTGGCTGACGGTCATCGGTATCGCGGTGGGCGTGATGATGGTATCCGCCGTGTCCGTTATCAGCACGGCGGGTCGTGCCTTTGTCGATGACGAGCTGAACAGTATGGGGGTCGGCGGCTTGTCCGTGATGGCACAGACGGGCGGCGAGCTCATCAGCGAGGAAACGCTGTCGGAGCTACGCTCGCTTTCCTGCGTAAGCTCTGCGATGCCGCTGATGGTGCAGCTTGCGAACGTATCCACGGCTGCCGCGTCGTGTGAATCGGCACTGTGCGGCATCGACGCGGGTGCCGATCAGGTCATATCGCTTCAGCTGTGCTATGGGCGGATGATCTCGCCGGGCGACGTATCCACCTCGGCACGGGTCTGTGTGCTGGACGAGTCACTCGCCCGCACGGTATACGGCCGCAGCAACGTGGTGGGCAAGACCGTGGCGGTGCAGTTCGGCGGTATAATAGAAGACCTGACCGTGGTGGGTGTCAGCGAGACCGGCAGTAGCCTGCTCCAGAATTTCACGTCCCTGATCCCCGGGATGCTGTACGTTCCGTACACCACCCACAGTACTATCACCGGCCAGACCGCATTCGATCAGGTGGCAATCCGCGTCAGCACCGCGTCGGATACCGCCGAACGGCGCGTCGAACGCTTGCTGGATCGTCTGTACGACGGCTCTTCACCGTTCCGCACCGACGATCTCGCCGTGCAGAAGGAACGACTCGAGGGGCTGGTGGATATCATTGTTGTCATTCTCACAGCTATCAGCGCGATCTCGCTGGTGGTGTCGGGCTTCGGCATCGTCACGGCGATGCTGTCGGCTGTGGGGGAGCGCACGCGGGAGATCGGCATTAAAAAAGCCATCGGCGCCACAAATCGCCGCATATTGCTGGAATTTCTCGCTGAGGCGATCATTCTCTCCGCCGCAGGTGCCGTCCTCGGTATGCTGCCTTCAGTGTTGCTGCTCATCGTGCTGAACGCCGTGGGCTTTTCCGCCGCTGTTCCGCTTTCCTTGTTTGCGCTGTTGTTCCTCTTTTCGCTGCTCGTCGGCGGTGTGTTCGGGGCCTATCCCGCGTATAAAGCCTCGCGTTTGCAGCCGGTCGAGGCCTTAAGAAGTGAATAATAGCAAAAAAGGCCTTTTCTCGTGTGTAAAAGTGTGATATAATATAGGAAATTAAAGCAAAAAGGAGGTGCGGGAATGCGTGTTTGTTCGCATCGGCTGTGTGACGGCGTGGAAAGCTTAGCGCTGCCGGATAACCGCTTCAAAACCGCACAGATCACGGTGGGACTGTTTTTGCCGTTGTCGCGCGATACCGTGGAGGAATACGCCATCCTGCCGCGCCTGCTCACACGGGCGTGTGCGGCGTATCCGGATTTTACCGCCCTGCACCGTCGGCTGAACGAATTGTACGGCGCGTCCGTCACTGGGCAGGTCACCCGTGTGGGTGAGTCGCAGGGGCTGATCCTCACCGCCGAGTGCACCGCCGACCGCTATGCCCTGAACGGCGAGGAGGTTACCGCCGCGTGTGCGCGGCTACTGTGCGATATGCTGTTTGCTCCCGCACTGGATAATGGTGTGTTCCGCTGTGCGGACGTGGAGACCGAGCGTCGGTGCCTGGCCGAAGACGTACGCGCACAGATCAATGAAAAACGCTGGTATGCCCGTTGCCGTGCGGAAGAGCTGCTGTGTCCCGACGAGGCGTACAGCATCGGTCGCTACGGCCGCGCCGAGGTCATCGAGCATCTCACGCCCGAGCGGGTCACCGCTGCGTGGCGGCGGATGCTGCGCCACGCCACCGTGCGGCTGACGCTGCAGGGTGAGGATGCGATGCCCGAGGTGCAGGAGGCGTTCCGCCGCGGCTTCTCTGCGGTGGCCGACCGCGCCCCGTTGCCGTGCGTGACGGATACCGCCACGCGACTGCCGGAGCTGCGCCGTAAGACCGAGCGGATGCCCATCAATCAATCCAAGCTGGTGCTGGGCTTCCGTGCCGGCCGTGCCGAGCCGGAGGCGGATGTCACTGCGACACGGCTGATGAATGCCGTGCTCGGCGGTACACCGTCGTCACTGTTGTTCCGCAACGTGCGCGAAAAGCTGAGTCTTTGCTATTATTGCTCGTCCTCGTACGACCGTATGAAGGGTATCCTGCTGGTGCAGAGCGGTGTGGATGAAGCCAACGCCGAGCGAGCCGAACAGGAGATATTAAAGCAGGTGGCGGCACTGGCGGCGGGTGAGTTTACGGATGAGGATTTGGAGGCCGCGCGCCGCTGTATCATCCAGAGCTTTGAAACGGTAAACGATTCGCAGTCCGGGCTTGCGAGCTGGTATCTCGCGCAAACGTTGCTGCCGCAATTTAGCTCCCCGGAGGAGCTTCGTCAGGAGCTTACGGCGGTAGATCGCGAGGCGGTCATCCGCGCGGCACAGCGGTTGCGCTGTGAATGTGTGTATCTGTTAGCACAGGAGGGGAATGCCGATGGCTGAGTGGAAGGAGATCCGCTGTCAGCGGACGGGGGAGTGCTGTTATTTCCGTCATCATCCCTCGGGGCTGCCCGTCTACGTGTGGCCGAAGCGCGATTACACCACCGCCTATGCGGTGTTTGCCACCAAATACGGCGCGATCGACACGGCGTGCATCGCCGATGGGAAGACCGTCACGTTGCCTGCGGGTATCGCGCATTATTTGGAGCACAAGCTGTTCGAAAACGAGGACTGTGATGCGTTTGAGCGGTACGCCGCAACCGGCGCGAACGCTAACGCGTATACCTCATTTGACCAGACCGCGTATCTGTTCACGTGTACACAGAACGTCACGGACTCGCTGGAAATTTTGCTGGATTTCGTACAAAAGCCGTATTTTACCGAGAAAACGGTAGAAAAAGAGCGCGGTATCATCGGGCAGGAGATAAAAATGGGCGAGGATTCGCCGTTCCGCCGCGTATTTACCAATCTGCTGGCAGGGCTGTACCGCGAACACCCGGTGCATACGGATATCGCCGGCACGGTGGAGTCCATTGCCGAGATCACACCCGAACTACTGTACAGTTGCTACGATACCTTTTATAATCTGCACAACATGGTGCTGGCGGTGTCCGGCAATATCTCCTGCGAGCAGGTGGATGAGGTAGCCGATCGCTTGCTTCGCCCGTGCGAGCCGAAGATGCCGCAGCGCGCTCCCATCAACGAGCCGCGCGCCGCCGCCTCGCCCCGCGTTGAGGTGCAGATGCCGGTGGCGGTGCCGCTGTTCTATCTCGGCTACAAGGCTCCGCTGGATACGTTCCGCAGTCTGGAAAGCGAGCCTCCCGCCGCGCTGGCAGCCGCAGAGGTTCTGGAGGAGCTGCTCGGAGGTCGATCCTCTGCCCTGTATGCGTCGCTGATGGAGCAGGAGCTTATCAACACCTCGTTCGGTGTGGAATATTTCAACGGCCCCGGGTACGGCGTGTGGATCATCGGCGGCGAATCGCGCGATCCCGACGCGGTCGCGGCGGCGTTCCGCGAAGAGCTGGCACGGCTGAAACGCGACGGCGTGGATGCCGCGGATTTTGCGGCGGCACGCAACGCGGTGTACGGGGAGATGATCGCACAGCTGGACAACCCCGAGGCGTGCGGCGATCTGCTGGTGGATGCTCATTTGGACGGCTACGGCCCGTTTGACCCGCTCGAGGCGGTCGCGGCGCTGGAAATTGAGGATGTTATGCGGCGTGTGATGACGGATTTCGACGACGAAGCGTCGTCACTGTCCATCGTCCGTCCGCTGTAAAAAGGAGGAGAACCGATGGAATCCTACGTTTCGTTCCCCGGCTTGGGCTGGGAATTCCCCGTGCGGGAGGAGATAGTCTCGTTCTCGCTGTTCGGCTTGGATATCACCATCCGCTGGTATGCCGTGCTCATCGTTATCGGTCTGTTGCTGGCGGTATGGTATGCGTTCCGCCGGGCGGATGAATTTGGCATCAATAAGGACGCGATGGTGGACGTTATTATGGTATGCGGCGTGTTCGCGGTGATCGGTGCCCGTCTGTATTATGTGATTTTTTCACCTCAGGAGGAGCGCGACGCGTTCTTTGCCGATCCAGTAACGATTTTGTATATCTGGAAAGGCGGCATTGCCATTTACGGCGGTATCATCGGCGCGTTCGGTACGGCACTGTGGATGTGTAAGCTGAAAAAGATCGACACCCTGCGGATGTTCGATCTCGCCGCGCCCGGCTTCTTCATCGGTCAGGCGCTGGGTCGCTGGGGCAACTTCTTTAATCAGGAAGCGTTCGGCACGAACACCACCCTGCCGTGGGGTATGAGCGGCAGTGAGATCGTGCAGAATCCGAACGGCCTGACCTACAATGTGACACAGCCGGTGCATCCCACCTTTTTGTATGAGTCGCTGTGGTGCCTGCTGGGGCTGATCCTCATACATACCATTTCGAAAAAAGCGTATAAATTTCGCGGTCAGCTGTTCTCGCTGTATATCATCTGGTACGGTACAGGCCGCTTCTTCATTGAGCAACTGCGCACCGACAGCCTGTATCTCGGTACGATGCGTGTGTCCTGCCTGGTCGCGGCACTTGCGGTGATCGGCGGTATCGCGCTGTATTTCATTCTGAAAAACCGCGAGGAGCACCTGCCGAAGGCACTGTTTGCCGAGGGCGAGGTCGTTTCGGTGCAAGAGAAAGTCGCAGAGGAGGAAACAAACGATGGCAGTGAGGATTGATGGCAAGGCGATTGCGGCCGCGGTGCGGCAGGAGGTGCGCGCCGAGGTCGAGGCAATGACAAAGCAGGGCAACACACCGGGGCTTGCGGTTATCGTGGTGGGGGACGACCCCGCCTCCCGCGTGTACGTTAACAACAAGAAAAAGGCGTGCGCCGAGGCGGGCATCCGCTCGGAGGAGTTTGCGCTACCCGCCGAAACCACGCAGGAGGAGCTTCTTTCTCTGGTGGAAAAACTGAACACCCGTGCGGATATCCACGGTATCCTGTGCCAGCTTCCGTTACCAAAGCATCTGGACGATAAAGCGGTCATCGCGGCCATTTCGCCGGATAAGGATGTGGATGCCTTCCACGCCGCCAATGTGGGGCAAATCCTCATCGGGGATTATACGTTTCTGCCATGCACCCCTGCGGGCGTGATGGAGCTACTGCACCGCACCGGCCTTTCGGTGGAGGGCAAGCACTGCGTCGTCATCGGGCGCAGCAACATCGTCGGCAAGCCGATGGCGATGCTGTTGCTGCACGAAAACGCCACCGTCACCATCTGCCATTCCCGTACACAAAATCTGGCCGAGGTGTGCCGCAAAGCGGACGTGCTGGTCGCGGCGGTCGGTCGCGCGGGCTTCGTCACCCCCGATATGGTGAAACCCGGTGCCACGGTGATCGACGTGGGCATCAACCGAAATGCCGCCGGCAAGCTGTGCGGCGACGTAGATCCCGCCGTGGAGAACGTCGCCGGCTTCGTCACCCCGGTGCCCGGCGGTGTCGGCCCGATGACCATCGCTATGCTGCTGAAAAACACCCTCACCGCCGCCAAGGCACTCATAAAATAACTACGATACCGGGGAGAGATGTCATTCTCTCCCTTTTTGTTCAAAAAATCGAACAAATTTTCGATTTTCTCTTGACAACCTCCGAAAATTTGGTATAATCAAATCATTAAGAAAAACATTTGTTCGATTTTCGAACGATGCGAGGAGGAACTGGATATGATCTGGAGTGTAACGGCAGCCGTTATTTTCGCAGCGGTTGCTTTGAATATGGCTATGAAGGGTCGCAAAACTCTGTCTCACCGTATGGCGTGGATCCCCGGCTCGATGGCCGCGATGGAGATCGCGATGTGCGGTGCGCTGATGCTGTGGGAGTATCCCGTCCTCACACTGATCCTGATGGCATGCCGTGTCACAGTGCTGTGTTGCTGCTCGCTGGCTCTGAAGCGCGATGCCGCAGCCGAGCGCAATCGCCGTCGTCGCCGCGCGGTGTACCGCCGCATCACGGAGGACATGCAGCGCGCCGAGATGTCCAACGTTATCCCGCTGCGCCGCTGTGCCTGATAGCATCATCTATAGGTATATAAAAAGCAGGGCTTCGACCCTGCTTTTTGTTGTAAACGAAAACCACGCGATAGTCGCGTGGTTCAAAATAGTTTTAGCAATGACCAGAAAATGAAGAGGCAACAAGGGGAGCGGAGAGTCCGGGGGGGTCTGTCCCTACGATCTAACGTCTAGCGACGACGGGCGGCTGATAACCGCCCCTACAACCTGAAGCCGGCACCGCAAGGACGGCCATTGGTCGCCCACAGGAACCGCGTGGGGATGGCGGGCGAACACCGAGGTTCGTCCCCTACTGCCTTTTCCCCTACACTCGGCGATGCGGCAGGGGCTTACAGCTTTTCGTACGCCTCACGGAGGGTGGCCGCGCCGACGATCTCGATATCGTAGGTACCCGACAACGTCTTCAACGTATGCGCCGGAACGATAACGCGGGTAAAGCCCAGCCGCGCGGCCTCGGCGATGCGCTGCTCCGCACCGGAGACCGAGCGTAGCTCGCCCGCGAGACCGACCTCACCGAACGCGACGACACCCTCGTCCACCGGCTTATCCTTCAGGCTGGACACCAGCGCCAGCGCGACCGGCAAATCCGCCGCCGGCTCATCCAACCGCAGGCCGCCGATGATGTTGAGATACGTATCCAGATTGGAGAAAAAGTACCCGCACCGCTTTTCCAGTACCGCGAGCAGCAACGCTAAGCGGTTATTGTCAAACCCGGTCGCCATACGGCGGGGGTTGCCGAAGCCGGTGGGCGATACCAAGCCCTGCACCTCAGCGAGTAACGGGCGCGAGCCCTCCATCGTACACGCGACGCAGGTGCCGCTGACGTTCTTCGGGCGACCCGACAGCAACATCAGCGACGGGTTTTCCACCTCGCAGAGACCCTTATCGCGCATTTCAAACACGCCGATCTCATTGGTGGAGCCGTAGCGGTTTTTCGCGCACCGCAGCATACGGTAGTTGCTGTGGGGGTCACCCTCGAAATACAGCACGCAATCGACGATGTGCTCCATCACCTTCGGGCCGGCGATAGCGCCGTCCTTGTTCACGTGACCGACGATAAACACGGGGATGTCTTCCCGCTTAGCTACACGCATAATGGCCCCGGTACACTCCCGCACCTGCGTAACACTGCCGGGCGAGGACGACACCTCGGACAAGCTGACCGTCTGTATGGAGTCCACGATGACGATGTCCGGCTTTTCGGCGGTCATCGCGTTTAAGATGACCTCCATATCCGTTTCGCAAAGCAGCAGCAGATCGCCCCGATCCACGCCAAGACGCTCGGCACGTAGCTTGATCTGCCGCGCGGATTCCTCGCCCGAGGCATACAGCACGCGGTAGCTTTGGCTGAGATGGCCGCAGATCTGTAACAGCAGTGTAGATTTGCCGATTCCCGGATCACCGCCGATGAGCATCATCCCGCCGGGGACAATACCGCCGCCGAGCACGCGATCCAGCTCCTTCAATCCGGTGGGATAGCGGGTCTCGGCCTGCGTGTCGATGGCATCGATGCGGCATAGCTCCGCACGGCCGACCGCCGCGCCGCTGCGGGCGGGAGCCGCGATCTCCTCGTTCAGTGTGTTCCATTCGCCGCAATTAGGACAGCGGCCCGACCATTTGGGAAACTGGCCGCCGCATTCCGTGCAGGCGTATACGGTTTTCTGTTTTACCGCCATAAAATTCACCCTAAATACGTCATTGTTCCTGCGGCCACGGCGAAGGCCATCTGCCGCTGATAATCAGAGTCCTTTAATTTTGCCAGCTCGGCGGAGTTGGATAAAAAGCCGCATTCCACCAAAATCATCGGTCGGGTGGCGCGGTGAAGCAGGTACACGTCCGACGTGCCGCGTTTCAGCTCGCGTGTGTTGTTCGGCTGTAGCATCGACACCACCTGCGACCGCACGCTTTCTGCGAGCACACGGCTATCCTCTGTGTTGGCGGAGTAAAATATCTGCGTACCGCTGTACTGCGGCTGTGTAAAGTTGTTCTGGTGGATACTGAGCGTCACATCCGCGGTCTCGACCAGCCGCAAGCGGTTTTTCATATCGCTGACCTTGCGTTCACGCAGGCTGTCTCCCTCGGTGTTTATCATCACGTCCTCGGTGCGGGTCATCGTGACGGTGTAGCCCATCACGGTGAGCAGATCGCGCAACGGCAACGATACCGCCAGATTGAGTGCCTTTTCCCGCGTACCATCCGCCGCGACGGCTCCGCCGTCCTCCCCGCCGTGACCGGGGTCAATGAGAATATGTGGCGCGGTGCTGACCGATACCGACGAGCGGCGATCCGCCACACCGAACAGCACGGTAAACAGCAGTGCGCCACAGACCAGCACGATGGCGATATCCGTCACTGCGGCACGAAAGTCTTGCTTCACAACCATCCCTCCCCCGCCATATATATGCGGGGGCGCGGGGAAATTATCTCCGTCCGGGTTTATTTGTATACATCAGCTTTTTCATCAGCGGGACCTGTTTATAGCCGAGATAATAGCTGACCCACGCCAGCACGAGCGTGATGACGATGGGCAATGCCGACAGAATAACGCCCACCCACGGTACCTCGGTCAGCGGACGCTGCCAGTTGAAGCCCAGCGTCCATACCATCAGCGGATACAGCGAGCCGTTGACCAGCCGGTAGACCGACAGATACGGTGCCCACAGGCCGAACAGCTTATCGGCGATGAGCAGGAAATAGGCGATCCACGACGGAACGGTAGCGACCAGCGCGACCTTCAGACCGAAGTGGGGATCACCGCTGCGCTTTTTGAACATATCCTGCGCACCGTCCTTATCACCGCGCCGCCATGACTCCGAGCATACGATAACGCTGAACAGAAAGCCCTGAATGATGAGGGCGATAATATTCATTGCCAGATTACCGGCGAAGCTGAGCGTGCCGCTGTCCTCGGTTCTCGGCATCAGCGCAAAAGCGATCAGTGCCACGGATATCCACATAAACGCACCCAGAAAGGTGGATAGTACACACCGTCCGTACAGTGCCAGCGCGCGGTCAAACAATTCTTTTTTCATTTCCCATTCACCTCTTGTGAGATTCCCCGTATCCTCCTGCCTATTGTAACATATTCCGCCGCCGTGTGCAACGATAAAAATTCACGCCCCGAGGTATGACCTCGGGGCACTATGATTATTCATACCGTTTGCGGTATTCGCGCATAGATTCGGCGAACAGCTCACCGTTCGTGGGAGGGGTATAGGTAATGGCGTTCGCACCCGCCCGGATGGTGTCGCGGATGGTATTCTCCGTGGGACCGCCGGTGGCGATGATGGGAATATTCGGATAGGTCTCGCGAATATGCGCCACCACGCGGGCGGTATCCGCCGCAGCGGAGACGTTGAGGATATCCGCACCGGCGGCAATACGCTCGGCGATATCCTGGTTGTCCGACACGATGGTAGCGACCACCGGGATCTCCACCTGCTCCTTAATGCTGCGGATGACCTCGGGGTCAATGGGAGCGTTGACGACCACGCCGAACGCACCTTGGTTTTCGGCCTCGACCGCCAGACGGATCGACCGCGTACCGCCGGTGCGACCGCCGCCCACACCCACAAACACCGGTACGTCCGCTACCGTGATGATGGCCTGTGATATCGTCGGCTGTGGGGTGAACGGATACACGGCGATAACCGCGTCGGTGTTGATATTCTTGATAATGGCCACGTCCGTGGAAAACACCAGTGATTTGATACGGCGGCCAAACACGATGATACCACTGCATTCGTAGGTGGCCGCCGGCACGCTCAGCTTATGGCTGCGCAACACGCCGTTGTATTCGGGGATCCTTTTCACAGTAACGCTCCTTTCTGTGGAAAAAAGCAGGCGCACCCGTGGGCGCGCCTGCCGTTTATGCGGATCGACGAGATCAGCCCAGCTCAGCGAAATACTTGATGGTGCGGACCATCTGGCTGGTGTAGGAGTTCTCGTTGTCGTACCAAGACACGACCTGAACCTGATAGGTCTCCTCGTCGATCTTGGTGACCATGGTCTGGGTAGCATCGAACAGGCTGCCGTAGGTGATGCCGACAATGTCCGAAGACACGATCTGATCCTCGTTGTAGCCGTAGGAAGCGGAAGCCGCCGCCTTCATCGCCGCATTGATGCCTTCCTTCGTGACATCCTTGCCCTTGACGACCGCCACCAGAATGGTGGTGGAGCCGGTGGCGACCGGCACACGCTGAGCGGAACCGATCAGCTTGCCGTTTAGCTCGGGGATGACCAGACCGATGGCCTTCGCAGCACCGGTGGAGTTGGGAACGATGTTCGCAGCGCCGGCACGGGCACGACGCAGATCGCCCTTGCGGTGCGGGCCGTCCAGAATCATCTGATCGCCGGTGTAGGCGTGCACAGTGGTCATAATACCACTCTGAATGGGCGCGTAATCGTTCAGAGCCTTGGCCATAGGAGCGAGGCAGTTGGTGGTGCAGGAAGCGGCAGAGATGATCTTATCCTCCGCAGTGAGGGTATCCTCGTTCACGCTGTACACGATGGTGGGCAGATCGTTGCCGGCAGGAGCCGAGATAACGACCTTCTTCGCACCGGCGTCGATGTGAGCCTGCGACTTCGCCTTGGAAGCGAAGAAGCCGGTGCACTCCAGAACGACGTCCACGCCGATCTTCGCCCAGGGCAGGTTGGCGGGATCCTTCTCGGCCAGGATCTCGATTTTCTTACCGTCAACGGTGATCGAGGTCTCGTCCGCTTCGACAGTGTGACCGTCGTAACGACCCTGAGCCGTGTCATACTTCAGAAGATGAGCCAGCATCCCGGGGCTGGTCAGGTCGTTGATCGCGACGATCTCATAACCCTCAGCACCGAACATCTGGCGGAACGCCAGACGACCGATGCGACCAAAACCGTTAATTGCTACTTTGACTGCCATAACTAATTCCTCCAATAAATCATAGTCTTGTCTTATCTTACCACCGTTTGCACGGTTTTTCAAGAACTTTGATAAAATTTTAACCGCTCGTTTACTTTTTTTCACAAGTTTCCGTTGATGATCTCGTTAATAATATCCTCGAGCTCCAGCGGGCGACGCTCTTCGTCGGGAATCACGTCCTCGTCATCTCCCTCGGGGTCGGGTGCAGCGAGAATCTCCTCACCCAATAAAAACGGGACGGATTCTTCCTCCTCCGGCTCCTCTGCGGGGGTCTCCTCGGGTTCCTCCTCGGTCGGGAGAGGCGGCGCCACGGTACCGCCGCCGAACAGCTGCCCTCCGACCCACGCGGTCGCCAGCAGTGTGATGCCGATATCCGGAGCCGAGACCAGTGCCGTGGCGGAAAACAGCGCCGCATCCTGCGCAACAAGGGCGATAAACCGTGTCAGACATGCCGTCAGCCCCAGCATCGCGGTGCACAGGGCGATTGGCACGGCAAAGCGCGGGGTCTGCTCCTCCACGCCGGACACGTACCGCGCAAGCACCAGCAAAAACAGCATTTCAAACAGCAGCATCCCGACTTCCACCAAGCTACGGAAGCGGTTAACCGCGCTGGCAAATGAGGTCATATACCAGATCAGGCGACCCCACGTCCACACCACGGGGAACAGTGCGATACCGCCAAGCTGACCACGGCCGGTCTGCCGGTCGGAAAACCAGCGCACAGCCGTCAATACGCAGAACACGCCGCCGACAAGACCGCCGACGATCATCACAAACAGCAGGATCTCGTTCAATGCCGTGACCGTGACCGGCTGCGGGTAGGGATATACGCCGTCCATCAGATCCAGTGCATCGCCGAGTGCGCTGACGACCAGCGCCGTACCCGTCAGTGCCGCCGCAGCAGCAGCGAGCAGAGCCGGGGTGCCGGACACCGCCAGCGATTCACGCGGCTTGACCCCGCACACGAAAAACAGCACCGCCACAGCAATGACCGCCGCGCACAAGGCCGCAGTATACGCTCCGCCGCCGATCAGCCGTAGCACGGTGAGCAGCACAGCCGCACAGCCCGCCGTGATACACGCGGCTCGGTATCGCAGTTGCATAGCGCATCCCCCCTTACAAACTCATACAGCGTTATTGTACCACAATTTTTCGGAAAATCAACCGCGTTTGCAAAAAACACCGAAGCGGTGGCTTCGGTGTTTATCGGTTTCAACGCTGATTCAGCGGAATATAGGCGCGCTGCTTGACCGACGGCTTATACGCCGGGCGGATGATGCGACCTCCGGTGAGCATCTCCTCGATACGATGGGCACACCAGCCGCTGATACGTGCGATGGCAAACAGCGGGGTGAACAGATCCTCGGAAATGCCCATCGAGCGATACACCAGACCGGAATACATATCCACGTTGGCGCAGACCGCCTTATCGGTGCCGCGTATCTCCTTGATGGCGGAGGGTGTCAGCCGCTCCACCATTTCCAGCAGATGAAATTCGTCGCCGTAGCCCTTTTTCTCAGCCAGCTGCGCGGCCTCGCGCTTGAGAATGACGGCACGCGGGTCGGACAGCGTGTACACCGCGTGACCCATCCCGTAGATCAACCCCGAGCCGTCGCCCGCCTCGCGGCGCAATATACGCTTCAGGTACGCGGCGACCTCGTCCTCATCGTTCCAGTCGCGCACACCGGCCTTGATGTACTCCAGCATTTCGGTGACCTTGAGGTTGGCACCGCCGTGCCGCGGGCCCTTCAGCGAGCCGATGGCGGCGGCGATGGCCGAATACGTATCCGTTCCCGACGAGGCCAGCACCCGCGCGGCAAAGGCGGAGTTATTACCGCCGCCGTGCTCGGCGTGCAGCATCAGGCACAGGTCCAGCAGGTGCGCCTCGTCCTCGGTATAGCTGGCATCCGCACGGATCGTACGCAACACTGTCTCCGACGTGGACAAGCCCGGTAACGTGGGATGAAAGTACATACTTTCCTTATCGTAATGACGGCGCTTGACCTGATAGGAGTACCCGAGAATGGTGGGCAGCATTGCGATCAGCCCAATGCACTGCCGCAGCACGTTTTCCACCGACGTATCCTCCGGGCGGTCATCGTATGAATACAGAACCAGCACCGACCGTGCGATCTTGTTCATAATGTTCGGCGACGGCGCCTTGAGGATCATATCCTCGGCAAAGTATTCCGGTAGCTCGCGGCAAACCGACAGCAGCTCGGCGAACTCGGCAGCCTGCTGTACCGTGGGCAGTGAGCCGAACAGCAGCAGGAAGGCCACCTCTTCAAAGCCGAAGCGTCCCTGCCCGTAGGTGCCGTCAACCAGATCGCAGATGTTGTACCCGCGGTAGGTCAGCTCGCCCTTGACCGGCATTTTCTCACCTTCATTGAGGATATAGCCGTGAACATTACAGATATTAGTGAGGCCCGCCAGTACACCGGTGCCGTCGGCATTGCGCAAACCGCGCTTGACCTCATAGCTTGCCAGCTTTTCCTGTGAAATGGTGTTCTTTTCTTTGACCTGTTCACATAAGGATGAAAACAGGGACGAGTTGTTGAATGCGGTTTCCATATGGTGGCGTCCTTTCTCAGCCCTGCGGCGTAGTAGCCCCTATTATACGACGGCAGGAAACTATTGTCAACGATTATTTCACGAAAAATGAAAGTTTAAACTTTATTTCTTGCATTTTTTGAGAAAATAGGCCTTATTTTTCTGAAATTTTTGAAAAAATGAAGGTTTAAAATTTTAACCAATCAGGAGGATTCTTATGCGTTCGTATGTATCTTTATGCGTGCTATGCTATCTGTTGTTCTTAGTATTGCCGCTGCCATTATTAAAAACCGCCGCGGCTCGGGACGAGCCTGACAAGCCCAAACCAAGCGCCTCGACCACGCAGACCACCGCGACCGACGAGCCGCAAGCGGAGGCGGTGTTTAAGGTGCTGGATGTGGATGCCGGGGTCATCTACACCTTTACCGAGCGGGATTTCCTCATCTACACGGTGGCGGCGGAGATGCCGGCCTCGTATCCGACGGAGGCACTGAAGGCGCAGGCGGTGGCGGCGTACACCTATTACACCTACCAGAAAAACCGCGAGCTGTCCGGGATGCAGGGAGCGGATTTTTCGGATGCGCCGTCGTTCCCGGATGCGTATTCCACCGATGCACTGAAGCAGCGGTGGGGTGACGATTACGAAACGTATCTGCAAAAGATCGCGGCGGCGGTGGACGCGGTGGCGGGCGAGCTGGTGTTGTACGACAAGCAACCCATTTTCGCCGCCTACCACAGCTGCAACGGCGGGCAGACCGCCTCCTCTAAAACCGTGTGGGGCACCGATTACGCCTACCTGCAATCGGTGGTCAGCAGCGGGGACGTGCTCTCCCCCACGCTGACCTCCACCGTGACGGTGACGGACGCGGAATTGGCGGCGGCGTTTCCCGAGCTCACGCTGACGGGCGAGGCCGCAGGGTGGATCACGGGGACACCGACCGTATCGGCTGACGGCACCGTGACGGCGATCACCGTCGGCGGCCAGACGCTCACAGGGCGCGAGGTGCGCTCGGCACTCGGACTCCGTTCCGCGTGCTTTACCGTGACGCGCGGGAACGGCGGCTTCACCTTTACCGTCAAGGGCTACGGGCACGGCGTGGGGATGAGCCAGTACGGCGCCAAGGCGATGGCGGAGCAGGGCTTTACCTACAAGGAGATATTGCAGCACTATTACACGGGGGTCACGATAGGGCAAAGTCGTTAACGACGATTTGAAAGCACACCGCGACGGGTATCCTCCTCGGCTAAGTGCGCGATATCCGCCGCGTGATACCCGTCGGTGCCAAACAACAGATTCGGTGCCATATCGGGGCAGTTGCCGATGGCCTTACGGTTTTCAATATGGATATGGCAATCAAGCAGCAGGGGTAGCGTCTCCTTTTTTCTTGCGACGTTTTTTGCGGATAAAGAAGCCCAGCACGATGACGGCGCGGGTGATGATAAGTGCCAATGTGTAAAAGCCCGTCAGCCGGGTCATCACACTATAGTCGGCTGCAGTCAGTACGCGGTGCGGGAAGATCGCCAAACCGAATACACTGCCGTACACGATCCACGCAGGCAGCATCACGACATAGGCAAACGCGCCCAGCACGTATTTTTTGAGCTTCATCCCGGGATAGCGACGCATCAGCAGGAAAAAGCCGACGGTGGACAGTACCACCCCGAACGCCGGCACCGCCACACGCAGCCACGGATGCTGCGTATACGCCGTTGATGCGGCAAATTCCCACACCACGATCTGCAGCACTCCGCAGACGATGCCCTCAACCATAAACCAAAAATGACTTTTTTTCATTGTTATTCCTCCGTCCGACGATAGCGGTATTCCCGCAGGGACACCCCATCGACCGTTGGGAGTAGCCGTGCTCCACCGCGTCGACCGCTGCTGCACAGATTCACTGAACCGTGTGTTTCTGCCGAAATCTCGCAAGTGCGTTTGCATAAAATCACACCGTATATTCCCAAAATGAGGGGTAGTTTTATTGTAAAGTATCTGCTATACTGGTGTCAAGCAAAACTTGGAGAGATGACGATGCTACAGGATGCGCATTGGATCCGTGATTCACTCGGCGACCGGGAGGTCTGCCCCGTGTTCGGATGTGATGTTACGGTGGATAATCCTGTAAAGCAAGCGGCTCTCTTTTTATTTATCCCGCTTGCGGAGAAGCAACTTGTCGATCCAGCCTTTTTGGAATTTCAGCGAAATATAGCCGACCACCGACACGGCCAGTGCGCCGACCGAATCGACGACGAGGTCGATCATCGTGTCATGCAACGCGGCACGGCCGATAAGCTCGGCACCACCCTCGACGGCGAATTTCTGCATATTGGTGTGCAGGAGTCCGTCGGCTAAAAACTCGTAGATCTCCCACACCACGCCGACCGTGACGGCAAAGCAAAAGCTGAACACCGCAACGAACGCCGGACTTAAATTGACGGGGACACGGTCAGTGCGGTTGAGCAGGTTGATAACCGAAAAGCCGAGGGCACCCAGCATCGCGCCACTGAAGGTGTGTAGCATATTATCCCAATGCGGGATGAGATAATAAAAGCTACGCACCTCACCAAGATAGATCGAGCAATACAGAAACACGGCGTACACGACGATCATCTTTGACGGGATGATGAGACCGAATTTCTTTTGCAGCATACTGGGCAGAAACAGCGCGACAATACCAAGCAGGCATTGCAGCAGCATCAGCACGTAATCACTTTTGACACGCGGCTCACCCTCGGTGGGGATGGACGGTGCGAACGCGAGAAAGATCGCGACGGCAATGGCCGAGCCGATCATCGTGATGAGCACGGCCAAAAAAACGACCTTTTGCAGACCCCTTCGTTCCTTCATCGTATATCTCCTTTACTGTAATAGAAAAGCCGCCCGTCGGGCGGCTCTTGTTATCATTTAATGAGAGTGCCCATCGTGCCGGGCGTAGCACAGGCGGCGTTGGATTCGTCGGTATCGATGTGCATCGCCAGAGCGAATTTGTCGCTAACGCGAACGACCACGTCACCGAACGTGAGGGCGCGGCCGTCGGTCTCGACCTGAACACTGACAACGTCCTTATCCTGCACGCCAAAGTCGGCGGCATCGGCGGTCGTCATATGAACGTGGCGCTTCGCAGCGATCACGCCCTCGGCCAGCTCGACCTCACCGCAAGGACCAACCAGCTTGCACGCGCCGGAGCCGGCGGTATCGCCGGATTCCCGGATTGGAGCGGCCACACCGATGGAGCGGGCATCCGTCAGTGAGATCTCGACCTGCGAGGACGGACGAGTAGGACCCAGAATGCTGACACCGGTCAGCGTCTTTTTGGGACCGACAACGTCCACGCGCTCGGCGCAGGCATACTGACCGGGCTGGGACAGCTCCTTCTTCACAGTCAGCTCATAATCCTTGCCGAACAGAACGTCCAGATGCTCACGACTGAGATGCACGTGGCGGGCAGACGTTTCGACCAATACTTGTTTTGACATAAAAAGCACCTCTTTATACAATTCTCTACCAGTAAACTTTACCACTTAGCACCGGTTTTGTCAAGGCATCTGCTCACAACCGCTGCACGGCAACGCTGGGCGCCACACGTCGTTGCAGCACCTGCAACTGTAGCTTTGCAAAGCACATTAACCATTGACGTTTGCAATTATACAGCTTATTTTATCATTACATATGTGTCAAAAATGAAAAAACCGTGAAGCCCTACGTGTCAAGGTTTCACGGCTCTTTTTGATTTGGCGCCCCCTGCGAGGATGGAACTCACATCTAGCCTTTAGGAGATACCGAGGAAAACGGCTTTCATATTCCTTGTAATACTTAACCCCCTGCTGTCAGGGGATTTTTAAGGTTGAAGTATTATCTTGTGTTACGACTTTGAAAAGAATTGTGTTGATTCCGTTTTTTCGTATACGTCGACAAGGATATCTCCGCCAAGCGTCGCTCGGTTACTATCAATGACTTGAGCATAATATTTCCCACTTGGAGAATATACGGTTTGCACAACCGTATTTTGACCCATATTGCCAAAGATCAATGCAATAAGACTGAAGAAACCTACGGGTAAGACCATTAGTGCAGATAATATCAAAGCCACAATGTTAGCGCTAAAGGCTTTCCATGTTTCACCGTTAAATAGCAACAACCGGTAGAAAACAAGACACTTGCAATCACCCAAATTTGAGGACACTCAAAAATACAAAATATCGCCGTCAGCAAAATGCCGATTCCGTTAAGAAGTAATAGCGCGTCCAGAATTTCTAAAATTCCAGCGAAATCATTTCACATTTTCACCGCCCTTTCAACTATTAGATTTGAAAATCAACAAAACGTTACAATAATTATAACATATTTTTTGATGTAAAGCAAAAAGTCTATGGACAGAACATACGCCTGCACAAATTAGCAGGATTTTTGACGGATTGTATTATTCGTCCGATTTTGTTTTCTTCAAATAAAAAAGAAAACTCACTCAAAGAAAGCGTGAGCATAGAATGACGAAAGTGCCAAAAATCCTTGATTTTCGGCACTTTTTGGCGCACTTGCCCGGATTCGAACCGGGGGCGTTCCGCTTAGGAGGCGGACCCTCTATCCTGCTGAGGTACAAGCGCATACATTATACAATTCAAACTTTTAACCGTTTGCCTTTTGAGGTGAGGCAAGAGATCGAGGAACACCTTAGGATGGGCTTATTCCATCCATTGAACTAATGAGACGTGCACATCTATTATATATCACCCCGCGACGGTTGTCAATTCCGTACCCAAATACTTCCTGCAACCTTTTTTTCGACAAGGGTTGTATTTTTTTGTCAAAGGGTGTATACTGGACGAAGTAATTTTTTTCAAAAGGGGATTATACTTATGAAGCGCTTTTTATCTGTTGTTCTTGTGCTGACAATGGTGTTCTGTCTGAGTGCGTGCAACACCGACGGCGATAAGACCAACACGACAACTACGACCACTGCGACGACGACGGCGAATACCAAGCTGCTTAATCCCCTGACCGGCGAAGAAGATATGGCAAGCAGCAGCACCCGTCCCGTGGCTATTATGGTCACCAACGAGCCGGGCATCATCGGTAACCAGTACGGTATCGACAAGGCGGATTTCTATATGGAGACGGAAGCTGAGGGCGCGGTGCCGCGCATTATGGCGGTGTTCGCCAGTGCTGACCGTATCCCCGAGAAATTCGGCCCCATCCGCAGTGCGCGTACTCCGTTTATCGCCACGGCCAACGCGCTCGGCGCGGTGTACGTGTATTCCGGTGCCACAACGTACGTGCGTAACGTACTGAGTAGCGCCACAGAGCTGGACAAGATCACCAACACGGATTCGACCACGCTGTGGAGAGATTCGTATCTGTCGTCCAACGCAAACGTGAGCTGGAATAACCTCATCACGGGCGGTGAGCAGATCGCCGCGAAAATGCAAAAGAGCGGTATGTCGGATACGGCGATCAAGACCACGCCGTTCACGTTCGGGGAAAAGAGTGGCGACACGACGGCCAACACCGTACAGTTGAAGACCACTGCCAGCACGACAGTGACCTTCGTTTACGATGCTGAGACCGGTCTGTACGGCAAAAACAGAGGTGCGGCTTCCTCCTGCAAGCCGCACAACTCGCTGGAGGGCAACCAGATCACGGCCTCCAACGTGTTGGTGCTGTATGCGGAAAAGTACGTGGAGTCCAAGAATGACAAGTACACGTGGTACAACTTCCGAACCGGCTCCGGCACGGGTTATCTGATCTCGAACGGCACCGCGCGTGAAATCAATTTCAACCGCACGGAGGACAGCCTGACCATCACCGAGACCGACGGCAGTCCCGCCGTGTTCGCAACCGGTAAGACCTATATGTGTCTGACGGATAAGACGCTGGCCTCCGAGCTGTCGATCTCCTAACGGAATACGTAAAAAAGGTCGAACGGCAGTGCACAAGTCCGGTAAAAACGGACGATAGAAGAAAACAGCCTCCTATGGTAGAATGAAAGAAGCTACCATAGGAGATTTTGTTATGTAAAGAAAATACAGACATATAAACGATTTCGAAAAAGAGTTAATCGAATATTTAGAGCAAGGGCACACTCTACGGGAAATAGGAGATAAGTTTGGTTTCACATATAAAGAAATGCGAGCTTTCAAATAAAAACCAACGTAAACTTGTAGCAGGAATAAAAATCAAACCCAAAGGCAGGTCAAGAAAAGACGGAACGGAATTGCCGCCATCTGTAAAACAACTAAGTAAGCTTACTCAGTTACAGTATGAACTTACAAACAAAGAAAGATATCTTAAAAAATTAGAAATGGAAAACGAACGGATGCGGGATTTTCTCTCGCTCACAGAAAGCAAGTGAGAACAAGCGTAAAACATAGGGTGATCTACCGTCATAAAGAAAAATATTCCATTAGTGAGATGTGTCGGTTCTTCGGAGTGTCACGAATGGATATACCGGCATGGGATCTACCATTAGTGCCGTTCGACCTTTTTTGTTTAGTGCTTTGTTCCCTTGCCGCGGGGTCTCAGCGGACGGACGGTACCGTCCGGCTCGGCGATGGACACGTTTTGCAGCGTCGCCGTCATATCGGCGCGGATCGCGGCGATATATGCCGCACGAAGCTGCTGACGCTCCTCCTGCTCCGCAGGAGTTAATTCCCGTTTGCGGGAAATACGCGTCAGCTCGCTGATGCGTTCCAGTTGCTTTTTATCCATAACGAGTCACCTCACAACGGGGCTTTGGCGATCTTACCCGACGTGCGCGGATACGCCGACGGCGTGTGCCCGGTTTTCTCAAATACGAAGATGCGGCGTTCCTGCTGCTCGATGCCGTCACGCGGTGTTTTCGGCAATACCAGCTTGTACACATCACGTGTTTTACCGCCGAGCCGCAACAGCGCGTTGCCGGCGGCGCGGTGTTCATCGTCACTGTCGGGGCCCTTGAGCGCTACAAAGCAGCCGCCGGGCTTGACGAATGGCAGGCAGTATTCCAACAGTACCGGCAGACCCGCCACCGCGCGGGCGGTGGCCACGTCAAACCTCTCGCGCAGTTCCGATCTGCAACCGCCTTCTTCGGCGCGGGCGTGGATACGTTGCACCGGCATATCCAGTTCACGGCAAACCTCTTCCAGAAAGATGAGACGCTTATTTAAGCTGTCCAGCAAGGTCAGACGGATATCCGGCCGCACGATGGCAAACGGAATACCGGGAAACCCCGCACCCGTGCCGACGTCAATGACAGAGATCCCGTTTTTTTGCGGCAACAACGGCACGGCGGCCAAGCTGTCGGCAAAATGCTTGACAGCGATACCCACAGGGTCGGTGATGGCGGTGAGATTCATCCGCCCATTCCAATCCACCAGCAGCTCGGCATACCGCTCCAGCTTATCCAGTGCCGCGGTATCCAAGGCTACCCCGTATTCGGCGGTGATACCGCACAGCAGCTCTCTGTCGATCATCGTTGCTCCTCCCCTCTTCCCGCCAGCCACACGATAAGCACCGACACATCGGCCGGGCTGACCCCGCTGATGCGGGATGCCTGCCCGATACTGCGCGGGCGGATACGCTGTAGCTTTTCCTGCGCCTCCAGCCGCAAGCCTGTGATCGCGGTAAAATCTACGTCCGGCGGCAGCAAGCGGTTTTCCAAGCGGCGCATTTCTTCAATATCCGCCAGCTGGCGGCGGACGTAGCCCTCGTATTTCACCTCGACCTCAACCTGCTCACGCACCAGTGGATCCAATGCGGGATCGTCTGCGCCGAGCCGCTGTAACGTAGCATAAGTGATCTGCGGGCGGCGCAACAGCTCCTCCAGACGGATACCCGTGACGACGGGCGTGGTACCGCTGTCTGTCAGCACGGCGTTGAGCGCGTCGGTCGGCGACAGGATGGTATCGTGCAACCGGGCACGCTCCGTGGCCTTTTGCGCCTGACGGCGGCAAAAGCGCTCCCAGCGACCGTCGTCCACCAAGCCGACCTTGCGGCCGATGGGGGTCAGACGCTCGTCGGCGTTATCCTGCCGCAGCACCAAGCGGTATTCCGAGCGTGAGGTCATCATACGGTACGGGTCGGAGCAACCCTTGGTAACGAGATCGTCAATGAGGGTGCCGACGTAGCCGGTGGCGCGGTCGAGCACCAGCGGATTACAGCCCTTTACACGACGTGCCGCGTTGATACCGGCGACCAGACCCTGCGCGGCGGCTTCCTCATACCCGGAGCTACCGTTGAACTGACCCGCGCCGTACAGACCGGGGAATTGCTTGAACTCCAGAGAAGCCGCAAGCTGTGTGGGATCACAGCAGTCGTATTCGATAGCATAAGCCGGGCGCATCACACTGACGTTTTCGAGGCCCGGAATGGTGTGCAAAAATTGCAGCTGTACGTCCACCGGCAACGACGAGGACAGCCCTTGCAAATACATCTCGTCGGTATGCAGGCCGCACGGCTCAATGAACACCTGGTGGCGTTCCTTTTCCGCGAAGCGAACGATCTTATCCTCAATGCTCGGGCAGTACCGCGGACCGACGCCGTGGATCTTTCCACCGTACAGCGGAGAACGGTGGAGATTTTCAAGTATTACGCGCCTGGTTTCGTGAGTCGTCCACGTGATATAACAATCCACCTGATTTTTAAGAATGCCGCCGGTCTCAAACGAGAACGGCACCACCGGATCGTCGCCCGGCTGGCGTTCGGTCTTGGAAAAATCAATGCTGGAACGCAACACGCGGGCCGGCGTGCCGGTCTTAAAGCGGCGCAGTGATATCCCCATAGACACCAGCGATTGGGTCAGCTCTGACGCGGGGAACAAGCCGTCCGGCCCGCCGTCGTACGACACGTCCCCGATAAAGATGCGGCCGTGTAGGTAGGTGCCGGTAGCGAGAATGACGGTATCCGCCAGATATTCTTCCTCTAAACGGGTGGTGAGCAGCCAGCGGCCGTCACACGGCTTGATGGCCGTGATCTCACCTTGACGGAGCACCAGCCCGGGGGTGGTTTCCAATATGTGCTTCATATACGCGCCGTAAACACGGCGGTCGATCTGTGCGCGCAGGGAATGTACCGCAGGTCCCTTGCCGCGGTTGAGCATACGGGATTGCAGGAAGGTGGCATCCGCCGCCTTCCCCATTTCACCGCCGAGTGCGTCGATCTCCCGCACCAAATGGCCCTTGGCCGTGCCGCCGATGGACGGGTTGCACGGCATATTGCCGACGGCATCCAGATTGATGGTAAAGATGACCGATGAGCACCCCAGACGCGCCGCCGCCAAAGCAGCTTCAATACCTGCGTGCCCGGCACCGATCACGGCTACCTGATAGTCTCCTGCGCGAAATTTCATAACGATTAGTTCCTTTTTACACGGTATATATGCCCATTATACAGCGTTCTGTCTCCGCTCGCAACCGTTTTTTGCAAATGCTGAGTTTTTCACATTTTCTACTGTTGAAATGTGGACAACTTGGTGGAAAGCGGGGGCAGCCCTTGATTTTCAACGGTTTTTTATCGGTATACACTAACATTTTCCACGATGTTTTTCACAATTCGGCTAATTTTTGTCCAAAAAGCCTGTAGGTTTGTCAATGAAGTGTTACACACTAGGGAAAGCAGCAAGGATGTGTTTGGGAGAGCGCCAGTTGAGTGGACGCATAGGGAAATTGTTGTATTGACGTTGACGAACGGTTAATTGCTTTTTGAAATCATCAAAGGAATAAAATTTGTGAGAAGCATAAAATTCCTCATTGTCCTTACGATGGCTGCGTTCCACTTTCCCGTTATGTCGAGGTGTGTATGGTCGGATCAGTTTGTGTTGGATGCCGAGCAGCT
>CAYYDD010000017.1:0-25863 GCA_964470515.1 uncultured Eubacteriales bacterium | reverse complement strand
CTGCTTTTGTGGACACAAAAGCGAAGCCCCGCGCGAGGCGGGGCTGAATAACTTATTTCGCATACTGATTTAATTTTTCGATGATTGAAATGAAACGAGGATCTTGGCGGATACAATCATATCGACCGTGTTGTAAGCGATCCAGCATATAGTAGCAATGCGTATGTTCTGTGAGTTCATGGAAATCTTTGTTTTTCTCGGGATAGACTTGAGTATCAACCAAGAAGGAAGTGAAATGCTTGCCGTGATCATTCTGATAGGATATATCGTAAGTTACGGCATGATCGCACATCTTTTCAAGAGATTCCATAGCTCCTTCGGTTTTGCCAAGTGACATTTGGTAAGTGGAGATCACCCAATGATTAAAGGATATCCGGTTATGATGGAACATAAGATCATCGCCATAGATCATGAAGTATAGTTGATTAGAAATGCGGAGCATTTCGATTTTACTTTCCCATGTGGAGGGATCATTAGGAAGATCCTCGTTCAGTACAAGATTGCGAATAGCAAGGCCAAGGGCGTCAGTCAGCTTATCAATTTCATCTTGAATATAGAATTTGGTCTTTCCGTCACCAATTCCGCCCGAAAGAGCCGTTTCGCGACGGTATTTCATAGGTGTTAGTCGATTCACCCACTCTTTTGCCTTTTCAGACTGTTTGACTTCTCCATACAGTGTGATAAGAGTATTGATAGCGTCGTATCGTGTATTCTCATCGTTACATTCGTTGGCTACCGATCCAAGCAGCGATTCGATCTCCTTGAAAAGCGCCTCATCGTGCGTTTCCTCCCATACAAAATACAGGCACACCGCAAGATGATCTCGAATCTCATAATCGTTCGGATAATGGGCAAAAGCATTTCTTGCATAAGCTACTCGCTCTTCAACAGAACCAACTTCTGCAAGGCGCTCCATCTCCTTCTTAATGTTGGCGAGTTCTTGTTCTCTTTCAGACAATTTATATCCGAGAAGTTCATCTGTACTAACTGAGAAGAAATCAGCCAGCGCGGGCAGGAGTTCAATATCGGGATATCCGCCTTCAGACTCCCAGCGAGATATAGCTTGAGGTGTCACACCTATTGCTGTAGCAAGAGTATCTTGCGTAATATTATTTTCTGCGCGAAGTTTTTTGATAATTGTACCTATTTTAATGTTCATATCGTACCTCCAAAATAAATTTTGTAAGCTTACGATTTTACTATAGCATATTTTTTCATTTTTTCAATTATCAATTCGTTGTTAAATAGATAAAGCGGTACTTTACATTCGTTAATGCAAAATACTGCTTTATCGCAGGTACGCCAAGGGTGACCTTTTCTGTTTTGGGAACTGACCCTAATTTTGATACAAATGAACCCCCTTTTGAGATTAGGGGGTGCAAAGCCATTTTAGGGGGTGCAAAGAACAATTCCTAATTCTTGTGCCAACTCTTCAAGGTAAGTTATGTGTCCTTTATTGGCACAGTAAGTTCTTACATATCCGCTTTTAGTTGCAGTAATTGTTTCAGTTTCGTTGGTCTTTGCGTTGCGGTAAACCATACGGTTACTTTTTTCAGATAAGTCTTGGTGCCTTGTTCCAGGTCGCGATTATATTCTGCGAGTGCATTTTGATAATAGACCTTAAATAAACGAGTTGCCTCGGTAAGATTTCCTCTTCGGCCAAAAATCATTGCTTCTTCAAGCAGACTCAAATGATTGTTGAATTGATCAAAACAAGTGTATTCTAATCCGTGCTTCAAGATTGCATCACGACTGTTGAGAATCTCAAAGACGGGAATAACATGTCTCTTTAGGCTCTCAACAATGTCTTTACCGATTTTATTTGGATCCTTCTTCAAATTATAAAAGGTATCTCTTCCATTGACGAGCCAACCAAGGCGGCATTTTAACGATTACTTGTCTTTTAGCGATATGAAATAAGTGAAATATTTGCCTTACGGCAAATGTGAAATAATTTACTCCGTAAATTGTGAAAATTGATGCTATCGCATCAAGTGAAATGAAATGAATCCCTATACGCCGCAGCGTATTTCACGTTGCGAAGCAATATTTCACGCCCGAAGGGGATTTATTTCGTTGAAAAAGACCTATGCTTTGTATCAAAGCATAGGTCTTTTTCTGAAAGGGTTGCACAAATTTGAACCCTTTTGATTTTTTGACCTATGTGTTCGAACCCCTACATATTTTTTATTTCTTCTTCTGAAATTTCAACATATCTTTTATCTATAAACATAGTTTTAGTTGTATCTTTCATTTTTGATAAAAGTTCTGCTGTGTTAATGTTACACTGTAAATGTTCGTTTTCTCCATATTCATTTCTTGCAATGCAAATAAACTCGCCGTTATTCCAATCTATTTCAAAATGTGTAACAATTTTAGTACCATCCGTTACATCAAAAAAATCTTCTTGATTATCAATTATATATTCTCTAAGGACCTCATAAATAGCATCTTTGCCTATTTTAATAATTCTATATTTATCTTCAGGAATTGTTTTTTTATTTTTAAAAAGTGCCATTATATAATCACCGCCTCTTTAAACATTATAGCAGAAACATAAGGTAAAATCAATTATTCATTATTCATCAGCGTAAGCTATTTCATCATTCATTATTCATTGAAAATCCTGTCGAATGAATGATGAATATTGAATAATGAAAAATGAATAATACAAAACGAAAAATCCTGCCGACAATAATCGACAGGATTTTCGTTTTGGCGGAGAGTTAGGGATTCGAACCCTAGAGGACTTTCGCCCTACAGCATTTCGAGTGCTGCACCTTCGACCACTCGGACAACTCTCCACGCAGCACACCCTATTATAGTGGATACGGCGGCGTTTGTCAATGGATTTTTATCAATATTTTGTAAGATGTCCCTTGGTGCGCAGGGCAGGGTAGCCCCACTGACGCAGCACCTCATACACGCCGACGGCCACCGTGTTGGACAAGTTCAGCGAACGGGCCGCGTCATCATCCAGCATTGGCAGGCGCACACATTCGTCGGGATGCTCGTGCAACAGCTTCTCCGGCAGTCCCTTCGTCTCCTTGCCGAATACCAGATACGCACCGTCCGGGTATTTCACGTCGGAATAAATGTGTGTGCCCTTGGTGGTGAAATAGAAAAACGGACCGTGATTTGTCTCGAAAAACTCTGCCAGATTCTCATAGTACGTAATATCCAGCAGATGCCAGTAATCCAGTCCGGCGCGTTTGAGCTTGCGGTCGTCAATGGTAAAGCCCATCGGCTTGACGATGTGCAGCCGACTGCCCGTTGCGGCGCAGGTGCGGCTGATGTTTCCCGTGTTCTGCGGGATCTCCGGCTCTACCAAAACAATATTGAGCTGTGCCATCACAGCACCTCCTAATCCGTCCCTTATTTTAACACATCGGCGGCTAAAATGCAAATACGGTTTTGCTACAGCCAAAAAATATCAATTTTTTGTGCACAAAGTCAAAACAGAAGGCCAAAAACAGCGGCAAAAAAGGAAATTCTTGGTCAGAGTGAATAAGTATTGCTTTTTTTTGAGATGTAGTATATACTGTAAGCATACCTTGCAGAAAAGGAGAAAGGATTATGGCTGCTTCCCCAAAGAAGGCAACGGTCTCCGCGACAGAGAAGGATACCCTGCGCGAGGAGCTGTGCGCCAAGCTGCTCACGGCGTTTTCCGTCACACCGGAACAAGCCACGAATGAGAATTTTTACGAGGCACTGGCTCTTGTCCTGCGTGATCGAATGCGTACGTTGCGTATCCAATACATTTCCAAGACCCACAAGCAGCAGTCCAAGCAGGTCTACTATCTGTGTATGGAATTTCTGATGGGTCGCTCGCTGAAGAATACGCTGTTCAATATGAATCTGACCGACGTGGTGCGCGCTGTGCTGTCGGAGTACAAGGTAAAGCTGGATTCGCTGTATGAGCTGGAGCCGGATGCCGGTCTCGGCAACGGCGGCCTCGGCCGTCTGGCAGCGTGCTTTTTGGATGGTCTGGCCACAGCGTCCATTCCCGCCATCGGGTATTCGCTGCTGTATGAGTGCGGCATCTTCCGTCAGAAGCTGGTGGACGGCTGGCAGACCGAGCTGCCCGATTTCTGGCTGCCCGGCGGCCAGTGCTGGCTGCTGCCGCGTCCCGAGCTTGCCAAGGACGTGCTGTTCGACGGCGAGGTTCACGAGTGGTGGGACGGCACCTATCATCACGTCGAGCACGTCAACGCTACCCGTGTCATCGCACAGCCGTTTGATCTGATGGTTGCCGGTAAGGACGGGAAGGGTGTGTCCACGCTGCGTTTGTGGAAAGCTACCGCCCCGGGGATGGATATGTCGCTGTTCAATCAGGGCGAGTATATGCGCGCCGTAGAGCAGAAGGCAATGGCGGAGATCATCACGCAGGTGCTGTATCCCGCCGACGATCACCGTGAGGGCAAATCCCTCCGCTTGTCGCAGCAGTATTTTCTGGCCTCCGCGTCGGTGCAGGATATCGTATACCGTCATCTGGAGCAGTTCGGCACGCTGGATAATCTGCCGGAAATGGCTGCTATCCATATCAATGACACGCATCCGACTCTCGCAATCCCCGAGCTGATGCGTTTGCTGCTGGATGAGTGCGGCTACGGCTGGGAGCATGCGTGGGATATCGTCACCCGTACGGTGGCATATACCAACCATACCGTGATGAAGGAAGCGCTGGAATGCTGGCCGGAGGATCTGTTCCGTCAGCGTCTGCCGCGTATTCATCAGATCGTCTGTGAGATCAACAACCGCTTTGGTGCGCAGATGATGGAAGCCACCGGCGGCGATGTGGAAAAGGTCAGCCGTATGGCTATTATCAGTTATGGCGTGGTGCGTATGGCGAATCTGTGCGTGGCCGCGTCGCATGCGGTCAACGGTGTGGCGCAGATCCATAGTGAGATCCTGAAGCAGACCGTGTTCCGTGACGCGTATAGTGTGATGCCGGAGAAATTCCGCAACGTCACCAACGGTATCGCGCACCGTCGCTGGCTGTGTCAGGCCAACCCGGAGCTGACGCAGTTCATCACCGGGCATATCGGCGACGGTTTTGTACTGGATGCCGCTGAGCTGGAAAAGCTCAAGCCGCTGGCAGACGATGCCGCCGTGCGCGAGACGTTTATGGCGATCAAGCAGCGCAACAAGGAGCGGTTGGCGAAATATATTAAGAAGAACAACGGCATCACCGTGGATCCCGTATCCGTTTTTGACGTGCAGGTCAAGCGTTTGCACGAGTACAAGCGTCAGCACCTCAATGCGCTGAATATTCTGGATACGTATCTGGCACTCAAAGAGGACCCCACGCTGGATATTACGCCGCGCACCTATATTTTCGGCGCGAAGTCCGCACCGGGGTATTTCCTTGCCAAGGAGATCATCCGCTTTATCTGCAAGCTGTCCGAGGAGATCGAAAGAGATCCGGTCATCCGTGAAAAGCTACGTGTGGTGTATTTGGAGGATTACCGCGTCACGCTGGCCGAGCTGCTGATGCCGGCCGCGGATATCAGTGAGCAGATCTCGCTGGCGGGTACCGAGGCGAGTGGCACCGGCAATATGAAGCTGATGATGAACGGCGCGATCACACTGGGTACGCTCGACGGTGCCAACGTGGAGATCTGTCAGCAGGTCGGTGCGGAGAATATGTTCCTGTTCGGTATGAACGAGCAGGAGGTCACTGCCCGGAAGCAGATCGGTTATCATCCGCAGGAATTTTATCAGGCTGACCCGCGCATCCGCCGCGCGATCGACGCGATGTACAAGGGATTCGGAGGTCGCAATTACGCCGAGATCGCGGGTTCGCTGTTAACCAAGGATCCGTATATGGTGCTGGCGGATTTTGCCTCGTATCAGGACGCACAGCGGCGCTCGGGCGAGACTTACCGCGACCGTGATGCCTGGACGCGTATGGCGTTGCTGAACACCGCGTGCAGTGGTAAGTTTGCCTCCGACCGTTCTATCCGCGATTATGCGGAGACCATCTGGAACGCCCGTCCGCTCAAATAAAATCATAATTACCAATACAGTCGGCGAGGGATCCTATCAAAACAAACGCGGTATGTCGTAATGACACACCGCGTTTGTTTTGAATTTAATTTTCCGCTTCGATCCGTACGCCGCCGCAGGGGCGGATCGTTAAGCTGTGGCAGCTGCCGTGGCCGAACACCGCTTCCATCGTTTCCGTAAAGGCTGCTACCTTGTACTCCGGCACAAAGTTCTGTGTTGTACCGCCGAATCCGCCGCCGTGAACACGGCAAGCCCCCTCGCCGTCCAGCACACGCTGTGCCAGCGCCAACGCCAGCGATAGGCCTTGGAACCGCACATCCGCGTTGGAATAGATGTTCTGCAGATACTCAAATGAGGAATGACCCGAAGCGGTCACCAAGCGGCAGAACGTGGTAAAATCGTCCTTTTTCAGCGCGGCGACCTGCTCACTGACTCTGGCGTTATCGCCGAAGAAGTGCATCGCACGCAGCACCGCACGATCACCGCATGACTCACGAATGGTGGAGAGCTTATCCAGCAACGCCTCGTAAGAGGTCTCCCGCAGATATTCCACACCCAGCGCACGGGAAATGCTCTTCATCTCCTCGGTCACTGCGGCGTATTCGTGTGTTAGGCCGGCGTGATTGCCGCCGGTATCCACGATGCACAGCTTGTGCCCGCTTTGTGAAAAATCGTAATCCACCGTGCGGATAACGGGGGACTCTGCATCTGCAAAATCAAGGGTGATGATACCACCCACCGACGAGGCTATCTGATCCATCAGACCGCTCGGCTTGCCGAAATACACATTTTCGGCGTACTGCGCGATCTTCGCGATCTCTACCGCGTCCACGCGTCCGCCGTTAAACAGATGGTTCAGCATCGTGCCGAGCAACACCTCAAACGCCGCCGATGAGGACAGGCCCGAGCCTTTTAGAACGTTCGATGTAGTATATGCCCGCAGACCGCCGACGGTATAGCCAAGCTGATCGAAACGTGCCGCCACGCCGCGCACCAACGATGCGGAGCGGTTGGTCTCCTTCGGGTGTACTGCGAGATCGTTCAGGTCAATGGTGTCAGGCTTGTACCCGGCTGACTGGATGCGGATGACCCGCTCCTCCGTGGGGGCGGCTACGCCGATGATATCCAGATTGACGGCCGCCGCCAGTACGCAGCCGTGATTGTGGTCGGTATGATTACCGCCGATCTCGGTGCGGCCGGGGGCGGAAAACAGCGCGATATCGTCACTGTCACCGTATAACTCCACAAACGTTTCCACGGCTTTGAGATATCGCTTACGTTGCGAGAAAACCGCGTCGGCACCGTACAGCCGTGTCAAAGCTGAGTCATACCGTCTGTTGTTCAGCGCGGTTAAAATGCTATTTGCATTGCTCATTTTGCAGGTCTCCCTTTCAACAACCCCATTATACTGCATATTACCGGGAATTACCAGAAAATTTTTGTAAAACAACAGTAAAACATAAGAACGAGCTTCCCGACCAAATCGTGAGGCTCGTTCTTGCTTATTATCGGTACATCTGTATCGGCCGAAATCGGTGGTCTAAAATCTCCGCGATGCTCCACCGCCGCCAAAGGAGCCGCCACCTCCGCGGAAACCACCGCCGCCGAAGCCGCCGCCTCCGTGATGATGGAAGCCTCCACCGCTATGATGGCGGAAACCGCTACCGATGAACAGGGGAAATCCGCGTCCGCCGATGAACGATAGGAGAGCCAGGATTACGATCGCTAACGCGATACCGCCAATGTCTCCCATAATGCCGTCACCCCCGTTGAGGTCGTCCGCCGGCACATAATCGGGGTCGGCTTCTAAACCGAACTCCAGATAAACTTCGTTCACGATCGCATCGTATGTCTTTTGCAGACCGGTCTCAAAATCATCCTCGGCAAAATAGGGGATGGCGTAATTGTCCAGCAGGATGCCCGAGCGCATATCCGTGATTGCGCCCTCCAAGCCGTAACCGACCTCAATGCGCACATCGCGATCCTCCACGGCCAGCAGCAACAGCACGCCGGTATTCTTTTCGTCGTCGCCGATGCCCCATTTACGTCCCAGATGCAGACTGTAATCTTCAATGGCGGCACCATCCAAGGACTCCACTGTCACCACCACGGCCTGCGCCCCCGTCTTTTCATATAACTGCACACCGGCAGCATACACCGCATCCTCGGCAGCACTGTCCATCACGTCGGCAAAATCGTTCACGAAAAACCGGGTTGTCGGCTCCGAGAGCTCAAGTGCCGCGCTCACCGGCAGTGCTGTCAACAGCACCGCCAGCAGCAGGACGACCGCTGTTTTCACACACCTCATACCGCGCCTCAGCTAAAATCGACCACAGGTGCATCTTGATCTCCGGCGGGAGCCTCGTACATCTCGCGCGCCTCAAAGCCGAACATCCCCGCAATGAGATTGGTGGGGAAACGGCGCAGCTTGGTGTTGTATTCCTTCACCGTCTCGTTATAATCCGTCCGTGCGGTGGAAATGCGGTTTTCCGCACCCTCTAACTGATCCTGCAGCGCAATGAACTGCTGACTCGCCTGTAACTCGGGATACTGCTCGACTACGACCAGCAACCGGCTGATAGCCGAGCTCAGCTCATCGTTGGCGGCTAGCTTATCCTCGGTAGTGGTGCTACCCGCGAGCTTGGAACGCGCATCCGCAATGGCGGTGTACACCTCCGATTCGTGCGCGGCATAACCCTTGACCGTGCTCACCAGATTGGGGATAAGATCCGCACGGCGAGTGAGCATCGTATCCACCGTAGCGGCCTTGGAATCCACCTCCAGCTCCGCGTCCACCAAGCCGTTATAGCAGCCGACAAACAGACCGACGATCAGACCGACAACGGCGATAACAACCAAAACGATGATCAAACCTTTTTTCATAGTGATTACCTCCTTATTGCTATTAGCATACCACAAAAACCACCGCGATTCAACAGTTCATCCGCTGTGTTTAAAATTTTTTCATTTTCCCGATTTCGGCAGGATTTTCGCTATTTCGTGAGTATAATTAAACACGGGGGTGGGACAATGCCGGTCATCTATCTGGACGTACTGATCGTACTTAACTGGTTTATCGACTATTTACTGCTGTCATTGACCGCGCGGCTTCTGCATCTGCCCACCCGCCGCTTTCGCGTAGTGCTCGGTGCCGCACTCGGCGGTATCGCCGCCTGCCAGATATTATTGACCGTCCCGACTGCCCTGTCCCTGCTGTTGCACCTGCTTGGTGCCGTGCTGATGATCCGTATTGCCTTCGTGTGGCACGGTCTGAAACGCTATATCCGTCAGGTCGTCACACTGTTTTGCGTGTCGGCACTGCTGTCGGGGTTGGTCACCGCGCTGTGGTATCTCACCGGCAGTGAAACGGTGCTCACCCGCAACGGTGTCATTTACTGCGATATTTCGCCGCTGACGCTGACGGTGCTGGCACTTGTCAGCTACGCGGTAATACGACTGTACGAGCGTTTGACGCGCAAACGCGCCCCCGCAGCGTTGGATTATACGGTCACCGTCAGCGACGGCTGCGGTTTCTGCGAATGCCGTGCCTTGTACGATACCGGGCTGCACCTGCGTGAGCCGTTCTCCGGCATCCCGGTTATCCTCGTTCACCGTGAGGCACTGATGCCGTATCTGCCGCTGCCGCTCGGCGAAGCTCTGCGCAGTGCCGAGGGCGGGGGTGCGGTGTGTATCACTCCGCGGCTGCGGATGATACCGTACCGCACGGTCAGCGGCAACGGCCTGCTGCCTGCTTTTGTGCCGGCCGCCGTCACGGTCAAGCGGAATGGTGAGCCGCCGCGTGATATTACCGGTGTGTACGTGGCACTGTCCGACGAGCCGGGCTGCGGCGAGTATACTGCGCTGATCGGCGGCGATGTGCTCGATCTGTAAGAAAGGGGAAAACGATGATGCGAAAGTTGCTGGCACTGCTGCGGTGCTTGTTTCTGAAAAAAGCAGGGGAGGGCATCTATTATATCCACGGTGCCGACACTCTGCCGCCGCCCCTGACCGCCGAGGAGGAGGCCGTAGCTCTGCGGCGTGCGGCCGATGGGGATGCGGGCGCACGGGATACACTCATCACACACAATTTGCGTCTGGTAGTATATATTGCCCGCAAATTTGAAAATTCCGGTGTGGGTATCGAGGATCTGATCTCCATCGGCACCATCGGGCTTATCAAGGCGGTCAGCACATTTCGTGCAGATAAGAATATCAAGCTCGCTACTTACTCCTCCCGTTGCATCGAAAACGAGATACTGATGTTCCTGCGCAAAAACACCCAGCTGCGGCACGAGCTATCCATCGACGAGCCGCTGAATGTGGATTGGGACGGCAACGAGCTGTTGCTTTCGGATATCCTAGGAAGCGATCCCGATATTGTGCACCGCGGCATTGAGCAGGAGGCGGAGCGCGATCTGCTGCTGGAATGTGTGTCGCATTTGCCGCAGCGGGAACAAACCATTATGCGCCTGCGCTTCGGCATCGGTGGCGAGCAAGAGCACACGCAGAAGGAGGTCGCCGATCTGCTTGGCATCTCGCAATCGTATATTTCCCGCTTGGAAAAGAAGATCATCAAACGCCTGCGCCGTGAGATCGAACGCGCCGGTTGATCGGTAAAAAAACGACCCGGCAAGAATGCTCTTGCCGGGTCATCGTTATGTTATCAGAACAGGCTGCCGATCCACGCCGCCAGATTGTACTCACGGAACAGCGAAACGGTGACTAGCGCCACGGTGGACATAATCTTGATGAAGATGTCCAAGCAGGGACCGACGGTATCCTTTAGAGGATCCCCGACGGTATCGCCCACGACAGCGGCCTTGTGTGCCTCAGAGCCCTTGCTTTCACCCTCAACCGCACCGGACTCAATGTACTTCTTGCCGTTATCCCACGCACCGCCGGAGTTGCCGGTGAAGATAGCGATCATAATGGCGCAGATGGTCGAACCGATAAGCAGACCACCCACGAAGTTGACACCGAAGAGGAAGCCGCAGGCCACCGGAACGACGATGGCCATCATCGCGGGCACCTTCATTTCGCCGATAGCACCCTTGGTTGATATCTCGATGCAGGTCTTGTAATCCGGCTTCTCGGTACCCTTCAGGATACCGGGGAACGCCTTGAACTGACGGCGGACCTCCGCCACCATCTTACGGGCGGCCTTCGCGACCGCGTCGATCAGCATACCGGAGAACAGGAACGGCAACGCACCGCCGATGATGGCACCGGCCAGCGTCATCGGATCCACGATGTTCAGCGTCAGCGTGTCACCGACGAAGCCGCTGGCGAACAGATAGGACATCATCAGTGCCAGAGCAGCCAGCGCACCCGAGCCGATGGCGAAGCCCTTGCCGATAGCCGCAGTGGTGTTACCCACGGAATCCAGCGTATCGGTAATCTTGCGCACACCCTCGTCCAGCTCGGACATTTCCGCAATACCACCGGCGTTGTCGGAGATGGGGCCGTAGGTATCAACGGAGACCGTCACTGCCACAAAGGACAGCATACCCACGGCGGCCATCGCCACGCCGTACGAGCCGGACACGTAATACGCGACCAGAATGGACAGGCCTAGCACGATGCAGGGAGCCATACAGGATTTCATACCCAGAGCCAAGCCCTGCGTGATGGTCAGTGCCGGCCCCTCTTTCGAGGCCTGTGACAGATTCTGCGTGGGCTTGTAATCCGCACTGGTATAATACTCGGCGATCATACCAACCACGATGCCGGACACGATACCCACTGCCGCGCCGATCCACGGCGAGATCCAGCCGAGCGAGAAACCAAAGTTTTTGATCTCCTCAGCAGAGGAGTTGCCGAACATAAGGTAGGTCAGCACCAGACCGGCGACCAGCGTCAGACCGGCGGAGATCCAGGTGGACAGGTTGAGCTCCTTGTGCGGTGCACGGGAAGCCTTTTTCTTGAACAGCAGCGAGGCGATACCCAGACAACAGGCGATCAGGCCGCAGCCGCAGAAGACGATGGGGTAGAGGTACAGCTTGCTCAGCAGCTCGCCGGAGAACTTGAATGCGGCGAACAGGCTGATGGCCAGTGTGATGGCGGATACCATCGAGCCGACAAAGCTTTCCAGCAAATCGGAACCCAGACCGGCGACATCACCCACGTTGTCACCGACGTTGTCGGCGATGGTGGCGGGGTTGCGCGGGTCATCCTCGGGGATACCGGCTTCGGTCTTACCTACCAGGTCAGCACCCATATCGGCGGCCTTGGTGTAGATACCGCCGCCGACGCGGTTGAACATCGCGATGAGCGAGCAACCCAGCGCGTAGTTGGAAACGGTCGTGGCAAACGGCGTGATCGCGATACCGAGCCAGTTCTTGGTCTCCTCCATATTCTCGAGCTGGGAAAAGCCCAGACCGAAGATCAAATAGACGAGCAGCAGACCCAGCAACGCAAAGCCCGCAACGCACAGACCCATCACGGAGCCGCCGCGGAACGCGACTTTCAGCGTTTTGCCGATCTCCTTGGTCTGGCGCGCTTCGTTGGATACGCGCACGTTGGCGTAGGTAGCGATCTTCATACCGATGTAGCCGGCCAGCGCACTCATCAGTGCACCGATCACAAACGATACACCGGCGTACCACTGTAGTACCACACCCAGAAAGACAGCCACGCAGGCCACCACGATCGCCAGCACCCGGTACTCATACCGAATAAAGGCGTTGGCGCCGACGCGGATTGCCGAGGCGATCTCCTTCATCTTCTCCGTGCCCTCGTCCATCTTTTTAACCTTGAAGAAGTTAAAAGCTGCGAACGAGAGGGCAAGGATTACTGCGACCGCACTGATCAACAGGATTTCCATTATAATTCCCTCTCTCTGTGTAAATTGTCTATCATCACCGCCCGTGACCGGGGGATAGATAAGGTTCTCAGGAGGTGGTTTGGTATCCTTAATAAAGATGCAATGACAGATAGCCCATATCCTACCTCATTATACACTATAACCGAACACCTGTCCGCTGTCAACCATATTTTTCCGCTTTTTTAATCGTTATGTTTTTAACAAATTTACGCGACGGATGCCGTTGCCGCTTACTATTCGGAAACCAAATTAGAAACGGAGAGATCTCATACGATCCCTCCGTTATATCTTTTGCTTCCGATACTCCTGCGGCGATACGCCGTGTACCGAACGAAACGAGCGGCTGAAATACAAGGGATCTTCGATTTCCGGCGTGAATGTCAATAAACATACGTGTACTTCCGAAATATCATCTTAATATAGTCTTCAAGTGGGGAATACACCGCTTTTACTACTTTGTTAAGTGCCTTTTCGGACAGAAATAATGGCATAAAAACACGACGAGATTGGCGAGCGTTCCCACAGTGGTACCGTCGATGCCGAGTGGTTGCCCTAGTATGTGATTCCATACAAGGCAAATGCTCAGCCCGGCGGTCAGCGAACGGAGAAAGGTGCGTTCATCAGTCTTGACACCGAGCAGTGCTGCGGCCAGCGGAACCAATATGGCGGGGCTCCAGAATGAGTAGGCGAGCAGCAGGATAGAAAACACGTTCGGAACCAGAAAGGCCACGGTCATCGCCGCTGCACCGGTGACGAAATTGACGGTGCGCAGACAGCGCAGCTGAGCGTGGTCGTCCATAGACGGTCGGCTCGGCAGAATGGTATCGCACGTCAGGCTCACCGCCGCACCGTTCAAAAAGCCATCAGCCGCAGAGAGAATGATAGAGGTCATTGCCGCCATCAGTAGCCCGCGCAGGCCAACGGGCAACACGCGAAGGATCAGGTCGGGCATTACGGTGGCGGCTTCACCGCCCAGACCGAGTGCCCGCGCGGTCAGTCCGATACCGGCGGTGACGAGAAAGAACGGCATCGAAAACAAGCCGCTGAGCATCGTACCGCGGGCGGTCGCACGCGGGGTTTTGCCGATCAGCAGCCGCTGCATATACGGAGGAGCCAGTGCCTCGCCGCACATCATCGAGAAAAACAGCGAGAGAAATGCCGGTAGGGTAGTGCCGTTCAGTGGGTTTAACAGCTCGTTGGGGATGTTGTTCCATACGGTCACAGGCCCGCCGCCGGCGACCACGGCGATAAGGAGCAGCAGCGGCATACCGAGAGCCAGCAAAAAGAACTGGATCATATCCGCCGTCAGCACCGATTCCATACCGCCGAACGTCGTGTACAGCAGCACGACCGAGCAGCCGATGAGGGTACCGACCGTCTTGGAAACACCGAGCAGGGAGTGGAATACCAGACCGATGGATTCCATTTGCGCACCCACCACTCCCGCACAGCATAAAAAGGAAAAGATACCCGTCAATTGCCGTGCGCGTTCACCGTAGGCTTCTCCCATAATGCCTCCTACAGTCTTGGCGTGCGGAAAACGTGCGACACCCGGCACTAAATAATTACCGATGAGCAACATACCGATGCTGAAGCCGAACAAGGCCAATGATGTACCGATGCCTGTCTCGTATGCGGCCGCCGCGTTGCCGGAGGAATATCCGCCGCCGATAAAGGAGGCCGACAGCGTCGCAAACACCACCCCCGTACCGCACCGCTTGCCGGTGGCGGTAAAATCATCCGCGTTTTTGACACGCTGCCCGCCGCGCAGGCCGACGGCCACCAGTATCACCAGATAACCGAATACGATCAACCGATCCCACATACCCATCCCTCCACTCATACTGTATGCGGTAAGGAAGCAGGAACAGAACGGCGGCGTGTGTTGACAGAATGGTATCCTGAGTGGTATGATTATCAGGGATAGGAGGCGATCATATGAATCTGTATATCAAGCAACACGTATTCACGTGGGGTGATAAGTTCTCTATCTACGATGAGTCCGGTAACGAGCGGTACCGCGTAGAGGGCGAGGTCTTTACATGGGGCAAGAGATTGCATCTGTATGACTTAAACGGCACCGAGCTGGCGTTTATCCAGCAAAAGGTGATGTCCTTCCTGCCGAAGTATTATATTTACAAAAACGGCTTTCAGGTCGCTGAGGTGGTCAAGGAGTTTACATTCTTTCGCCACGAGTATAGTGTGAACGGTCTCGGGTGGAATGTAACGGGTGACTTCTTGGGCCACGATTATGCGATCTATGATCGTGGCACTCCCATTGTATCGGTATCCAAAGAGTGGTTTACGTGGGGTGATACCTATTGTCTGAGCATCGCACCCGGTTCGGATGTGACCGCAGCCCTTGCGGTGGTGTTGGTGATCGACGCGTGCATTGAACAAGCAAATAACAATTAAACAGCAGATGGATTGTCAAACTAAGTGCAACACAATTTGAGAGAAAGCTCAAACCAATCGACCGGTTTTTGAAATTCTAAAACCTTTTTGGGCCTGGCGTTGATCAACGCCAGGTTCTTTTTTAGTGTAGTCGAACCAACTCAAGATAGCTTTTCCCCTTTGGGATAAAACTCACGGAGCAAACCATTCAAATTCTCGTTGCTTCCCTTTTGTCACGCACAGTAGGGATCTGCAAAGTACGCGTTGCAGCCGAGTTGCTCCTCAATCATTTGCCCATTGGCAAACTCGGTGCCTCTGTCACAGGTGATTGACTTAACAGCCTCATCCGGCAGCTCTGATAACGCCGCAATAATCGATTTTGCCGTTGGTAATATGCCGGTTTCACGTTCATAAAGCGGCGGTTCCGTCGGATCTCTCTTGAAATCGTACTGACATGGCGCCCTAACAGTTCGGCAATTTGCGATAACGGTACCCTTTGTTGTAATATTCTCGTAGACAACAGCGTTCTTCTATGGTGAGATAGTGTTGCACTTGATAGTATAACTCGCCGCCATAGCAAAAGACTCCCCTTGTCAGGGGAGTCTTGGTTATTTCTTTAGTAACCGTGCGACCTTTAACACCGCGATCTGTGTTTTCGCGTCGGTTATCTCATTGTTCATTACCATTTCCACCGCACGGTCGAGTGGGATGCGCTCGACTTCGACAAATTCATCCTCGTCCGGTTGAGCTTTACCGAAGCTGAGACCGCGGGCGAGATACAGATAGATGACCTCGTTGCAAAAGCCTGGAGTGGGGTAGACACGACCGAGAAAGATATACTCCGACGCAGTAGCACCTGTTTCTTCCAACAGCTCCCGCTTACCGCATTCGAGCGGCGCCTCGCCATGGCGGTCACGCTTGCCGGCGGGCAGCTCCGGCACGACTTCCTCGTAAGGATACCGATACTGGCGCACGAACAGCAGCTCACCCTCATCGGTCAGCGGAGCGACGCACACGCCGCCGGGGTGCTCCACCACCTCACGTCCGGCCTCGGCACCGTTCGGCAGTCGCACCGTGTCGGTGCGCAGGTTGATGATACGCCCTTTGAATCGGTATTCGCGGGTCAGAGTTTTCTCTTTTAAGTTCATATTTGTCTCTCCTTGTTAATAAACATACGATAAGGGGGATGCTGTATGATATACTTAACAGCGGCACAGACGATGACACACGGCACCGTCAGCGGGCTTATCGGCGCACTTGCCGCGCAATATCGTTTTTTGTGCGTCGCCCCCATCGGCCGCAGTGTGCAGGGACGCAATCTGTGGGGACTCACACTGGGAAACGGCCGCGAGCGGGTGCTGATGGCCGCTGCGTTTCACGGGCTGGAATCGCTGACCTCGCTTGCTTGCCTGCGCTTGTGCGAGGAGCTGTGCGCGGCACTCGCGGAAAACAGTACCTTGGCCGGATGGGATGTGCGGCGCGCTATGTCTGGTCGCCAATTGGTACTGGTGCCGATGGTCAATCCCGATGGCGTGGAGATCGCACAGCGTGATCCGCAAAGCGGATGGCAGGCGAACGCCAACGGTGTAGATATCAATCATAATTTTAACGCAGGTTGGGAAGAATTGCAACTAGCAGAACGCAAAAAAGGTATTACCGGGCCGTGCGCCCGTCAATGGGGCGGTCCGTCGCCCGAAAGCGAGCCGGAGACCCGTGCGCTGACTGCGCTGTGCGGGCGCGGCGATTTCCGTCACGTGGTGGCGCTGCACAGTCAGGGTGAGGAGATCTATTGGCAGTACGGCGAGCACACGCCTCCCGAAGCGCAGCTGATGGCGCTTACGATGGCCTCGGCCTCCGGATATACGGTCGCCTCGCCGACAGGGCTGGCCTCTCACGGAGGCTTCAAGGATTGGTTTATCGAGCAGTATCATCGACCGGGATTTACCATCGAGTTGGGAAAAGGTGTCAATCCACTGCCGATAGGCAATTTTGAAGCGTTGTATGAAAAAGCGCGTGAAATGTTGATAATTTCCGCATTTTTGTAAGATATTGGGCTTGCAATCCGTCGAAAAGTGATATATAATAGTCAATAATATGGCTAAAATATGGCTAACTTTGCAAAAACGCGATCAAATGGGGGGAGTCGATTGAGACCTGTATGGTTGCGTCGCGGCGATATGGCGGCGGCGTGTGCTGTTCTGGTAACGGCTCTGCTGGCCGCTCTTTTTTTGTGGTTCGGCCGTGCTCCCGCCGCGCGGGTATCGGTGCAGTACCCCGATGGCCATACGGCTGTCTATGCGCTGGACGAGCCTCGCACGGTGGAGATCGCGGGCAGCAACGGCATCGGTCTGATCGTTGAGATCGGTAACGGTCGTGCGCGTGTGGCGCAAAGCGATTGTCCCGATCAGGTCTGTGTTCACAGTGGCTGGTTGTCGCGCAACGGTCAAACGGCCGCGTGTGTCCCGGCGGGCGTGTGTGTGCAGATCCTCGGCGGCGATACAACGGTGGACGGGGTGACGGCATGAAGCGACGTGTTTATCGCTTAACACTGACAGCCGTATTAGCCGCACTGGCGTTGGCTTTGTCCTTTATAGAAAGTCTGCTTCCGCCGTTGCCGGTACCCGGTGCCCGTTTGGGGCTTGCCAATCTGGTGGTGATGTACGCACTGGCGGAGCTTTCCGTCATCGGTGCTGCGGGTATCACGGCGGTCAAAGCCGTATTTGCGTTGCTACGCGGTCCGGTCGCGTGCCTAATGAGCACTGCGGGAGGTTTGCTGGCATTGATCGCGATGGTGCTGCTGCGGCGGCTGTTACATCGTCGTTTCAGCTTCGTGGGACTGGGCATTCTGGGTGCGGCGGCGCATAACCTCGGGCAGTTGTTTGTTTCTGTCGTGCTACTCGGCGGTGCGATGTGGTATTACCTGCCGCTGCTTCTTCTTATGGCGATCCCTACCGGCGCTGTCACCGGTCTGGTTCTGAACGTGACTTATCCCCATCTTCGACAATTTTCGAAATAAACCGAAACCCTGAAAGGTGTGATCCTATGTCCGTATTTTCAAACATTTGGAAACCGCACGGCGGTGTCCATCCGGCACAGCATAAGGATGCAGCGGAATGCGAAAGCGTGACGATGCCGATCCCCGAAAAGATCATTGTGTCGATGGCGCAGCATATCGGTGCCCCGTGTACTCCGACCGTCAAGGTGGGGGATACCGTGGATGTCGGCCAGATCATAGGCGACAGCGATTCGCCTGTTTCTGCGCCCATCCACAGCAGTATCTCGGGCACGGTCACCGGCACGAAGGAGCTGCTTCTGCCCGGCGGTCGCAAGGCCAGTGCGCTGGTCATCACGTCGGATGGCGAGCGTCGTCCGCACAGCAGTATGCAACCGCCCAAGGTGGAAACGTTTGAGGACTTTATCGCTGCGGTGCGCAATTCCGGTATCGTCGGTCTGGGCGGCGCGGGCTTCCCGATGCACGTCAAGCTCAATCCGAAAAATCGGGATGCTATCGATACGCTGGTCATCAACGCCGCAGAGTGCGAGCCGTACATTACCGCCGACTACCGTGAGTGCCTCGAAAACTCGTGGGATATTATTTCCGGTATCCGCACGATTATGAGCTTTCTGGGTGCCTCCCGTGCGATTATCGGTGTGGAAAGCAATAAGCCGGCCGCCATTGCCGTTTTGTCGCGTATGGCGGAAACCATCAAAAATCCCAATCAGGTTATCAGTGTTAAGGCACTGCGTACCCGTTACCCGCAGGGTGCTGAAAAGGTGCTGATCGCCGAGTGTACCGGCCGTATCGTTCCCGCAGGTGGCCTGCCTGCCGATGTGGGTTGCATCGTGATGAATGTCACATCGGTTGCTAAGTTGCGTCGCTATCTTAAAACGGGTACGCCGCTTATTCGTAAACGTATCACGGTAGCTGGCTCGGCGGTGGAAAAACCGATGAATCTGCGTACGTGGATCGGTACTCCCATTCAAGACGTGCTGAACTATGTCGGTGTCAAAAAGCCGATCCGCAAGCTGCTGTACGGCGGCCCGATGATGGGTCTGGCGTTGATGGATACCGAGTTGCCGATCTTAAAGCAGAACAATGCCATTATTGCACTGGCGGAAGAGGATGTGCAGGAGATTCCGGCCAGCACGTGTATTCGTTGCGGTCGTTGCGTGGATGCGTGTCCGATGTCCCTGCTGCCGACCTCCATTACCAAAGCGTATATTTCGAACGATACCGACTCGCTGCGCCGTCTGTCCACGATGACGTGTATGGAATGCGGTTGTTGCACGTTCTCCTGCCCCGCACATCGTCCCATACTGCAAACCATCCGTATGGCAAAAGATGTGCTGCGCACGGCAAAATAACGGGAAAGGACGGATAACGAATGGAACAGACATTGTTGGTCTCCTCGTCACCTCACGTTCACTGCGGTATGAATACGCGGGATGTGATGCGTGACGTTATCATCGCACTGGTTCCCGCGCTGATCGCGTCGGTGTGGCTGTTTGGCCCCCGCGCACTGGCGGTGGAGCTGGTGTGCGTTGCTGCGGCGATTGCTGCGGAATACCTCAGCCGCCGCGTGATGAAGCGCCCGCAGACGGTGGGCGATCTGTCCGCTGTGGTCACCGGCCTGCTGTTGGCCTTTAATCTGCCGTCGTCGATCCCACTTTGGCAGGCCGCTTTCGGCAGTGTGGTAGCTATCGTGGTTGCCAAGCAGATGTTCGGCGGCTTGGGTCAGAACTTTGTCAATCCCGCGCTGGTCGGTCGTATCGTACTGATGGGCAGTTTTCCCGCAGAAATGAACAACTGGGAAGTGCCGCTTGCCTGGATGAATAAGGCGGATGCTGTTTCCTCCGCTACGCCGCTGGCGCTGATGGCCGACGATCCGGAGGCGAAGATCTCGCTACTGGATCTGCTGTTCGGCCTGCGCGGCGGCTCGCTGGGCGAGACCTGCGTGGTTGCGCTGCTGCTCGGTGGCTTGTATCTGGTCATCCGCCGTGTTATCAGCCCGATGATCCCGCTGGTGTACATCGGCACGGTGTTCGTGTTTACGTGGCTGCTGGGTGCCAATGCCCCGGCGCATATTCTGTCGGGCGGTCTAATGCTGGGCGCTATCTTTATGGCGACTGACTATGCGACTTGCCCCATCAACCGTACCGGTAAATTGGTGTATGCCATCGGTTGCGGCTTGCTGACCGTGCTGATCCGTCTGTACGGCTCACTGCCGGATGGTGTGTCCTTTGCCATCGTGATTATGAACATCCTCACCCCGCTGATTGAGCGTGTCACACGCCCGCGGCCGTTTGGAGAAAAGCGAAAGGCGGTGGGGAAATGAAATCGTTTCGTGATATTCTGATTTCGGCGTTGGCACTGATGCTGATCGCCGGTATCGTTACCGCCGCACTCGCGGGTACGAATGCGCTGACGAAGGATACCATCGCACAGCGCACGGAGGAGATCGAAAACGCCGCCCGTCTGGAGGTTATCGACGCTAACGAGTTCGAGAAAATGACTATACAGGATGAGGAAACGGAAGTAACGTATTATCGTGCTCTGCGTGACGGTGCGACAGTGGGCTATGTGTTTACCGCCAGCTCGGTGGGTAAAAGCTCAGGCCTGATCGTAATGACCGGCATTTCCGCCGACGGTAAGGTCACCGGTGTCAAGATCACCGATGACAACGAGACCGCCGGTTACGTGGATAAGATCGTCAAGGGCGGTTTTCTGGAAGCACTGGTCGGCAAGTCTGCTACCTCCGAGCTGGACGCGGTGGATGCGGTATCGCAGGCTACCAAGACCTCTAACGGTGTGCGCAAAGCGGTCGAGCAGGCCTTGGTATGGTATCAGCTGGTGAAAGGGGTGAGCGCAGGTGAATAATCGGTATTGGAAGGAATTTTCCAAAGGTCTTCTGCGTGAAAACCCGGTATTCCGTCTGGTGCTGGGTACGTGCCCCACGCTGGCGGTGACTACCGCTGCGGTGAACGGTTTGGGTATGGGAGCCGCGGCTACATTCGTGTTGGTTTGCTCTAACATCGTGATCTCGTTGCTGCGCCGCCTGATCCCCGGCAAGGTGCGTCTGCCCTCGTATATCGTTATCATCGCCGGCTTTACCACCATCGTGCAGATGCTGGTCAAGGCCTATCTGCCGGCTGTCGATCAGTCGTTGGGTATTTATCTGCCGCTCATCGTGGTCAACTGTATCATCCTCGGTCGTGCGGAGGCGTTTGCCGGTAAAAACAGCGTCGGTCTGTCGGCATTGGATGGCCTCGGTATGGGATGCGGCTTTACGGCGGCACTGGTCGTGATGGGCAGTATCCGTGAATTTCTCGGTAACGGTACTATCTTCGGCTGGCCGGATGGCGGTATGTTTCCGGCTATCACTATTTTTGTGCTGCCCGCCGGCGGTTTCTTCGTGTTTGGTATGATGATCTGGCTGGTCAACCGTCTGTCCATCCGTTTGGAGAAGAATCAGACGCGCCGCGAGCTTGCTTCGGCAATGTCGACCTGCGCGGCCTGCCCGATGGCGGGCACTTGCCACGGAGAGGGGGCGAGCAGCGGTGAATAATCTGTTTGCTATCGTAATAGGCGGCTTGCTCGTTAATAATTTCGTTCTGTCACAGTTCTTAGGTATCTGCCCGTTCCTCGGCGTATCCAAAAAGCTCAATTCCGCAGTCGGTATGTCGGTGGCGGTTATCTTCGTTATGGTGATGTCTACCATTGCCACGTGGCCCATCTACACGTATCTGCTGGTTCCCAATGAGCTGGAGTATCTGCAAACCATCGTGTTCATTCTCATCATTGCCGCTCTGGTACAGCTGGTCGAAATCGTGCTCAAACGCTATATTCCGCCGTTGTATCAGTCGCTCGGCATCTATCTGCCGCTGATCACCACCAACTGCGCAGTGCTGGGTGTGACCATTCTTAACATCGACAGCGGCTACAATTTCGTGGAATCTGTGGTAAACGCACTGGGCGCGGGCTTGGGCTTCCTGCTCGCTATGGTGATGTTTGCCGGCGTTCGTGAACGTCTGGAAAGTGCGGAAGTGCCCGAAACGCTCAAGGGTCTGCCCATCACGCTGGTGGCGGCCTCCATCGTTTCGGTGTCGTTCCTCGGCTTCCAGGGTATGTTTGGATTATAAGCAAAGGGGGAGTACCGATGAATACGATTTTGGTAGCTGTGCTGCTTGTCGGCGGTCTGGGTCTTGGCGCCGGACTGATCTTGGCGGTCGCCTCCGTGCTGATGGCGGTGCCGAAGGACGAAAAGGCCGAAGCACTGCTGGAGCTGTTGCCGGGAGCCAACTGCGGTGCGTGCGGCTATTCCGGCTGTGAGGGCTATGCCAAAGCTATGGCGAATGACGGTGCGAAGGTCGGTTTGTGCTCGCCCGGCGGTGTTGCAGTGGCGGAAGCTACGGCGCGCCTGTTAGGTGTTGAAGGCGGCGAGGTTGCTCACAAGATCGCTATGGTGCGTTGCGGCGGCTGTGAAGAGTTCACTGCCCGTAAGCTGGACTATCACGGCATCCCATCCTGCCGCGCTGCGGCGCAGTTCTATGGCGGTAACTGGCAGTGCAATTACGGTTGCCTCGGTTACGGCGATTGTAAGGCTGTTTGCGAGTATGAGGCTATTACTGTCAAGGACGGTCTGGCACATGTGGATCCTACCATTTGCCGTGGCTGTACCAAGTGCGTGGTTGCTTGTCCGAAACAGCTCATCGCAATGTATGACAGCAACGTGCACGGCATCGTGCGTTGCTCCAGCCACGATAAGGGTGCTGTCACGCGTGCAGCGTGCAAGGTCGGCTGTATCGGCTGCGGTAAGTGCACCAAGGTGTGTGAATATGGGGCAATCACAGTCACGGATTCGCTGGCCTCCATTGATCCTAACAAGTGTGTCGGCTGCGGCAAATGCGCCGAAAATTGCCCCATTCACTGCATCACTATCTATATGCCCGCCGATGCGGAACTGATTTGCCAATAATTTTAAAAAAGATAAAAAACAGACTTGACAAACCGGGTGGTCATACTATATAATAGTCTGCGTCCCCAGAACGGGGACGGACATGGCTGTATAGCTCAGTTGGCTAGAGCATGCGGTTCATACCCGCAGTGTCATTGGTTCGAATCCAATTACAGCCACCATTTTCGGCCCGATGGTCAAGCGGTTAAGACACCGCCCTTTCACGGCGGTAACACGGGTTCGATTCCCGTTCGGGTCACCATCATTATTTGGCTGCTGCAACAGCGGTGGCTGAATACGGGCGTATAGCTCAGCTGGTTAGAGCGCCTGCTTCACACGCAGGAGGTCAGCGGTTCGAGTCCGTTTACGCCCACCAAAACAAAAACGCCGAAAGGCGTTTTTTTTGTTTTGTATGGGGTGTCGGACGAGAACCGCTATTACTCATTGTAAAGTGCTTGCCAAAATTCAAAATCAGGAGTATACTGTATTTAATATGCACTAAGGAGGGGAGAGGTATGACAAAACGTCGGTGGCGGCTCAGCTATCCACATCTGGTTGCCCTGGGCTTTGCGGCGGCTATTTTGCTGGGTGCGTTGCTGCTGATGCTGCCCATCTCCTCCAATAGCGGCACCTCCACGCCGTTTTTGTCGTGCTTGTTTACCGCTACCTCGGCGACGTGTGTCACCGGTCTCGTCGTGGTGGATACCTATCTACATTGGTCGGTGTTCGGCCGTGTGGTTATTATCACATTGATCCAAATTGGCGGTTTGGGCTTTATGACGCTGATGACCGGCTTTTCTATGGCACTGCACCGCCAGATCTCGCTACGTCAGCGCACGTTGCTTAAGGAAAGCATCAACACACCGGATATCGGCGGTATGGTGCGCCTGACCCGCAAGATACTTACAGGGACACTCATCGTGGAGCTGCTCGGTGCGGTGGCGTTCGCCAGTCGTTTCATCCCCAAATTCGGCTTTTGGGACGGTCTTGGTCGTGCGGTGTTTATGTCCATCTCCGCGTTCTGTAACGCCGGATTTGACCTGCTTGGCGACCAAGGAGCCTATTCCTCGCTGGTTTCATTCGCAGACGACGGCGTGGTCGTTGTCACGGCCGCACTGCTCATCCTCATCGGCGGCATTGGCTTCTTGGTGTGGGACGATATCGTCCGGCACAAGTGGCACTTCCGAAAGTACCGTCTGCATTCCAAGCTGGCACTGACGATGACGGTCGGCATCACCGTAGTCACGACCTTGATGTTTTTGTTTTTGGAACGCGATCACACCAACGCCGAGCTGCCGTTTGCGCAGCAGTTGCTTAACGCGTTTTTTGACTCGGTAACGCCCCGCACGGCGGGTTTCAATTCGGTGGACGTCAATCAGATGCATCCCGCATCCGGGATGCTCACCACACTGCTGATGTTTGTCGGAGGCTCGCCCGGATCCACGGCGGGCGGCATCAAGACCACTACGGTGGCGGTGCTGTTCATTTGCTGTATCAGCAATCTGTTCCGCAAGTCCGGCTATAATCTGTTCCGCCGCCGTTTGCCGCGGGATGTTATCGTGCAGGCGGTCAGCGTGACCGGTGTTCAGATGCTTCTGGTGCTGACCGGCATTTTCTTGGTCAGCGCGGCGCAGCCGGAACTCGCGCTCACGGACATTGTTTTTGAGTGCTTTTCCGCTATCGATACCGTCGGTATGACCACTGGTGTTACGCGGGAACTGTCGGGCTTTTCGCAGGTGGTCGTACTGCTGATGATGTATTGCGGCCGCTTGGGCAGTCTGACCTTTGCAATGGTGTTTGTGCAGAAAAAGCAAAAGAACGCGCTACTGTATCCGGAAGAAACCGTGAGTGTGGGGTAAAGGAGAGTTCTGCTATGAAAAAGAACTTTTTGGTGATCGGTATGGGCCGCTTCGGCGAGCATCTCAGCCTGCGTCTGGCCGAGCTAGGCAACGACGTGATGATCGTGGATGAAAGCGAGGAGACCGTCAATCGCTTAGCACCGCAGGTCACCTGTGCGCAGGTGGGCGATTGTAAGAATGAGGACGTGCTACGCAGCTTGTCTGTGAATGGTTTTGACAGTTGCTTTGTCTGCATCGGCAGCGACTTCCAGAGCAGTCTGGAGATTACCAGTCTGCTTAAGGAGATGGGTGCCAAGCGTGTTGTCAGCAAGGCCAGCACCCGTATTCAGGAAAAGTTTCTGTTGCGTAACGGTGCCGACGAGGTCGTTTATCCCGAAAAGGATCTGGCGCAAAAGCTGGCAGTGCAGTACAGCGGTCGCAATATTTTTGACTATCATCAGTTGTCCGGCAAGCTGGCGGTGTATGAGATCGCCGTCCCGCGCATATGGGTGGGGAAAAGTATACGGGAGATCAACGTCCGTCAGAAGCACGGTATCAACGTGCTGGCGGTCAAGCGCGAGGGCGATATTTGTTTGGCTGGCCCGGATCTGTCGTTCCTGAAAGGCGATCATTTGCTGGTACTCGGTACCGGTGAGCTTGTTGAAAAGCTTACCCGCAACACGTGATTTGAAAAGATGACAGCTTTCCGGCGAAAAATTTTAAGAAAATCGTTTTTTTCTCTTGACTTTTCGCCGGAAAGCCACTATAATCTTATACGTTGTCCAACACGCGCTCGTAGCTCAGCTGGATAGAGTGCTTGACTACGAATCAAGAGGTCAGGGGT